>NZ_JBNDKT010000012.1:0-253686 GCF_050435685.1 Paraburkholderia sp. GAS448
ACGGCCGGCAACGGCCCCGGACCTGGGCCGCTCAAGGTGGCGAGCGATCAGCTTCCGAGGATGCTTGGCGTGACCAGCATCAAGATCGTGCGCCACCCGCTGAAGGCGACACTTACCGACGCGACACTCGTTTGAATTGCCGCACCGTGCTATAAACCAGGAGCCATGTCATGCCAGCCACTACCCTTCGCCGCGCCATTGTGGTCTCCGCCGGAGTCGCGATGTTCATGGCCGCATCGGCTGACTTCTCCGCTGTGCAGGCGCAGGAGTCCAATGTCGTCGTGATAAAGAACTTCATGTTTTCGCCGATGTCGCTCACGGTCAATGCTGGGTCGACCGTGACCTGGAAAAATCTCGATGGCGAACCGCATACGGTTGTCAACGATGCCGGCCTGTTCCGCTCCGGCGCGCTCGATCAGAACGACACCTTTCAGTTCAAGTTCGATAAACCGGGTGTCTACAAGGTGTTCTGCGCCATACACCCATATATGAAGCAGACGATTACCATCAAGTAGGTGCGCTCTCGCTTGTTTGGCTGTGACAGCGTAGCCGAGCGCATGTTGCCTGCGCTCGGCGTGTCAGGCAAGCTCAATGCCGACTGGGACTACCTCTGCTTTCTTCACGAGAAGGGCAGGGCGGAGGCGGGCGCCTGGCTCGCAACAAACTACAACACGATTGAGCAACGCTCAGGCATCGAGATTCACTACGGGGCTCTCTAGCGGGTCGCCTGTTGTTGCCATATTCGTGCGGCCAGACGTAGTTACCATCCTCTCAGGACATCGGTATCCTAAGCATCAAGAGTCGTTAATGCGCTTCCGTTTGGCGCCCGCTCGCTGTCGACACTACCCCTTTTTCGCGGCGTGTGCTGAGTGCCACACAATATCGCGAAGTGCTGTCAGGTCTGAGGCATCTGGGATGCCTTCGACAGCACACGGACAGGAACCGGGTCATGGCGGCCTTTCAGGTGTGCATCAAGCTGCGGCAGGTCTGCCGCCGAAACGCCGGCATGCTGGAATACCTGTTCGGACACGATAGCATCGCAAGCGATTTCTTTTGTCAGTTCCTCAAGTCTCGAGGCCACGTTCAGTGGGTCACCAATTGCCGTGAATGTCACATGGTCGCGAAAGCCAATCTCACCCATTACAGCCCGGCCGCAATGCAATCCAATACCAAACCGGATGGGCGTTTGCAGCTGCTGCTCGAGCGCAGCGTTGAGTTGATCGATGTTGGCTGCCACCAACGGCACCGCGCAGAGCGCCTGATGGCAGGCAATGGCCGGCTCGCTGCGTAAGCCAAAGATCGCGAGCACAGCGTCGCCCATGAACTGGTTTGGTATCCCCCCCGCCTGGACCACCGCGGCACAGACAGCGCTAAGGAAGCGACTGACTACGAATATGCTGTCGAACGGTAGTTGCGCCGCCGCAAGCTGTGTGGAACCCCGCATGTCCACGAACATGAACGCCGCGAATCGCTCTTGCGGCATCACGTCCCGCTGACGCGGTTGCAGGAAGGCCATGGATGCGGCCGGCGGCACCAGTGGCCACACGGAGAGATCATGGATTGGCCGCAACTGGCACGCAAGACGCACTGTCTGCGAGTCAACTCCCAGTCGCTCCAGGACACGCCGCTCCGCCTCGGCTGGCGTGGGCAGCGGCACATCGCTGAGCACGCGCACCCGGCACAATGTGCATCGGGCACGGCCACCGCACGTGCTGGCGTGGGGGACGCCGGCCATCCGGCTGGCTTCCAGCACCGAAAATCCAAGCGGCGCGAATACCTTGTGCCCGTCTGGATACAAGATGCAGAGCCGTCCGTGCCGACGCTCCCGGATGGTGCGCAGCAGCCGCGCTCCAAGTACCAACAGCAGCGCACCACCATCGAAGAGCAAAAAGTCGTTGCGCAGATCGGCGAGCCAGAGATTTTGCAATTCTGTCCCGAGGACCGCTGGCCGAGTCGCCGTGGCGCGCCAGACGGGATCCTGCGCAAGCGCGATCACTTCCCGCCCGCCTTGCAGGAAGCCTAGCAGCGCGAGCACCGGGAGCAGCACGGCGACGCTCAGCAGCACGCTCCGCCACACCCCAAACCATGGCTTTAACCGCAACCAGAACCAGACGCCACAACACCCATGCGACCATGCGACCACCAACAGGATTAGCTGCGCCCAGCCGAAGAACGGCGAAGCGATCCAGAACGAGTACAACAACTGCGCGTAACCCTTGTTCAGGCCAAACGCGGCAAATGCGACCCGCGTATTGGCGAGATGGTTGGCTAGCAGCGGCGGAATGCACAAGCCGAGGACGAGTTGCGTCGCCTCACCCCAATTCCAATGCACCGAGCGTCGCTCGTACAGAGCCCACAGACCGAGGAAGAAATGCGTCAGTAGCGCGCTGTACAGCACGCCTGTTCCAAGCCATCCCTGCCAGATGAACTTCTGTACAAGCAGACCACGCTCCAGCCACGCGAGCGAGATATTCCCCAGCGAATGATTGAGGAGATGTGTCGCTACATAGGTGAACAGCACCAGTCCGGTGGTCAGCCGAACCGATCGCACTCCCGCCGGCCGCCATCTTTGAAAACTGGGAAAGTGCGACATGATCTGCGCTCCACCCTCTCGATCAGAGGCATCTCGTTGGGACACCGACCGGCGGGGCCCGGTTCGAGGTTGTTGCAATGCGTGTTTGGTCATGCATCCATCGTCTTGCCGGCAAGGTCGTGGAGCCTTTTGAGAAACGCCAGCCCGGACCTCAGTTGCTTGCGACGCCAAGCCCGGCGACCACGTGCCTTGACACATCACTGTGGAGCTGGATCTTTCGAAGCGTGCCTGCAGGAATATTACTATTGTCGATCAAGCGACTGACGAAATCGAGCGCACGCGACTCACGCATCAGCGATGAGTTGAACAGCTTCTAGTTTATGGGGTTCAGGATTTCCGCCGAGGATCGCGTCGGTCCGCGGCGCTCGATGGGATTGAGGTGCGCGATCAGCAGTATTTCTTGCGCCGAACAGCATACTCCGTCGCGCGTCTAGCCAGTTTTCTCTTCTTCGCCGGCGATTGCGGTGTCCCTGCGTTTTCCGTACACGAAGTGACGGCAGCAGATCGGTGCACTGGTGTGGGATCCCGACCGAAAGCGCGTGAATAGCATGTGATTTCTGTCTACCCGCTGGACCTCCGGAAACCGCATGTCTACTTGCCTTCCTCGCAGGGGACAAGCTTGCAACGAGCGCGCAACGGCGCGGGTTCCCGGAAGCTTCGTCAGCACGGACGCCCCGACTTGCCAAGCTTTCATGTTGCGGCGTTTCGAAGGCTTCGTACCCTTGCTCTTCTGCAAGTTTTTCTCGTTGTGCCATGCCAGGCAAGTTAACACGGCACACGAGAAGTTAACACGGGGCGTTTATGAAATCACTTCTAGCGAAGCACGATGGCGTGTGGCTCAAGAGCCGAAATAAAGATTGCAGAAGCTGACAGGTCCGACGCAGGTCGACGGATTTGAGGGAGGCGTATCTTGCTTTTTGTGGCCGGAGTCGCTCGTGCCTTTCATTTCGGCGCCCATGCCACTGTCGCTTTTCTGCTGCTGGGGCGTGGCGGCTTGCTGCCCAGCGTCCTGGGCGGCTACTTTCGCCTCCGCAGCCTGGATATCGGCAGGATAGGTCACGTCGTTGACAGCCGACGGATTGTATCCGGCCTGTTCGAGCCTGATGAGATCGGCGCGGACCTGTGCTCGGGTGAGCGGGACGGACGCGGACTGTGCAAAAGTCACTGTGGAGCTGACGACCGCACTGAGCGTCAACGCCAGCAGGGCAAGCTTTTTCATGATCTTGACTCCTTCAAACAAGGGACCCGGTTTGCCGGGGGACTAGTGAAGCACGTCGACGTGTGGCTCAAGAGCCGGAATAAATCGTGCAGAAGCTGACAGGTCCAACGCAGGCTGACGGATCTGAAGGAGGCGTCTCCCGTTTGATGTGGCCGGCATCGCTTGTGCCTGTCGTTGCAACACCCATCCCACTGTCGCTGTTTTGCTGCTTGAGCCGCGCGACCTGCTGTTCAAAGATTGGCGCAACGTCGGGGTACGACGTGTCACTCACGAAATTCAGACCGTTGCGTTCGGCCTCAATCAGCTCCTGCCGCACCTGCGCCCGGGTCTTTTCTTGAGCCTGCGCGTTGATCGCAATGCCCGCTCCGGCGACGAGAATCAGGGCGAGAATCATGGTTGGTCTATTCACTTTGGACTCCAGTTTAAATGACAGGAAGTTGCTGATTCTGCATCATGAAGCGCCCGAAAGACTCAACCGGGTTCGATCGGATCACATGCGTCGTAGAAGCTTTGCCTGTCGAAAAGAGGCTCGACGCAAAGCCACCATTCGCTGCTATAGGATTCGTTGATCGATGGCGCAAACACATACTCGTCGTATGCATCGCAACCGACCAGAATCCAGTGGGCGAGAAGGTTGGACGCCGCGGTCTCCTTTTCTCTGCTCGTTTCAATGTGAGAGGATCGAAACGCTGCAGTCTTCATCAGGCGCGCTCACACTACGGAATACCGGGAATGGGCGCTGCTTATTCCCAAAGCTATCAAGGTTGCAGGCAAAACATGATGCATTGGCGATCGCGTCACCCACTCCGATCAGTGAACCCGAATCAAATCGCAAGTACGGGCGATTTATTCCCGGTTGGTCGCCAACACGCCAGTTCTTCGGGAATAACCTCACTCGGGTTGCGGTATGGACAAGACACCTTCCCGATGCTTCGGGACTGGTGAACCACCGTTCGGGAGAAGGACATGAGACGTATCTATTTTCTATTGCCGAATGTGCATAGTGCACAGATGATCATCAACGAACTTCTGTTATTGCGGGTCGAGTGGCGACATATCCACGTGATCGCCAATCACAATCTGCCGCTCAAGGATTTACCGGAAGCAACCCTGGCGCAACGAAGCGATCTGTTGCCCGCCCTCGCGAGAGGGGCGGCGATGGGCGGCCTCACGGGGACGCTGGTCGGACTGGTCGCACTGGCGTTCCCGCCGGCGGGCCTGACGATCGCAGGCGGCGCGGTCGTGGCAATCACGCTCTGTGGCGCCGGCTTTGGTGCATGGACGGCGACGATGATTGGCGTCGATGTACCGAATACGCGGCTCAAGCGCTTTAAACAGGCTATAGAAAAAGGCGAACTGCTGATGATGGTCGACGTCGCGAAAGATCGCGTCGAAGAAATCGAGGAGGTGATCAAGCTGCATCACGCCGAGGCCGACATCCAGGGAACGGACCCGACGATTCCGGCGTTTCCGTGACGCCGCGCAATGCCATCTGGTTCCATCGCAATGACGCGCTCCGCCACTCCGGTCGGCGATTCGAACGTGCAGGCGGCTTGCGACCGGTTACGTCAATGCCGAGAGCTACCCCGCGAGGCGCGCCGACTTGATCCGCGACTTCTACGTTCAGTTAAGTGACGAGTATAGCGAGGCGAAACCTCCTGACAGAAACTGACAGTGAGCGATGCTACATTGTCGATGGACGGCGTAATGAGGCCAGTAGAAACGGGAGTAAAACGCGGATTCGAACGGTTTCGAGATTGCGGTTTTTGCCGGTTTTGGCAACCGGATTTTCGGGCGGTTCGGGCATCGGTTTCGGGTCTCGCCGACTAGTGCCTTCGAACACCAGGCGGTAGGCGCCGTGGCGTAGCGGGTCGAGCGTCGCGACGCCGAGCACCCGGTTATCGGAGAAGGCGGCGCCCCATTCCTCGAGGTCGAGGTTTGACGTCAGGATGGTCAAGGAGCGCGGAGCGGGCCGCGATAAGAACGTGCAAGTCCTCGTCGAGGGGCACACGCAGTGGCTGAGGGCGAAGTCGATGACGATCAGCAGCGGCACCCAGGCCAACTGCTGGAATTTTCTGTCGTAGCAGCCCGTGGCGCGCGCGGCGTTCAGTCGCTTGAACAGTTCGGTCTGCGAGATGAACAGGACGTTGTGCCCCTGGCGGGCAGCACAATGACCGAAGGCCTGCGCCATGTGGCTCTTGCCGGTGCCGGTCTGCCCGGCCAGCGTGGCCTCGTTACGCCGCCTACGGATTGCCTCCATGACGCCGCCTTTTGAAACGATATACGCTGCGCACGCCCAAAGCGGACCTGGGCATCAACGAAGAGAGGAGGTGCACACCATGTCTAATTATCTTGTTTACATCTGCCAGGCGGTGAGAAACCGGGCGGGACTTGAGCGCTACTGGCGGGACGCGCCGGCGGTCTACCCCAGGAATAATGTCGATGTGCTCGCAGGGTATGGCCCCTGCGAGGTGCTCGACGCGGATCAGGATGAGCGCGTCGAGGGAGTTGTCATAGCTGAGTTCCCTCCCTTTGAGCAGACGGTCGAGTGGTTCAACGGTGACGCATACGTAGAGGCCCGCAAAGACCGAACGAATGGCAACGACTATCTCGGCATGGTCGTGGAGAGTGGGGTCGCTCCTGTCAGTCAACGCAGCGCCGACAAGCCTGTCTACGTCGTCGCCATTTGCCGTGAAATTGTCGACCAGGGGGCGCTCAATACGTATTGGCAGCGCGTGAATGAAACGCTGACGGGTTACAAGGCCCGGGTTCTAATGGATCATGGCCGGTTCCTGATCCTGGAAGGACAGGGTCCCGTGCAGGGAGTAACGGTCTATGAGTTCCCCTCAAGGGATGCCGCAAAAAGTTGGCATGAAAGCGCGGCTTATCGGGAGGCCCGGCAACATCGGAAAACAAGCGCAAAGTATCTGGTCGTCCTGACAGAAAGCGGAGTGCCGCCCGTCGAGCAACGGATGCCGCACACCAGACTGGCTGGCTCAACAACGCCCCGGTAAATTCTAAATCTGGCTGCATAGATGCGCGTCACCCACGGCGGCGGCACCACCAACGCGGCCAAAAAGGGCGGCGACAATCTGGGCTTCGGCGGCCACCAGCGCGTCAAGGGCTGCAAGGTCGTCGCCTTCTGGGACTGTAACTGCCGCGTACGATGGGAGTGCAAGTCGAGGAAGTTACCTCTACGTCAACGGCCAGACTGCAAGAAATCCAACTTGCCTGCGCCTCGTCAACTCGTCGACCACACTCGCCTGGGAGTTGACGGATGGGAAGACGACGCATTCGATTCAGCCTGCGGGGCCGCTGGTCGGCGATTATCCAGAAGTGGTTCGGCGCTCGGCTTGCAGCGGACCAGGCATTGCGCTGTTGCCGGGATTTGCTGTGCTGGATGAGTTGCGCAGAGGCGACCTCGTGCATGTCTTGCCTCAGTGGCGCTCGCCTGATGTCGGTGTTTATGTACTGATGCCCTCGAGGAAGTTTCTCGAAGCGAAGACGCGGGCGTGGATCGAGCTTTTGAAGGCAGAGCTGCCGCTCGCGCTGGAACGCGACGCGATTTCTATCAAAACGCTCGTCAAGCCGGATGGGAAGCCGAATAGGCGCCGTTCGGGTGCGGGAGTTCGTCGCTGACCCTGTGCCACAGGAGGGAGATCAGCGCCGCGATAGCAGCCAGACGACTCGACAATCGGGAAACCGAACCGCTCGGGCAACGGCCTTGCAAAACTCCAGCGTTCTGCAAGTGCACGCCCCTGGTGTGATTTCATCGCTCGAAAGCCTTTGATGCCGTGGTGGTCTACGCTCGGCGCGAATGTCTACGTGACGGTTTTCCGCGTTGCGCATCCGCGGCGGCGAGGAGATGCTCGCGACCCTCGTCAAGAATTTCATCCGCGAGAGCCGGGTCAACGTCTGCAACAGCACGCGAAAGCAGCAACGTACCGACCATCTGGCTGAACAAAGCGATCGCCTTCCGGCGGCTGCCTTCGTTGATCCCCTCAGTCTCTTCGATGACCTTGGCGAATTGTTTGAGGTTCGCCGCGAGACCTTCCACGTAAGAGCCGCGCGCCACGTCGCCGAGCCGTCGGGCGTCGCCCACAAAACCCGACAAGGGGCACCCCGCATCGATATTCGCGCGATGCTCGGGCGAGAGGTACCACTCGATCCGTTGCCTGACCGGATCGGCGTCAGCCGACCTGGCGTTTTCGAGTATGGAGGCAAAAGTCTCTCCACCATCTTCCATCGCCTTTTCCATGACTGCGGCGACCAACGCGTCTTTTGATTCGAAGTGGTTGTAGAAACCGCCCTGCGTAAAGCCCGCCGCCTTCATCAGCTCGGCGAGCCCGACCGCATCGACGCCGCGCTCGCGAAACAGCTTCTCGGCGGCTGCCACGATCGCGCGCCGGTTTTCAATCGCCTGCTGCCTGGAAACACCCACTTCCCCTCCCTTCGGCCGATAGCGACCCAATAAGATCCATCGAAAAATACAATGTCGATCACCATTGACATTGACAGCGCGGCCGCTCACACTCCACCTCAATGACAATGTCATTCACCATTGTCTTAAGTATAACCCTCTTTACCTGAATGTTCAGGCAGCAGGGGGCACAACGGTTATCTGACGCCTGAGCGCGTCGTCATCTGAACCTTCAAAGAGGACTGTGACATGACGAAGACAACCCCTGAACAGAACAAGGCGCTTGTGCTGGAAGCGTTCGACACCCTGTTCAACAAGCGCGACTACATGGCAGCTGAGCGCTTCTGGTCCGACCGCTACATTCAGCATAGCGCCCATATTGCGCCGGGACGCGACGGCCTGTTCGACCTGGTTCGCACGCTGCCTGACACCGCGCGCTACGAGAACCATCTGATAGTGGCCGACGGTGATTATGTCATCGCGCATGGCCGCTTCAGTGGGATCGGCAGGCCCGCAGCGTGGATTGCAGCCGACATCGTTCGCTTCGAAGACGGCAAGCTCGCCGAACACTGGGACGTCCTTCAGGACGAAGCGAGCCGGGGCGAATCCGTGAGCGGCTTGCCGATGTTCGGCGACCAGTTCCCCGCCTGACCGCGCAACCCCCATCTACAGCAACTTCAACAGGAAACGATCATGAAACTCACCGGAAACACGATCTTCATCACGGGCGGCGGTTCGGGCATTGGCCGCGGGCTGGCCGAGGCGCTCCACAAGCGCGGCAACAAGGTCATCATCAGCGGGCGCCGGCGCAGCCATCTCGACGAGGTGGTGGCGGCGAATCCCGGTATGGCTGCAATCGAGCTCGACATTGCCGACCCGGCCAGCATCGGCAAGGTGGCGGCACAACTGATCGCGGACTATCCCGATCTCAACGTGCTGATCAACAACGCGGGGATCATGCAGCCTGACGAGGCGGGTGGCCACATCGACGACGCGCTGATGGTGTCCACCATCACGACCAACCTCATGGGGCCGATCCGCATGACGTCCGCGCTGATCGATCACCTCAAGACCAGGAACGACGCTGTCGTCGCCTATACCAGCTCGGTCCTGGCTTTCGTTCCGCTGGCCGTGACGGCGGTGTACTCGTCGACCAAGGCGGCGCTGCATTCGTACATCCTCTCGCAACGCTTCATGCTGCAGAACACGAAGGTTCGCGTACTCGAGATCGCACCGCCCTGGGTGCGCACGGACCTCATGAACAGCCGCGAGGCCGAACAGGCGATGCCGCTTGACACCTTCATCGACGAAACGATCGCTGTCCTCGGAACGGATGTGGATGAGGTTCTGGTTGAAGGTGCGAAGCAGTTCCGCGAGAACCCGGGACCCGGCGAGCATGCTTTCGTCAATGGCTTGAATGCGCAAATGCTGGAAGTGCTGGGCGGCTGAACGGACGCCTGCCGGACACGTGCTACCGGCGATCTCTGCGCAGAAGACGGCGTTCGTGCTGGAGGCGTTCGATACCCGTATCCCACGAGAGGGGACCTACGGTGCGGGCGAGCGGCTCTCGTCGTCTGGTGACGGCGGGCTGACACGAGTCGCTCCACCATCCCGGCGCGCATCACCGCAGTTCAGGAACCTGCATCGGACAGGCGATAGGCCACCGGAGCAGACCCGCCCTACAGGAAACGACATGACAAATGATCTTTTGAAGCTGGCTATTGAGGCCCATGGAGGCCTTGCGCGTTGGAATGCGTTCAGAACGCTCGAAGCCGAAATGTCAATCACAGGGGCCATCTGGCATATCAAACAGAAGCCAGATATGTTCAGGCACATTGTCGCCGCAATAGATATGCACGCCCAGCGTGTCGAAATCCGCTCTTTCACAGCGCCCGATCGACACTCCTCCTTTACCCCGGGCCGCATCGCCGTCGAATCGACCGATGGGCGCGTACTCGAGAGTCGCGACAATCCGCGTTCATCCTTCGCCGGTCATAGCCAGCAGACGCCCTGGGACGATCTTCATGCGGCATATTTCTGCAGTTATGCGCTGTGGACCTATTTCAGCACGCCGTTTCTCTATACGTATCCCGGTGTCGCGACCGAGGAGTTGTCGCCGTGGCATGAAGACGGTGAGCAATGGCGGCGCTTGAAAGTGACGTTCCCAGGTTCCATCGAAACGCATTCACGCGAGCAGATTTCGTACTTCGGTCCGGATGGTCTGCTGCGGCGCCATGATTACACCGTGGACGTCATGGGTGGCGCTACCGGCGCAAACTATGCGTCGAACTATCAGGACTTTGACGGCATCCTGGTGCCGACGGCCCGGCGCGTGTTCGCTCGTGACGCTGATGGCCAGAAGATTGACGAGCCGCTGCTGGTTGCCATCGACATTGCCTCGATCTCCTTTCGCTAAGGCCAGTTGAACGTATATGTCGATGCATCGGCCAACTTTGCCGTGTCGCCGTGCCGGAAAGTTCGCGGCCGCTCATGTCGTAACCGGGCCCCGGTTTCCCGCTGGGGAGATGGACGCCGAGCCTCGTCCGCTGCCACCGCGCAAGACTGGTCCAAAGCGGCCGGCGATGAACAACAAGCTCCATTGAGTGTCTATCAACGTGCCAGGTCGGCGACAGGTCGGCCCGCAAGGTGATGGCGCTGCCGATGTGGGGAGGGATTGATGTGCCCAGTTCGTGCCCACATCTATACAATACAGGGCGAAAAGGGCCGAAAAGCCTATAAACAGGCAACGCCTCAAAGCTGACTGGCGCGAGACTTTCCTGTTCAAAATCAATTGCTTGCTGTCTTAACCCCAAACCGTTCCTTGTCGTGTCCCTCCTGAAGAAATGTCTCATCGCCGGCGTAATCCTGGTCACGCTGGTGGCAGCCGCCGTTGCCGGCGTGTATCACTGGGCCACGAGTCCAATTGACCTGACCCCTGCACAGCTCGACGTGACGATCAAGCCGCACAGCAGCCTGCGCAGTGTGACCGCGCAATTGAACCGTGGCGGCGTGCCGGTCGAACCTGAACTCTTTGTGCTGATGACCCGTTTGCTTGGCCTGCAAAGTCAGCTGAAATCCGGCAACTATGAATTCAAGGCCGGCATCACGCCTTATGAGGTGCTGCAAAAGCTGGCGCGCGGCGACGTCAACGAATACGTTGCGACCATCATCGAGGGCTGGACTTTCCGTCATATGCGCGCCGAACTGGACGCCAACCCCGCGCTGAAGCACGACACGGCCGGCATGAGCGACGCCGACCTGCTGGCGGCGATCGGCGCGCCGGAAGCCCCGATCGGTAACGGCGAGGGTCTCTTTTTCCCCGATACCTACCTGTTCGACAAGGACACGAGCGACCTCGACATTTACCGGCGCGCCTACCGGTTGATGAAGCTGCGCCTTGACGAAGCCTGGGCCGCGCGCGCCCCCGGCCTGCCGTACAAGACGCCGTACGACGCGCTGACGATGGCGTCGATCATCGAAAAGGAGACCGGCAAGGCCTCCGACCGGCCGATGGTGTCGGCGGTTTTCGCGAACCGGCTGCGGGTCGGCATGCCCCTGCAGACCGATCCGACCGTGATCTACGGCCTCGGCGACAGTTACGAGGGGCGCCTGAAGAAGCGCGACCTGCAGACGGACACTCCCTACAATACCTACACCCGCATGGGCCTGCCGCCGACACCGATCGCGCTGCCCGGCGTCGCGTCGCTGCAGGCCGCGCTGAACCCGGCGCAGACCACGGCGCTGTACTTCGTGTCGCGCGGCGACGGCAGCAGTATCTTTTCTGACACACTCGACGATCACAACAAGGCCGTCGACAAATACATCCGAGGACAATGATGGCGCGGGGCAAATTCATCACGTTCGAAGGCATCGATGGCGCCGGCAAGACGACCCATCTGGGCTGGTTCCGCGACCGTCTGGCCGAAAAGGTCGCGGCGACCGGACATGCCGTCGTCATGACGCGCGAGCCGGGGGGCACGAAACTTGGCGAAGCGCTGCGTGAGATCCTGCTGCATCAGCCGATGGACCTCGAGACGGAGGCGCTGCTGATGTTCGCGGCGCGCCGCCAGCATCTGGCCGAGGTGATCGAGCCGGCTCTGGCGCGGGGCGATTGGGTGCTGTCCGACCGTTTTACCGACGCGACCTTTGCGTACCAGGGCGGTGGGCGTGGCCTGCCGCGCGACAAGCTCGAGGCGCTGGAGCGGTGGGTGCAGGGCGGTTTTCAGCCGGACCTGACGATACTGTTCGACCTGTCGCCGGAGACGGCCAGCGAACGGCGGGGTGCCGTGCGCGAGCCGGACCGTTTCGAGAGCGAATCCGACGCGTTCTTTACAAGGACACGCGACGAATATCTGCGGCGCGTCGAAGAGGCGCCGTACCGGTTTGCCGTCATCGATTCGACGCACACCATTGCCCAGATCCAGAAACAGCTTCATGAAATCATCGCAAGTATTTGATTTTGTAAAAATATAAGCAGATTTTATGGGCGCGTCTTTATTTCGCCCAACAAATGAAAAACCACGTCTAACCGATTGAATCAAAAGATAAACGATGATCTATCCGTGGCAAACCGATGACTGGGACCGCCTGCAACAGTTGCGAGCGCACTGGCCGCACGCGCTGCTGCTCCATGGACAGGGCGGCATCGGCAAGCTGCGCTTTGCGCAACACCTGGCGCAAGGGTTGCTGTGCGAAGCGCCGCTCGCGAACGGCGAACCGTGCGAAAAATGCGTCGCCTGCAACTGGTTCACGCAGGGCAATCACCCGGACTACCGGATCGTGCTGCCCGAAGCGCTCGCGGCCGAATCCGGCTTTGCTGCCGCGGAAGACGCCAAGGCCGAAAAGGCCGACGCCGACGACGGCAACGGCAAGAAAGCCCGCGCGCCCAGCAAGGAAATCAGGATCGAGCAGGTGCGGGCGCTGCTGGACTTCGTCGGCGTCGGTTCGCATCGCGGCGGCGCGCGCGTGGTCGTTCTTTATCCCGCCGAGGCGCTGAACGTCGCGGCGGCGAACGCGCTCCTGAAAACGCTCGAAGAACCGCCGGCCGGCGTGGTGTTCCTGATGGTATCGGCACGCATCGACCGGTTGCTGCCGACGATCATCAGCCGTTGCCGCCAGTGGCCGATGCCGACGCCCGCACCGGAGGCCGCTACCGCGTGGCTGGCGGCGCAAGGCATCGACGCTGCACCCGCGCTGCTCGCCGAAGCCGGCGGCGCGCCGCTCACAGCGCTCGCGCTCGCCAGCGACGAAAGCCGCGCGCTGCGCGACTGGACGCTCAGGCAACTGGCTGCCGGCCCGAACTGCGATGCGTTCGCCTGTGGCGAGACGCTGCAGAAACTGCCCGTACCGCTTGTCCTCGGCTGGCTGCAGCGCTGGCTCTACGACCTGCTGGCGCAGCGCGCGGCAGGCGCGCCACGCTATTTTCCGGACGCCTCCGCGGCATTGGCGCGCTGCGCCGCTCAGGTGGACGCGAGCGCCTTTGCCCGCTTCATGAGGACCGTGACACGCCAGCGGGCCGTCGAGAACCATCCGCTGAACGCGCGCCTCGTGTTCGAAGAACTGTTTATCGGTTACCGCGATCTGTTTGCGTAGTCAAATTCACCCGGTCAATCGGACTGCTTTATCGTCGTCTTTTTCACATCGAAACCATGAGTCTTAAATACCGCGACGCCACGCTCGACGACCTGCCCGCCATCGTTGCCATCTATAACTCGACTGTGCCGTCGCGCCAGGTCACGGCGGATCTGGAGCCGGTGAGCGTCGAAAGCCGCGAGGCGTGGTTTCACGCGCATGGGCCGAAGACGCGTCCGCTGTGGGTGGTCGAAGAAGGCGGCCGGGTGATCGCGTGGCTCAGCTTTTCGGATTTCTACGGCCGCCCGGCCTATTCGCGGACTGCCGAAGTGAGCATCTATCTTGACGAAGCCGCCCGTGGCAAGGGGCTCGGCAAAATGTTGCTGGCCGCCGCGCTGGAGGCGGCGCCCGGTCTCGAGATCGATAGCGTGCTCGGTTTCGTCTTCGGCCACAATGAGCCCAGCCTGCGCCTCTTCCACAGCTTTGGCTTTACCGATTGGGGCACGCTGCCGCGTGTGGCGGTGCTGGATGGCGTCGAGCGCGATCTCGTGATCCTCGGGCTGCGGCTCGACAGCGCTGCCTGAAGAGCCGCCCGAAGCGCCACCCGCAGCGCCACCACAGGCTCACCGCAGACCCGCCACACTTGCAGGACACCACCATGTTTGTCGACTCACACTGCCATATCAATTTCGAAGGACTCGCGGACCGCCTGCCGCAGGTGCTGGAAAACATGCGCTCGCACTCGGTCACGCACGCGCTGTGCGTCTCGGTCGATCTCGAAACGCTGCCATCGGTGCTGGAAATCGCCCGCTCCTACGACAACGTGTACGCGTCGGTCGGCGTGCATCCGGACCATGAGGACGTGCAGGAGCCGTCGGTGGCGGAGCTGGTCGAGCTTGCGGCACACCCGAAGGTGGTCGCAATCGGCGAAACGGGCCTTGACTACTACCGCCTTGAAGGCCGTACGATCGCCGACATGGAATGGCAGCGGGAGCGCTTTCGCACGCATATCCGCGCCGCGCACGCGACGAACAAGCCGCTCATCGTCCATACGCGTTCGTCGTGGGAAGACACGCTGCGCCTGATGGAAGAAGAGCGCGCGGGCGTGCCGGGCGGCGTGATGCACTGTTTCACCGAGCCCTGGCATGTCGCGGAAAAGGCGCTTGCACAGAATTTTTACATCTCGCTGTCGGGCATCGTCACATTCAAGAGCGCGACCGACGTACAGGACGTTGCTCGCCGGGTGCCGCTCGAGCGTCTCCTGATCGAAACCGATTCGCCGTACCTCGCGCCGGTCCCGTATCGCGGCAAGCCTAATGAACCTGCGTACGTAAGTTATGTCGGACGCTTCATCGCGCAGCAGCGTGAGATGGCCGAAGCCGATCTCGCCAGCGCGACGACACAGAATTTTTTCCGCCTGTTCAGGATTCCGGAGCCTGTCTCCGCCTGACGAAAAAATTCATAACGATCAAATGGATAGGGAAGTTTCCTAAAGTAATCTATGAAAAATATTGCGACTCAGACACGTGGAAATGGAAACGCCTCGACCGGTTATCGCGGCCCACGCGAATCCGGCGCGCATTCGGCGGCGCGGCGCGGGCTGACCCGTCTCGCCCGTCTGGCGATCACGGGCGGCATGGCGTTCGCGGTGCTCGGCGCGCTGCCCGCTCAGGCCACCCCGGCCGACACGATGATCAAGGCGGTGAAGTTCGACGACGTCAAGGAAGTCAACAAGCAGCTTGCGCAGGGCATGGACCCGAACCTGACCGACAACCAGGGCATGCCGCTTCTCGTGATCGCCGCGCGTGAAAAGTCGGACAAGGTCGTCGCCGCACTGATCGCGAACTCGAAGACCGACATCGAAATCACCGACAAGGTGGGCGAGAACGCCATGATGATGGCCGCGCTGAACGACGACGTCACCATCGTGAAGATCCTGATCGAGAAGGGTGCCGAGGTGAACAAGAAAGGCTGGGCGCCGCTGCACTACGCGGCCGCGAACGGCAACGACGAGATCGTGAAGCTTCTGCTCGACCATTCGGCCTATGTCGACGCCGGTTCGCCGAACGGCACGACACCGCTGATGATGGCGGCCCGCGGCGGGCACGTCTCGACGGTCAAGCTGCTGCTCGACAACGGTGCAGACATGAACGTGAAAAACCAGATCGGCATGACGGCGCTCGATTTCGCGAAACAGTACAAGGAGCCGGACGTCATCGAAGGACTGACGGCGCGCATGCAGCAGACCCAGAAGCAGATGCCTGCGAGCACCCCAGCCGCGCAGTAAAAGTGCAAAATAGCAGCCTTGGCGCGGCGACCGGTGCCGCGCCGATCAGATGCGGCGTCAGACCGCTCGACACTGCTCCTCATACCGCTCACATAAAAGGGAAACTATGCTGCGGGTTTTGATTTGCGCCAGCGCGCTCGCCGTACCGCTTTCGGCAGCCGCGTTCACGGGAGGCGACCTCAACAAGCTGTGTACAAAAACCGACGTGGCGTCGCGTAGCGCGTGCGGCGCGTATATCGAGGGAGTGGCGGACGGCGTCTTCAACACAATCGACGCGATCGGCGGCACGACGGGCCCGCGTGTCGGGCAGTATTTCTGCCTGCCGCCCGATGCGCACTCGCAGCAGTTGACCGACGCGGTCCGCAAATACATCGCGGAGAATCCGATGGTGGCGGGCTACAACGCGAGCACGGCAATTTCGCTCGGGCTCGGCAAGGCATTTCCTTGCAAGACGGGCAGCTGAACGGGCGGCCGGGTCGCGTCTGACCGGGTTCGAGTTTTAGCGGGCCGCGCGCAGACAGCGCCGCCCGCCCGCCTGCGTCTTCGGCGTTTCCTGTCGCCGCGGTGTGGTGTGCCTGTCGCGCGCTGTCGTCATCAGGCGACCCGGTCTGCGCCGCAGGCAGGCGGATCCGTTTCCCCGCAACCCAACGAGGAAGACGCCCCTCATGCTCAAGATCGAAGACCTGCCCAACCTCGGTGATGCGCCGTTGCACGGCTGGTTCGGCACCTCCATCGTGACGGCGCTCGCGGTGCTGTTTGCGATCGGTGTGCACCGGATCGGCGGGCGCGTGCTCAAGCGGATTGCGGGACCGTATCCGGTCATCAGCGTGATCCTGCGCTATATCGACAAGCCCGCGCTGTTCGTCCTTGCGATCCTTCTGGTCGAACTCGTCTGGGCGGAAGCCCCCGACACCCTGCGCTTCATCCTGCCACTGCGCGATGGCGCGGCTTTCGCGCTGATCGGCGCGCTCACGTGGCTCTCCGTGCGTTCGGCGGCGGCCATTGGTGAAGCGATCATTCAGGCTCATCCGCTCGATTCCGCCGATAACCTTCAGGCGCGCCGCATTCATACGCAGGCCCGCGTGCTGGCGCGCTCGGTGATGTTTGTGATCGTGATCGTCGGCATCGGCGGGGCGTTGATGACCTTTCCGGACGTGCGGCAGATCGGCGCGAGCCTGCTGGCTTCGGCGGGGGTGGCCGGTCTCGTCGCCGGTATCGCGGCGCGGCCAGTGCTCGGCAACCTGATTGCCGGCCTGCAGATTGCGCTGTCACAACCGCTGCGGCTCGACGACGTCGTTGTCATCCAGGGCGAGTGGGGGCGCATCGAGGAAATCACCAGCACCTATGTGTCGGTGCGGCTGTGGGATCAGCGCCGGCTGATCGTGCCGTTGCAATGGTTCATCGAAAACCCGTTCGCCAACTGGACAAAGAGCAGCTCGCAGATCATCGGCACCGTGTTTCTGCATGTCGACTACCGGATGCCGCTTGCGCCGTTGCGCGAGGAGCTTGGCCGCATCGTCGAGCAGGCGCCCGAGTGGGACAGGCGCGTGCAGGTGCTGCAGGTCACCGACGCGACCGACCGCGCGATGCAGTTGCGTGTGCTCGTCAGCTCGAACGATTCGGGCCTGAACTGGGATCTGCGTTGCCGGGTGCGCGAGGGTCTGCTCGTTTTCGTGCAGACGCACTATCCGCAGTACCTGCCGCGCGCGCGTGCCGAGGTGTCCGCGGAACTTGAGACGGTCGACGGCGGGACGCTCGACTGGATGCCGAAAAGCGCGCAGGCGCCGGCATCGAGCACGGCCGCCCATACCGAGGCCGATCCGGTGGCGAGTCGCGGCGAACGCGTGGCGAGCGACCCGCGTACGGCGACTGCCAGCAAGGCGGGCGTGGCGGATGCGCCGGCGGCCGCAACCGGTCAGGTTTCGAATCAGTCGAAGAACTGAACCGGACACACGCGGCGCGTCACGGGACACAGCACGCATACAGGGAGGGCAGTCAATATGGGCCGGCTGATCGTCGTGTCGAATCGCGTGGCGGCGCCCACTGAGACGAAGGGCTCGGCGGGCGGCCTGGCAGTCGGGATATTCGGCGCGCTGAAGAGCGCTGGCGGCGTGTGGTTCGGCTGGAGCGGCGACGTGGTAAGCGAAACCGTCGCGAACGCCGGGCCGACGCTCGTACGTGACGGCGCCGTCACGTTCGCGACAGCGGGCCTCACGCGCAAGGACTACGACCAGTACTACCGCGGTTTCTCGAATACGACGCTGTGGCCCGTGTTCCACTATCGCACCGATCTGGCGCGTTACGAGCGCGAGGAATACGCCGGCTACCGGCGCGTCAATTCGTGGCTCGCACACAAGCTCATCAAGCTGCTCGAACCCGACGACATCATCTGGGTCCACGACTATCACCTGATCCCCTTCGCTGAAGCGTTGCGCTCGGAAGGCGTGACGAACCGTATGGGCTTCTTCCTGCACATTCCGTTTCCCGCTCCGCAGATCCTGCTGAATATTCCGCCGCATGAGGAACTGGTGAAGTCGCTGTGTTGTTACGACCTGATCGGCTTCCAGACCGACACCGACCAGATCGCGTTCCATGACTACATCGTGCGTCACGCGCGCGGCAGCGTGACCGGGGACAACCGTGTCGAAGCATTCGGCCGCACGCTGCGCACGGGCGTGTACCGGATCGGCGTGTTCCCGGACGAAATCGCCGAGCAGGCCGAACGCTACGAAAGCCGTCAGCACGTGCTCGATCTGAAGCAAAGCCTCGAAGGACGCAAGCTGATCATGAGCGTCGACCGGCTCGATTATTCGAAGGGGCTCGTCGAACGGTTCAGGTCGTTCGAACAGTTGCTGGAGCGCTCGCCGGAATGGCGCGGCAATGTCACGCTCGTGCAGATCGCGCCGCCGACGCGCTCGGACGTCGCGACCTACCAGCAGATCCGTCAGGATCTGGAGTACGAGGCAGGGCGCATCAACGGCCGCTACTCGGGGCTCGACTACACGCCGATTCGTTACCTCAACCAGCAATACGACCGCTGGAAACTGATGTCGCTGTTTCGCGAGTCGCAGGTGGGCTTCGTCACGCCGTTGCACGATGGCATGAACCTCGTCGCGAAAGAATATGTGGCCGCGCAGAATCCCGACGATCCGGGCGTGCTCGTGCTGTCGATGTTCGCGGGAGCGGCTGCCGAACTGACAGGCGCGCTGATCGTGAATCCGCACGATTCCGTCGGCATGTGCGAAGCGCTGCAACGTGCGCTTGCCATGCCGGGCGAAGAGCGCAAGCGGCGCTATGAGATCAACATGATCGCGCTGCGCAAGAACGACCTGGGCGTGTGGCGCGATTCGTTTCTGGGCGACCTGCGCAGCGTGCCGGTCGGGCCGCCATGCTGACGACGCTCGCCATCGCCGGTTACCGGTCGTTGCGCGAACTGATCGTGCCGCTTGCCAGACTGAACGTCGTGACCGGGCCGAACGGCAGCGGCAAGTCGAGCGTCTATCGTGCGCTGCGCCTGCTCGCAGTGACCGCGCGCGGTGGAGTGATTCCGTCGCTGGCTCGCGAGGGCGGTCTGCAGTCGACGCTGTGGGCCGGTCCTGAGCGTTTTTCGCGAGCAATGCTGGCGGGCGAGCAGGCCGTCGAAGGCACGCGCCGCAAGGACCCGATCAGTCTGCGGCTGGGCTTCGCCGGCGACGAATTCGGCTACGCCATTGACCTCGGCCTGCCGATCCCCGGACCCACGCAGTTCTCACTCGATCCGGTGATCAAACGCGAATGCATCTGGGGCGGCCCGCTGCTGCGGCCGTCGGCGCTGCTGGTGGACCGTCACGGCGCGTCGCTTCGCACGCGCGACGACGAAGGCGAATGGCAGACCCTTCCGCATACCGTCGCGAGCTTCGACAGCATGATGACGGAGTTCGCCGACCCGCGTACCGCACCCGAGATGATCGCGGTGCGCGAGCAGATCCGCTCGTGGCGCTTCTACGACTACTTTCGCACCGACGCCGATTCTCCCGTGCGTCTGCCGCAGATCGGCACGCACACGCCGGTGCTCAGTGACGACGGCGCTGACCTGGCCGCGGCCTTGCAGACGATTCGCGAGATCGGCGACCCCGCCGCGCTCGATCAGGCGATCGACGACGCTTTCCCGGGCTCGCGCATCGCGATCACGAATCACGATGGCCGCTTCGAAGTGACGATGCAGCAGCATGGCCTGTTGCGCCCGCTGAAGGGTGCGGAACTGTCCGACGGCACGCTGCGTTATCTGCTGCTTGTCGCCGCCTTGCTGACGCCACGGCCGCCGGCGCTTCTCGTGCTGAACGAGCCGGAGACGAGCCTCCATCCGGATCTGCTGCCGGCGCTCGGACGTCTGATCGCGCGGGCGTCGCAGCACTCGCAGGTGCTGGTCGTTTCACACGCGGCGCGGCTCATCGCGTCGCTGGAGCGCGAGGACGGCAGTCAGTCCATCGTGCTCGAAAAGCAGTTCGGCGCAACCCGTATCGCCGACGACGCGTCACTGGAATTGCCCGCGTGGAAATGGCCGGTGCGCTGAATCTGGCCGCGTCAGAGCCGCCTGGCGAGTGTTTCGCGACTGTAACAGCGAGCAGCAATTGAAATACCAGGGGTTTTTTCGCGCAGGTTGAATAATAATCGTGTTATTACGCCCGTCTTTCACGCGTCGATCACAACGCGAAAGATGAGCGGCGTCGATAGATCACAGGTGCCGGCGTTTGCGTGGCCGGGCGCCGCAGAGGCCCGCGGCCGTTAGCCAGGGCCCAGTTTCACGGAGACACACAATGAGAATTGCGCAGATCGCTCCCTTGACCGAATCGGTGCCGCCGAAGCTGTACGGCGGCACGGAGCGCGTCGTGTCGTACATCACCGAGGCGCTTGTCGACCTCGGCCACGACGTCACGCTGTTCGCGAGCGGCGACTCCGTCACGCGCGCGAAGCTCGAACCCGTGTGGCCGCGCGCCTTGCGGCTCGATCCGGGCATCCGCGACCGCGTCGCACCGCACATGCTGCTGATGGAACTGGTCCGCCGTCAGGCCGACGAGTTCGACGTGCTCCATTTCCACATGGACTACTACTCGTTTTCGGTGTTCAAGCGCCAGGACACGCCGTTCGTGACGACGATGCACGGCCGCCTCGATCTGCCTGAGCAGCAACCGGTGTTCGATACGTTCAACACCGCACCGGTGATCTCGATTTCCGACTCGCAGCGCGCACCGCTGCCCCAGGCGAAGTGGCTGACCACGGTCTATCACGGCTTGCCGGAAGCGCTCTATACGCCGCAGCCGGTCGCGCAGAAGTACCTCGCTTTCCTCGGGCGCATTTCGCCGGAAAAGCGTGTCGATACCGCGATCCGGATTGCGGCGAAATGCGGCCTGCCGATCCGGGTCGCGGCCAAGGTCGATGCAGCGGATCGCGAATATTTCGAGCGCGACATCAAACCGTTGCTGGCGCAACCGCATGTCGAATTCATCGGTGAAATTGCCGATCACCAGAAGGCGGAGTTCCTGTCGGGCGCCCATGCGCTGCTGTTCCCGATCGACTGGCCGGAGCCCTTTGGTCTGGTGATGATCGAGGCGATGGCCTGCGGCACGCCGGTCATCGCATTCAATCGCGGCTCGGTGCCTGAGGTGCTCGATGACGGCGTGTCCGGCTTCATCGTCGAGGACGAAATTGGCGCGGTCGCCGCGGTGAACCGTCTGCACAAGCTGTCGCGCGAGCGCGTGCGGCAGCGCTTCGAAGAGCGCTTCACATCGCACCGGATGGCGCAGCAGTATGTCAACGCCTATCAGTCCGTGATTCGTGCGCAGAAGCGTTCGCGCTTCAAGGTGATCGATACGTCGTCGAGCTAAAGAGGGGGTATCACGAAGTGCGCGGCGCATGACGGAAGTCGTTGCGACCGCGATGCGCGTGTCTCTATGACACCACTGACAGCGACGACATACCCCGGCGAGCGCCCGCCGGGGTGTGTGACAGAACGGGTACGCCTAGATCTTCAGGCGCGTCACCTTAGTGCCGGCGAGCGACAGATCGCCCATCAGCCCCGCGTTGGTCAGCACGAATGCCTGGACCGGCGCGGTAGCCGTGGTCGTGTCGATGACGCCGTTCGCCCCGACCTTCACCAGCGCGACGGAAGCGTCGCCGCCCGCCGACCAGCCGTCCGAGTTGCGGAATTTGTCGAGCGAATCCTGCGTCATGAAGAGGAAGATGATCGCTTTCGATTGCCCGCCTGCTGTCAGCCCGACCGATCCGGAAACGGTGCTGTAGTAGCCCACCGTGCTGCCGCCGACGCGCAGCGCGCCTTCCCCATACTGGCCGCCGACGATGAAACCCGCCTGGATCACGGACGGGAATACGAGCACGCCACGGGCCTTCGACATCAGCTCGCGAGAGCCCGGCACCGTGGTATAGAGGCGCGAAATCGTGCCGTCGACGCTGGCGTCGATCGCCTGCCGTTTCGACATGTTGGTGGCAGCCGAACTGGACTGTTCACCTGTCGTGGTACAGCCCGTGAGTGAAAGGCTTCCGAAAGCGAGCGCAGCGGTAGTCTTCAAAATGAAGTTTCGTCTTTGCATCGTTTTTCTCCATCGTGGTTCCTGGGCGCAACCTGGCCTTTAAATCGGGTCGCCTGTTTAGGTTATATCACATGGAGTTTGAAGGAGAATGTCGCGATATCGCGGAGCGCCTTGTGTGGTGGGCGTTTGCAGCATAGTAACAAGGCCGGTAAAGTAACTGTTACCGATTATCAGGCCTGTCGAATCCCACATTAAAGCGGCCTGCAGATTGATCTCCACGGCGAGGCGTTTGCCATTTTCGGGGCTGGCCGCGATGAATGGGCGCTCATCGCGCACGGCCATTTTTACCGGTTTTCAGCCCCCTATCCGCTTTGAAACAAAACTGAAAGTATTGTCGCAAAACCGCATTTCGATCCGCAATCGGGCTTTTCGCTTCACCTCAGGGCGTATCGAGAAAGCCCTCACAACACCCCTGAGATGTCGCGTGAGGATCGCTGGCGATCCCCCTCAGCAGCTTCGAGAGTCAGTGATTGGCGGAGCCCTTGGCCGGCTGCTGGGGCCGCCGCAGCGCGCGCCGGATGCCACCGATGACGGCGCCGATCAGAAAAAGAACGACGGCAGGCACGACCCAGTAACCCACGAACGCATGCCACAGATACGCAGCGAGCGTGCTCTTGCGCACCTCGTATTCGTTGAGTGCTTCCTGCTGGCGCGGGGCATTGGCCGCCAGCACATCGGCTGGGCAGCCGGCCGCGCGTGCGTCGTCGGGTACGCCGCGACAGTGTGCGGGGGCGCCAGCAGCGCGTTGCGCGTCAGTGAACTGCCAGGTGGTGAGGGCGTTGTTGAGGTCGACCGCGTTGTACGCCATCTCCTCGCGGATCTCGTTCACGGCGACGATCGCCACCGGTACCGCCCAGAAGATGATGACGACGAGCCACCGCCTCAGCCAGCGGTTCTTGTGTCTCCCAACCATTCCTGCCTCCGTTCAATGCTCTTCGGCATCAACGACAAGACGGCGGCCCTTTGGCCTGCTGGCCTTGAGCGCCTCAATGATTCAGCGCCTTCGATTGTGGGTATTGGGCCGTCTCCGCAGCCATCATAGAAGAAAACGGCCGGCTCTGGCGCACAGGCCTGCGAAGCGGCACAAATAAGGGGAGGAGGAATGTTGCACGCGTCGAGCGCGCTGGATGAAGCGAACCGTGACGGGCAATGCGGTGATGCGAATTGCATGCCGCGATGGACAAGTCACGCGCGGCGCGGCATGCAGAAAAGGGTGCGGGCCGAAGGACCCGCTAAAAGCTTCGTCGGGATCAGCCCTTGTTGCTGAGGCAGTCCTTCATGAACGCCTTGCGGTCGTCGCCTTTCTTGCCGGCTGCCTGCGCGTTGCAGGCTGTCATCTTCTGCTGCTGGGTCATGGGTGCGGACGCCGCCACCGGCGCCGAAGCGGACAGGCAGCTCTTCATGAAGGCTTTGCGTTCATCGCCTTTTTTGTCGCCTGCCTGCTTGTTGCAGGCTGTCATCTTCGACTGCTGGCTGTTGTCAGCGAAAGCGACGGGCGAGGCGAGCAGGCCGCCAAGGACGAGAGCAGCGAGAGCGGTTTGGATCTTCATGTGAGACTCCATCGTTGGTCAACGTTATTGGCAGTCATGCGAGCGGGCGTCGCAGGCAAGAGCCCATCGCCATCACCATTATGGCAAAGCTGTCCGTCAAAACGGACGGCACGAGGGTTCGGTTGACAGCCGGCTCATGAGGTTCTTCCCTGATAGCGCACAAGCGATGCTCACGGCCATCAGCGCGATGTCGTAGCATCATCGACATACTCACAGCGGGACAGGAACACGCCATGCACTATCTGTTGATCTACGACGTATCGCCGGACTACCTCGAACGGCGCGGCGACTACCGCGCTGAACATCTGAAGCTCGCGTGGGCAGCGGTCGATCGCGGTGAACTGCTGCTCGCAGGCGCGCTTGCCGATCCGGTGGACGGCGCGATGCTGCTCTTCGAAGCGGACTCGGCCGCAGTGGCGGAAGCGTTCGCGAAGGCCGATCCGTATGTACGCGCGGGGCTCGTTACCCGCTGGCGTGTGCGGGCCTGGACAACGGTGGTGGGCGAGGGCGCTACGACCCCCGTGCGGTGAGCGACGAAGCGTGCAGCAACGCGTTCAATGAAACCGGACACTGCTGCGCGTCGACCAGGCCGATAGCACGGATGCCCTCGCCACGCGTAACGATCGGCCGTCGAACCCAATGCTGTTACGAGTTGCTCATATCGATCGCCTCGTCGCTCTTTCTGCAGAACGGCGTGGCTGGCACATGAACAGCAAATGAAGCGGCATGCACGCCACTAAAGCGCCGCTATAGCGCCATGCGTGCTGACGTATCACCAGATACGACGCTTTCCCGGCGAGTTTCTTCGTGACAACGACGAGTGTAACAACGCCGCGAAAAGGACAAGATTGTTTCTATGCGTAACACTTGTCTCAATGATATTCATGGAAACCCTGGCGATGGTATGCTTCGTGCACAAATTCTCCCATGCACGAGTGAGACCACGTTTTGTGCGTCGCTAACGGGAATATCCGCACTAAGGCTGTGCGATTTCCCCGAAACGCCCCAAAACGTACAAGCATATTGTGCAACCGAGGGCAGCACACAAATCACGAAAAAAGAAATTTGTGGGTGTCCAAAGCCGCAGCAGGCCGTGCTGCGTGGAGAAATATATGTTTTTCGATGAGCTAAGCAATGACGAATGGGCGCTACTGTCTGCGCTCGTTTCCGATGAGCCGGCTGTTCGTCTTAACCGGCGCGGTCGGCCCCGCGCAGAACCGCGTGTCGTCGCCAACGCGGTCTTGTGGATCCTGACCACTGGCGAGCCCTGGTCCAGACTGCCTGGACGCTATCCCTCCGGCCCAACCTGCCGGCGCCGTTTCGAAGAGTGGCAACTGAACGGCACACTGGCCGAAATGGTCCAGCTCCTGTCGCAAACCGGTCGACGGTTCGCCTACGTCCCGGAGCCAACGACCGCAGTCGCCCCGCAAGGCACGACGGAAACGGCGAGCACCCCTGCGCGCGATCATCACGATCTGCGTGACGACGGCTTGCGTGGCGTGTTCTGGAAGAGCCCCGAGTCGTGGCAGGCGCCGCACACGAATGGCGATGCGGGTGACTCGCGTGCCGTCGATCCGTTCGCGGAGATCACGCGACAACTCTCGGGCTCGCCCGACGAGGTGGCGAGGGAGGCGTCGACGCGCATCGACCCCCGTGCGCTGATGGGCGCAAGCGATCCGGCTGCCGGAGCGCCCGGCTCGCATCATGAGCGGGACACGGCCGACGAGGCCGCACGCAGTCCGTTGTGGATGGGCATGTCGTCGCCCGGCGAGCAGCTTGCCGACCGGCGTGGCTATGTGATCTACGTGATGGCGCAATCGGTGCCGCACGAGATGTATCGCGCGTGGGCGGAGATCATGAAGGACGGCAGACGCGTCGAGCGTTCCGGCCTCGTCGGTCCGCGCTTCGAGACACCTGAGGCAGCGGAGCGGCACGCGTTCGAGTGGGCCCAGCAATGGATCGACCGTCACTGCCGCATGCTGGCTGCAGCGGCACTTCAGGATGACGCCGTTCGAGCCGGGCCGCCGCCGTCCGGTCCCGTTTCCCGACCGATGCCGGCGCCCCGTCCTGCGATTACTGCGGCACCCGCATCTGCACCCGCGCCTGCTGCCGGCGTAGTGGACGCTCCCGCCGTGAATCCGGCGAAGGTGCATATGTCGGCGCATGTGAACGTCAACCACGCGCGCCGGGTACCGCTGCGCCGTTATCCGGGCGAGAGCGCGGCAGACGGTTCCGCCGATCGCTGCCCGTCGGCGTCGGATCTCCTCTCGCACCACGGCTGAATCCAGGCTAACCCGGGCTTAACCCAGGCTAACCCGAAGTCTGCGCGCGGCTGATGCGCCAAGGGTTGAACATCAGAGACGCCCGCGGACGGCAACTTCACCGACGCACGGGCCTCATCAGACCAGGCTGTCACTCACGGCGACGTCACTGGCGTCCGTAGGTATCGTCGAAGCGCACGATGTCGTCTTCGCCGAGATAGGAGCCGGACTGCACTTCGATGATTTCAAGCGGCATCTTGCCCGGATTCTCGAGGCGGTGAGTGACACCCAGCGGGATATAGGCTGACTCGTTCTCCGAGACGATGAAACGCTCTTCGCCTCGCGTGACGAGCGCCGTGCCGCGCACGACGATCCAGTGTTCCGCGCGGTGGTGATGCATCTGCAACGACAGCCGTGCGCCTGGCTTCACGACGATGCGCTTGACCTGGAAACGCTCGCCGGTATCGACCGAATCATAGTGGCCCCACGGGCGATGAACCTTGCGATGGTTCGCAGCTTCAGGGCCCTGTTCGCTGCGGATGCGGCCCACCACCTTCTTCACGTCCTGCACGCGCGAACGGTCCGCGACCAGAATGGCATCGGCTGTCTCGACGACCACCAGATCCTGCGTGCCCACGCACGCAATCAGCCGGCCTTCGGAATGCGCGAAGGTCGATGCCGCGCCTTCGAACATCACGCGGCCGCGTCCGACGTTGTCGTCGGCGTCCTTCGGCAGGATCTGCCAGATCGCGTCCCACGAACCGACATCGGACCAGCCGGCATCCAGCGGCACGACCACGCCCGCACACACCGACGCATCGTTGCCGAGCTTCTCCATCACCGCGTAGTCGATCGAATTCGACGGCGACGCGGCGAATGCATCGCGCGCGAGGCGGAAGAAATCGCCGTCCGCCTTGCCGCCTGCGAACGCCTCTGTGCAGGCCGCATGGATCGCGGGCTGGAAATGCCTGATCGCCTTCAGCCACGTCGACGCGCGCATGATGAAGATGCCGCTGTTCCACCAGTACTCGCCCGAACTCACATAGCGCTGCGCAAGTTCGAGATGCGGCTTTTCGACGAAACGGTCGAGGCGGCGGGCGCCGGCCGCGCCTGCGTCGGCCGGCGCGCCCACGCGGATATAGCCGTAGCCGGTTTCCGCGCGCGTCGGCACGATGCCCATCGTCACGATGTGGCCTGCCGCCGCCTGCTGGACTCCGGCCGATACCGCCGCATGAAAGCGCGCCGTGTCGGCGACGGCGTGGTCTGCCGGCATCACCACCATCACGCCATCCTGATCCTGCGCGACGATCGACAGCGCAGCGACGGTCAATGCAGGCGCCGTATCGCGGCCGACCGGCTCGAGCATCAGATGGCTTGCCTTGCCGCTCGTGCGCAACTGCTCGGCGGTGGTGAAGCGATGCTCCTCGTTCCCGACGACGACCAGTTGATCTGCGAGAGGGTAGCCGGCGTCGAGCGCGTCGAGGCGGCGCGTGGTGGATTGCAGCAATGAGTCGTCTCCCAGCAGACCGATGAGCTGCTTCGGATACTGCTCGCGCGACATTGGCCACAACCGCGTGCCGGAGCCACCGGCCAGAATGACGGGATGTACTTTGAGTTTCACGTTGGCGGTTATGGAAGACCGGGTACCCACAGCAGGCGCTGCAACAATCGCAGTCATCGAAAGACTCCTCAAGGCATGATCGATGCGATGAGTTGTATCACAACGTAATTTGTCAATAAAAAGAAAGCCAATTATGTTCTAAAGTAAAAATAAACGGATTAATCGGGCGATTCTTTTATGCGGGTGATTTCAATGTGGCGCGAAAAAAATAAAAAATAATCTCGTTGAACAGGCGGGAAATTATTCACGCCGAAAAGTTGCCGACGAGCGTTCCATGCAGCCGGTGCAATAAGGCGTATCAAAACGGTCACGCGGCGCGTTACCGGCATTTTTTTTAATCAAAAAAAATGCCAAAGCGGCAACAATTACCGGAAGAAATGAAGAAAAAATCTGGAAATTGTTACCGATACAATTTGAGATATTTTGGGGCCTTGTCACGGGAATTTTAATGCCGCGTTATTCATACCTGTACAAGGGTATTCACTCATTCGGATCAGAATTTCTCCTCGCGCATTGCAATGGAAGAGCCAGTGGCCGCAATTCGTCATGGCGACGGACGGTGGTACGGAACTCGGTCCTGGAGAGCCTTCCATGCAGCGCGAGATGTATTCAATTCACGGACAGAATTTGACTGACGAACTGAGGTGCGGCTCATGCTGAGCGTTCTATCCCGGATTATCGACATCGCGATGGTGGGCCTCGGCGCACTCATCGCGGCTGCCGTACACAACGGAGCGTTCGTGTGGCTGAACGACATGGAGAGCGTCTCGCTCCTGTTCAACTGCCTGCTCGTGGTGGTGTTCTTTCCGGCGCTGGGTATCTATCAGTCGTGGCGCGGCAAGCCCGTCTACGACCTGTTGTGGCGCGTCGCTGGCGCATGGCTGATCGTCGAGGGCACGGGCATCCTGATGAGTTTCAGCCTGCACCGCTCGGATCAGCTGTCGCGTCTGTGGCTCGGTTACTGGGCCGTCGCGACGGTCGTGCTGCTGATCCTCACGAAGGCTGTCGTGCACGGCGTGCTGAAGGGCCTGCGCCGCGAGGGCTACAACCAGAAGGCCGTGGCGATCGTCGGCGGCTCCCTGTATGGACGCTTCCTGATCGAGCAGATGAGGAGCCGCCCGGAAGCGGGCTTTAGCCCTGCCATCGTGTTCGATGAGCCAGGCGGGCGGCGCGAGAGCGACCAGATCGAGCTCGCCAGTCATGCCGTGAGTACGGAAAGCCTGCCCACGGAGCTCGAAGGCGTGCCCGTCGAGCGCGACTTCGACAGGATGGTGCGGCTGGTGCGCACGCGTGGCATCGGCGAACTGTGGCTGGCGCTGCCGATTTCCCACGAGCGCACGATTCACCGCTTCGTGATGGAGTTTCGCAACGAGTTCGTCAACATCCGCTTCATCCCGGACGTGCGCAGCCTGAGCCTCTTCACCCAGCCTGTCGTCGATCTGCTGGGCGTGCCGGCGATCAACCTCGCCGCGTCGCCGATTACGGATGTGCGCGTGCTGCCGAAGTTCGTGTTCGACCGCCTGTTCGCGCTCGCTGCGCTGACCGCGCTCGCGCCGCTGATGCTGGTGATTGCGGCGATGGTCAAGCTGTCCTCGCCGGGACCGGTGTTTTTCAGGCAGAAGCGCAAGGGCATCGACGGACATCAGTTCGAGATCTACAAGTTCCGTTCGATGAAGATGCACGCCGAGACTGCCGGCAAGGTGACCCAGGCGACCCGCGGCGATCCGCGCATCACGGCGGTAGGCGCATTCCTGCGGCGCACGAGTCTCGACGAACTGCCGCAGTTCATCAACGTGCTGAAGGGCGAGATGTCGGTGGTCGGGCCGCGTCCGCATGCACTGGAGCACGACGACATCTACAAGGATCTGGTGAAGGGGTACATGCATCGCTATCGCATCAAGCCGGGCATCACCGGCTGGGCGCAGATCAACGGCTATCGGGGCGAGACGGATCGCATCGAAAAAATGATGGGACGTGTGAAGCTCGACCTGTACTACATGCAGCACTGGACCTTCTGGCTCGACATCAAGATCGTCGTCCTGACGCTCTGGAAGGGTTTCGTCGGCCACAACGCTTATTGAGCGCAACGGCGTCGCGCGGCGCATCGCAGACGAGGGCTGCGCGGCGTGTGTTTTCCGTTTCTGGAATGTTCAAATCTTCGAGGTGTTAACAGATGAACCTGACGATCATTGGTACCGGCTACGTAGGCCTTGTGACGGGCGCCTGTCTTGCCGACATCGGCAACGACGTGCTCTGTCTCGACGTCGATCAACGCAAGATCGACGTGCTCAACAATGGCGGCGTGCCGATCCATGAGCCGGGCCTGCAGGAGGTCATCGCGCGCAACCGCAAGGCCGGTCGCCTGAAGTTTTCGACCGACATCGAGGCGGCGGTCGCGCACGGCGACGTGCAGTTCATCGCCGTCGGCACGCCGTCCGACGAAGACGGTTCCGCCGACCTGCAATACGTGCTTGCGGCCGCGCGCAACATCGGCCGTTACATGAACGGCTTCAAGGTGATCGTCGACAAATCGACGGTGCCCGTCGGCACCGCGTTGCGCGTGCGCGAAGCGATCGCCGGACAACTCGCGGCGCGTGGCGCGAAACACATGTTCTCGGTGGTGTCGAATCCCGAGTTCCTGAAGGAAGGGGCCGCGGTGGAAGACTTCACGCGCCCGGACCGCATCGTGCTCGGCTGCGACGAGGACGTGCCCGGCGAAAAGGCCCGCGATCTGATGAAGCGCCTCTACGCGCCGTTCAACCGCAACCGCGAGCGCACGCTGTACATGGACGTGCGCTCGGCCGAATTCACCAAGTACGCGGCCAACGCGATGCTTGCAACGCGCATTTCGTTCATGAACGAACTCGCGAACCTCGCCGATCGCGTGGGTGCCGACATCGAGGCCGTGCGCCGCGGCATCGGCTCCGATCCGCGCATTGGCTACGACTTCCTGTATGCGGGCTGCGGCTACGGCGGCTCGTGCTTCCCGAAGGACGTGCAGGCGCTGATCCGCACCGCCGACGAGCATAGCCAGGACCTGCGCATCCTGAATGCGGTCGAGGCCGTCAACGACGAGCAGAAGAAGATCCTCGCTCACAAGATCGTCACGCGCCTTGGCGGCGATCTGACGGGCCGCACGTTCGGCGTCTGGGGGCTCGCGTTCAAGCCGAATACCGACGACATGCGCGAAGCGCCGAGCCGCCGCCTGATCGCGGCACTGCTCGCGCGCGGCGCCCGCGTGAAGGCCTGCGATCCGGTTGCACTCGACGAAGCGAAGCGCGTGTTCGCGCTGGATCTGCAGGACGCGCCGCAGCAGCTGGCGCGTCTGGAATTCACCAGCGACGAGATGGAGGTGACCGAAGGCGCGGATGCGCTCGTGATCCTCACCGAATGGAAAGTCTTCAAGAGCCCGGACTTCGACAGCCTCAAGCGGAACCTGAAGACGCCGCTCATCTTCGACGGCCGCAACCTGTACGAACCCGAATCGATGCGCGAACTGGGCATCGAATATCACGCGATCGGCCGGCAGTACGCACTGCCGGACGCCGCGCCGCAACCGCAGACCGGCGCCGCGCCGGTGCGCACGGCGAGTGTCGACGAAGTCGCCGCGCGCTGATTAGCGATCCAGGAGCCTGTCCATGTTCGCCAACGTTCTGATCGTCTGCCACGCCAACGTGTGCCGCTCGCCGGCTGCCGAAATGCTGTTCAAGGCGCACGCCGGCAGCGCGGCAAGCGCTGCGAGCCACCGCGGCAGCGTGCCGATCGCGTTCCAGTCGGCCGGCATTCGCGCGTTCGAAGGCGACAGCATGGACCCGGTCATGCGGCGCCTGCTCGGCGAGCAGGGTGTCGAGACGGGCAGTCATCGGGCACGGCGGCTGAACCGCCGCATCGTGCGCGACGCCGATCTGATTCTGGTCACCGAGCGCGCCCAGGTGAAGGAGGTCGAATCGCTCGATCCGACTTCGCGCGGCAAGGTGTATCCGCTCGGCAAATGGGAGGACTCCGACGTCGTCGATCCGCATGGCGGACACGAAGCCGGCTATCGGGAAAGTCTCGTGCTCATCGAACATCTGGTCATGGGATGGCTGAACAAAATATGCTGATACGAAATTTCATACTCTCTCTTCTGCTGGCCGCATTCCTGTCGGCCTGTTCGACCGCGCCGGGGAACTACCTCGACACGTCGCGGCTGAAGGACAACCAGACGGCGCCCACCGAAACCTATCCGGTGACGCTGATCAACGCGCAGGTCGTGATGGACCAGGCGAAGGCCGCGGCCGCCGCCCCGCAGGTCCTGCCGCAGTCGCATGTTGCCGATCCGGCGCAGTACGTGTACCGGATCGCGCCCCAGGACATTCTCGGCGTGACCGTCTGGGATCACCCTGAACTCACGACGCCGAACGGCAGCACGCTGTCGTCCGGCGGCAACACGACGCAATCGGTCGGCGGCGCGTTGCAGCAGCCCTATACGACGGCCTTGCCAGGCCAGGCCGATCCGTACGGCCAGACCGTCGCCGCCGACGGCACGATCTACTTCCCGTTCGTCGGTCGCATCCGCGCGGCGGGCAAGACCGTCGGCGAGCTGCGCGACCAGCTCACGGCTGGCCTCGTGCGCTACATCCGCAATCCGCAGGTCGACGTGCGCGTGCTGTCTTATCGTGGCCAGAAGGTGCAGGTGACCGGTCAGGTGAAGACCCCGGGTCCGCTTTCGATCAGTGACGTGCCGATCTCGCTCGTCGACGCCATCACGCGCTCGGGCGGCACGACCGCCGATGCCGATCTGCAGCGCGTGCGCCTCACGCGTCACAACCAGCTGTACGTGCTAGACGCCAACCGCATGCTCGACAGCGGTGACATGAAGCAGAACGTGATGCTGCAGGCGGGTGACATCGTCAACGTGCCGGACCGCATCGATAGCCGCGTGTTCGTGATGGGTGAAGTGAAGAACCCGATCCAGCTGACGATGATCAAGGGACGTCTGTCGATCGCCGATGCGCTCACGCAGTCGGGCGGCATTCTCGACACCGATGCGAACCCGCGTCAGATCTTCGTGATGCGCGGCATGCAGAACAATCCGACGACGCCGGAAGTGTACCGCCTCGACATGACGCAGCCCGATTCGATCATGTTGTCGACGCAGTTCCAGTTGCAACCGATGGATGTGGTGTACGTGGGTACGGCGGCCTCGACGACATTCAATCGTGTGCTGCAGCAGGTGCTGCCAACCATTCAGACGCTGTTCTATCTGAGGCAGCTGACGCGCTAGTCGCTTGACCTGCCCCAGGGTCCATGCGGCCCGCACAGCCCGCTGTGCACCGCATGGATCCCGGGGCGAACCAACCAGGATCGAACTGTGAGCACTCACGCAAACACTCAACTGGCCGGCCCGGCCAGGACCGAAGAAGAGGACGTCGTCCTCGGTCAACTGGTGCAGGTGATCCTCGACGACATCTGGTGGCTGATCGCCATTGCGGTGTCGATCGTCGCGATCGCTGCGCTCTACTGCTATATCGCGAAGCCGGTGTACTCGGCGGATGCGCACGTGCGCGTCGAGCAGTCCGACAACACGTCGCAGGCGCTCACGCAGACGCAGACCGGCGCGGCGATCACGACGAGCGGGCAGGGCGCATTGCCCACCGACGCCGAGATCGAGATGATCAAGAGCCGCGGCGTGCTGGCGCCGGTGGTTCAGGACCTGAAGCTGAACTTCTCGGTGACCCCGAGGACGATTCCCGTGCTGGGCAGCCTCGCCGCGCGCCTCGCAACGCCGGGCGAACCGGCGCGTCCGTGGCTGGGCCTTGGCACCTACGCATGGGGCGGCGAAGTGGCGACCGTGGATTCCGTCGAAGTGCCGCCCGCGCTCGAAGGCCAGAAGATGGTGCTGACGGTGCTGCCCGGCGAGCGTTTCGAACTGCGCGCTCCGAATGGCTCGCCGCTCCTGAGCGGCCAGGCAGGCGTGCCGGCGCAGGGCAATGGCGTGTCGATTCTCGTCGACAAGCTCGTTGCCCGTCCCGGCACGGAGTTCTACGTGATGCGCGCCAACGATCTCGACGCGATCGCTGGGTTCCAGTCGGCCATCCAGGTGACCGAGCAGGGCAAGCAGACCGGCGTGATCCAGATCTCGCTCGATGACCAGGATCCCGAGCACGCGGCCAAAGTGGCCAATGCGGTTGCCCAGTCGTATCTGCGTCAGCACGTCGCGAGCAAGCAGGTGGATGCGAGCAAGATGCTCGACTTCCTGAAGAGCGAAGAGCCGCGCCTGAAGAGCGATCTGGAACGCGCGGAAGCGGCCCTGACGGCCTATCAGAGCAAGTCCGGCTCGATCAATGCAAGCGATGAAGCCAAGGTCTATCTGGAAGGCAGCGTGCAGTACGAATCGCAGATCTCGGCCCTGCGGATCCAGATCGCGTCGCTGCAGCAACGTTTCGGCGACGATCACCCGATGCTGGTTGCGGCCCGTCAGCAGCTTGGCGAACTCGAAGCGCAGCGCGCCAAGTACGCCGACCGCTTCCGCGATCTGCCGGCGACCGAGGTCAAGGCAGTCCAGCTGCAACGCGACGCGAAGGTGGCGGAAGACATCTACGTGCTGCTGCTGAACCGTGTGCAGGAACTGTCGGTGCAGAAGGCCGGCACGGGCGGCAACGTTCACATCATCGACGCCGCGTTGCGTCCGGGTGCGCCCGTCAAGCCGAAGAAGGTGCTGATCCTGTCGGCGGCGGTGATTCTCGGGCTGATCGTCGGCACGGGTATCGTGTTTCTGCGCCGCAACATGTTCAAGGGTATCGATGATCCGGAGCATATCGAACGCGCCTTCCACCTGCCGGTGTATGGCCTCGTTCCGTTGAGCGTGGAACAGGCGGTGCTGGAAAACAGCTTCGAGCGCGGCGGCAGCCGTCTGCGCAAGGTGCTCTCGGCAGCACGCCCGAAAGACGCCACGGTCGAAAGCCTGCGCAGCCTGCGTACGTCGATGCAGTTCACGATGATGGATGCGAAGAACCGTATCGTCGTGCTGACCGGGCCCATGCCCGGCGTCGGCAAGAGTTTCCTCGCGGTCAACCTCGCGGTGCTGCTCGCGCATTCGGGCAAGCGTGTGCTGCTGATCGACGGCGACATGCGTCGCGGCGCATTGGAGCGCTACCTCGGCGGCGCGCAGGACAACGGCCTTTCCGAGCTGCTGAGCGGCCAGATCTCGCTGGAAGAGGCGATCCGTCACACCGAGACCGAAAACCTCAGCTTCATTTCGTGCGGGCATCGTCCGCCGAATCCTTCCGAACTGCTGATGTCGCCGCGCCTGCAGCAATACCTCGAGGGTCTTGCGAAGCGCTACGACGTGATCCTCATCGACACGCCGCCGATCCTCGCGGTGACCGACGCATCGATCACTTCGGTTCACGCGGGCTCGACGTTCCTCGTGCTGCGCTCGGGCATGCACAGCGAACCCGAAATTATCGATGCGATGAAGCATCTGCACAACGCGGGCGTCAGCGTGCGCGGCGCGATCTTCAATGCGATGCCGCCGCGTGCGCGCGGCACGTATGCCCGCGGCTACGCGGTGGTGCAGGAATACCTGAGCGCCTGACGGCAGAGGCAGAGAGGACATCATGAAAGTTTCGGTACTGGTTCCCACGTTTCGCCGGCCCGCCGATCTCGCACGCTGCATGTCGGCGTTGCAGCGGCAGCAGCGCGCGCCCGACGAAGTGGTCGTCGTGGTGCGTCCCGACGACGAGGCGACGCTCGCCTGCCTGCATGATCCGGCCGTGAAGGGCGCGCTGCTGTTGCGCATTGCGCTTGTCGAAGTGCCGGGGCAGGTGGCGGCGCTCAATCGCGGTCTGGACGTCGCGACCGGCGACGTCATCGCGATCACCGACGACGACGCCGCCCCGCGCCCCGACTGGGCGCAGCGCATCGCGTCGGCGTTCCAGGCCGATCCGCGGCTCGGCGCGCTCGGCGGGCGCGACTGGGTGCACCAGAGGGGCCGCGTCCTCGATGGCGCGCGCCCGCTCGTCGGCAAGGTGCGGCCGTCGGGCAGGATCATCGGCAACCATCACCTGGGTGTCGGCGGGGCACGCGAAGTGGACCTGCTGAAGGGCGCCAACATGAGCTACCGGCGCGAAGCGGTCCGCACGATCCGCTTCGACAACCGTTTGCGCGGCGCGGGCGCCCAGGTTCACAACGACATGGCCTTCAGCATGAGCGTGAAGAACGCCGGCTGGAAGCTGGTGTACGACCCGCAGGTCGCCGTCGACCATTTTCCCGCCGAGCGTTTCGACGACGACCGCCGCGACGCGCAGACGATGCAGGCGGTGCGCAACGCCGCGTACAACCTGCACCTGATCCTGCGCGACGCGTTGCCGCCGGTGCGCCGGGAAGCGGCCTGGTGGTGGTACACGCTCGTCGGCACACGGGTGTATCCGGGCATGGCTCACGCGCTGCTGGCGCTGGCGTCAAGACACAGCAGCGCGACGCTGTCGCGCTGGCGCGCGGTGCGCACGGGCGCGCACGAAGCACGGCGCGCCGCGCGGTGACGGTGACGGTGACACGGGCTGGCGCGGCCCGCGAGACGCGCGACGCTGCGTCAGGAAGCCCACGCAGCGCGCAGCGATAAGTCCAGGCCGCATCAGCGTGCATCGGAGCGTCTTTGCCGATGCTTTCCTCAAACGGTTGTCGGGAGTTCCTGCATGAGTGTGACCAGAGTCCACGTCCATCTGTTTTACGGCGCCGATCCGCGTTTCTATCGCAGGGGCGACGACATCGGCTGCCTGTATGGCTATCACCACGCCGAATCGGATGCCTTTGCGCTGACCTATTCGCAGGATGCTCGCGAGCGTGCGCCGATGCGGCTGTTGCGGCGCGGGCTGAAGGCCGTGCTCGGCTTCGATTTCATTCATACGCTGCGCAATCGCGATGAGATCCTGCGCTCCGATGTGATCTGGACGCATACCGAGCATGAGTATCTGTCGGTGGCGCTCCTGCTGCTGCTGAAAGGCCGGAAGGCGTCGCCTGCGCTGCTGGCGCAAAGCGTGTGGCTGCTCGACAGGTGGCCGGAGTACGGCATGCTGCGGCGCTGGGCGTATCGCAAGCTGATCGCGCGCGCCGATGTACTGACCACGCTCGCCTCGGAGAATGCCGCGCTGTGCCGCAAGTACCTCGACCGCGACGCAGTGCACGTCTACTACGGCCTGAACACGCGCGACTTCCCGGTGCAGGCGCCCACGCAATGGGTGCCGCACACGCCGTTGCGCATCGCCGCTATCGGCAACGATCGCGACCGCGACTGGGAAACCCTCATCAATGCATTCGGCAACGATGCGCGTTACACCGTGCGGCTGGCGACACGGCGGCGCATTCCTGCTTCGCTGCGGGCATCGAACGTCGACATCGCGCCCGCGGCGGGCCTCAGGAAACAGCGCGAACTGTACGACTGGGCCGACGTCATCGTCGTGCCGCTGCGCCCGAACACACACGCATCGGGCATCACGGTCATGCTCGAAGCGGCCGCTGTCGGCAAGCCGATGATCGTCACGGACGTCGGCGCCTTGCAGGACTATTTCACGGCCAGCCAGGCGGCCTATGTGCCGCCGTTCGATCCGGCGGCGTTGCGAGAGGCTGCCGAGAGCCTCGTGGCCGCGCCGGAAGACGCCCAACGCCTGGCACAGGCGGCCGCGCGCCAGCTTGTGTCGCGCGATCTGACGACGCAGGAATTCGCGCGGCAGCACGTGCGCATCACGCAGGACCTGCTGCAGCGCCGCGCGTCGCCGCGCGGCCGTTCGGTCGACGAAGCGCGCCGGCGCGCCGGCGGCAGCAGCGGCGCTGGCAAAGGCAGCGGCCAGGCCGCGCAGCCGCAGCGTCAGGCCGGCAGGGGGCTTTGATCCATGGCAGTTGCGCGTATCGAGGCGGGCGGGTCAACGCGTTTCTTCGGGAGCGACCGGCAGGTATGGCTGCCGCAGGCATTGCTGTGGCTTGTCACGGCCGCGCTGATCGGCGCGCACCAGGGCACGGTGCTGACACTCGCGTTCCCGCTGCTCGCGATACTGACCGGCCTGTGGCTCTACTTCAAGAGCCCCGCACGCTACGTCGGCTTCATGTGGTGGCTGTGGTTTCTGAGCCCGGAAGTGCGGCGTCTCGCCGACTGGTCGAAGGGCGCTTACACGCCGACGAGCCTCATTCAGGTCGCACCGCTCGCCGTGACGATGATCAGCGGACTTTCGCTGCTGCGCTACTACCCGGTGCTCGCGCAGCGGCGTGGCTTGCCGGTGCTGCTGATACTCGCCGGACTCGCGTATGGCCTCTTGATCGGCGTGGTTTCGGCCGGCCCGCTTGCCGCGGTGTACGACCTCGCGAACTGGGTCTATCCGATCCTGATCGGCTTTCACATCATGGCGAACACACGGCAATACCCCGAGTACCGCGACGTGATCGTCAGTACCTTCATCTGGGGCATGCTCGTCATGGGAGCCTATGGACTCGTGCAGTTCTTCATCATGCCAGCGTGGGACTCGATGTGGATGATCAGCTCGCAGATGGCCTCGCAGGGCGACCCTGTGCCGTATGGCGTGCGCGTGTTCAGCACGATGAATTCGTCCGGTCCGTTCGCCTTTGCGATGATGGGCGCAATGGTCTTCGTGATGGCCGCCCAGCACCGCGTGCGCTGGATAGCCGGCGCGCTCGGCTTTCTCGCCTTTGCACTGAGCCTCGTGCGCTCGACCTGGGGCGGCTGGGTGATCGCGCTCGCGATCCAGCTGGTCAAGTCGAGCAACCGCGTCCGGGTGCGGATCCTCGCGACCGCGGTGCTGCTGGGCGGGCTGTGCGTGCCGCTGCTCGCAGTCGGGCCGGTGGCCGACCGCATGCAGCAGCGCCTGCAGACCCTCGTGAACCTCAATGACGACCAGAGTTATGCCGCGCGTAACGAGTTTTACGCGACGTTCGCCAAAACCGCCTTTACCGATGTGCAGGGCGAAGGGCTCGGCGCCACCGGCACGTCGACCAAGCTTTCGAGCGAGGGCGGCGATCTGGGCAAATACGGCAACTTCGACAGCGGCGTGATGAACATTCCGTTCGTGCTCGGCTGGCCCGGCACGCTGCTCTACATGTCCGGCATCCTGTGGCTCCTGATGCGCGCCGTGCTGGCTTCGTTCGCGTTGCGGGATGACAAATATGCCGGCGCGTGCCTGAGCCTCAGTCTCGCGGTCTTCGCGATGCTGGTCTTCACCAATTCGCTTGTGGGCACCGGCGGCCTGCTGCTGTTCATGAGCATCTTCTCGATCCTGTCTGCGGCGCACTGGCAAAAGCTGAACCGCAGACGCCATCTCATTCTTCAAGGAGGCACCTGATTGAGAGTCGCCATCGTCACGCACGTCGTGCGCCATAACGACGGCCAGGGGCGCGTCAACCACGAGATTGCCCGCGCGGCCCTTGACGCACACATTGCGGTGACGCTCGTCGCGTCGCACGTTGCGCCTGAACTCCTCGAACAGCCGGGCGTGCGCTGGATACCCGTGAAGATCGGCAGATGGTGGCCATCGAACCTGCTGCGCCAACAGGTGTTCGCGCTGAAAAGCGCGTGGTGGCTGCGCCGGCACCGCGACGAATACGACGTGCTGCATGTGAACGGCTTCATTTCCTGGGTGCCGGCCGACGTGAATACCGCGCACTTCGTGCATAGCGGCTGGTTCGGCAGCAAGTACTACCCGTTCGGTCTCGGCAAGGGTGTGTGGTCCGCGTATCAGTACATCTACACGGGCCTGAACGCGAGGCTCGAGCGCTGGGCGTACCGGCGCTCGCGCGTGATCACGGCGGTGTCGCAGAAGGTCGCTGACGAGATCCGCGCGATCGGCCTCACGCCTCGCAACCGGGTCGACGTGATCTATAACGGCGTCGACACGCGAGGCTTCGCCGCCGCGCACGGCGATCGCGCGAAGTTCAACCTGCCGGCCGACGCGTTCCTGCTGCTCTTCGTCGGCGATCTGCGTACCCCGCGCAAGAACCTCGGCACCGTGCTCGAAGCGCTGCGGCATCTGCCGGAGCACGTGCATATCGCTGTCGCTGGTTATCTGCCGGGGAGCCCCTATCCGGAACAGGCACGCTCGCTTGGCATCGCCGATCGCGTGCATTTTCTCGGGCTGGTGAAGGAGATGCCGGTACTGATGCACTCGGTCGACGCCTTTGTGTTTCCGTCGCGCTACGAGGCGATGAGCCTGTCGCTGCTCGAAGCGATGGCGGCCGGTCTGCCGGTCGTGACCGCCCGCACCGCCGGCGGCGCGGAGATCATCACGCCCGAATGCGGCATTGTGCTGGACGATCCCGACGATCCAGAGGCGCTGGCCGATGCCGTGGCCCGGCTCGCCGGCTCCGACGACGCGCGCCGCGCGATGGGTGTCGCCGCGAACGAACTCGCGACGGGCTTCGGCTGGGCGCGAATGGCCGGTCAGTACATCGCGCTGTACCGCCAGCTGGCGGGCCGTCGTGAGGACCATCGTCGCGCCGGGAGCGCAGCAGAGGCGAAGTCGCTCGCCGCTACTAATGCGCTCACGGGCCACAAGGCGGCCGAATGAATTCCTTTGACCTGTTTGACGCCGCGTCAGGCGAACACTAGAGGCATAGCCATGAAAACTCCTTCAATCAAATCGCTGCAGATCGGGATGCACTGGTTCCCCGAGCGCGCGGGCGGCCTCGACCGGATGTACTACTCGCTCGTGGGTGCGCTGCCGGGTGCGGGCGTGTCGGTGCGAGGTGTCGTGGCGGGCTCGCCGCGCGTGGCGCAAGACACGGATGGCGCGATCCATGGCTTCGGTTCTGCCGCGCAATCGCTGCCATTGCGGCTGATGGCCGCGCGCCGCGCACTGCGCCGCGCGATCGATGCAGAGCGCCCGGACGTGATCTCCTCGCATTTCGCGCTGTACACGTTTCCGGGTCTGGACGTCACGCGCGGCATTCCGCAGGTCTCGCACTTCCAGGGTCCATGGGCTGACGAGAGTCACGTCGAAGGCGCCGACTCGCTCGGCCAGCGCGCGAAGCGTTACCTGGAGCAGGCGGTGTATGCGCGCTCGTCGCGGCTGATCGTGCTGTCGGATGCCTTCGGGCAGATTCTCACGTCGCGCTACGGCATTCCGCCCGAGCGCATCCGCGTCGTGCCGGGTTGCGTGAACGTCGAGCAGTTCAACCTGCCGATCTCGCAGACCGAAGCGCGGCTCAAGCTCCAGTTGCCGCTCGGTCGGCCGATCGTGCTGGCGGTGCGGCGGCTCGTGAGGCGCATGGGTCTGGAGGACCTCGTCGATGCGGTGAAGCTGCTCAAGCGCCATCAGCCGGATGTGTTGCTGCTGATCGCGGGCAAAGGCCGGCTCGAAAGCGAATTGCAGGCGCGCATCGCGCAAGCGGGCCTCGAGGACAACGTGAAGCTGCTCGGCTTCGTGCCGGACCAGCATCTCGCGGCGCTTTACCGCGCAGCGACGATCAGCGTTGTGCCGACGGTGGCGCTGGAAGGATTCGGCCTCATCACCGTGGAATCGCTGGCGTCGGGCACGCCGGTGCTGGTGACGCCGGTGGGTGGTTTGCCGGAGGCGGTGGCGGGGTTGTCGCAGGATCTGGTGTTGCCGGCGACGGGCGCCGCTGCGATTGCCGATGGCCTCGCCGCGGCGCTCGACGGCTCGCTGAAGCTGCCGGACGCTGACGCGTGCCGGGCATATGCGCGGGAGAATTTCGACAATGCGGTGATCGCGAAGCGCGTCGCGTCGGTGTACGACGAAGCGATTGCGGCAGGCGGGGTGCACTGAAACCGCTGAAGCGTTCTGGTCGGGCTCGTTCATGCCCGCCCAGGCTCGACAAGGACGAAGATGGCGCCTGCATGAGGCGCCATCTTCACCTTCAGGCTCAGAACGTTTCGTGATGCTGGTTACGCGACAGGTCGGCTGCGACCATCATCTGGCAGAGCTGTTCGAGCGTCGTTTCCGGTTGCCAGCCGAGCTTTTCCTTCGCCTTGTCCGCGCAACCGATCAGCAGATCGACTTCGGCCGGGCGATAGAACTTCGGATTCACGCGCACCAGGGTCTTGCCGGTTGCCACGTCGATGCCGGCTTCCGTTTCAGCCTTGCCGGACCATTCGAGCTGGTAGCCGGCCGCAGCGAACGCCATCCGCACGAATTCGCGCACCGTCTCGGTGCGGTTGGTGGCGAGCACGAAAGTGTCGGGTTCGTCGGCCTGCAGCATGCGCCACATGCCCTCGACGTATTCGAGCGCGAAGCCCCAGTCGCGCTTCGCGTCCAGGTTGCCGAGTTCGAGCACGTCACGCTTGCCGAGACGGATCTTCGCGACGGTGTCGGTGATCTTGCGCGTGACGAATTCGCGGCCCCGTAGCGGCGATTCGTGATTGAACAGGATGCCGCTGCTCGCGAACATGCCGTACGACTCGCGATAGTTGATCGTCGACCAGTGAGCGAACAGCTTGGCGACGCCATAGGGGCTGCGCGGATAGAACGGCGTGTCTTCGCGCTGCGGCACGGCCTGCACCTTGCCGAACATTTCGGAGGTGGACGCCTGGTAGAAGCGCATGCGTGGATTCACGATGCGAATGCCCTCGAGCAGGTTCAGCGCGCCGACACCGGTCACTTCGGCGGTGGTGATGGGCTGATCGAAGGACACGCCGACAAAGCTTTGCGCAGCAAGGTTGTAGACTTCGTCGGCCTGTGCCGACTGCAGCAGACGGAGGGTCGAGCCGAGGTCGGTCAGATCGTGTTCGACGAGCTTCAGGTTCGGATGATCGGCAACGCCGAGTTCTTCCATGCGCCAGAAATTGACCGAACTCGTGCGCCGGTAAGTACCGACGACGTGGTAGCCCTTGCCGAGCAGCAGTTTGGTGAGATAGGCGCCGTCCTGACCGGAGATGCCCGTAATGATGGCCTTGCGTGGAGTGCTCATGGTTGCCCTTTTGATAGGTGATCCGGTTCTGTGCTGGCGTGTGTCTTCGACGGGTCATCGAGCATGCGCCGCACGAGCGGGTCGATGACGTCGAAGTCCTGGTTTGCTTTCAGGCGATAGAGCTCCGGCTTCGGATGCGCGCCGTCGGACATCATCGTCTTCCAGTCCGGCAGGGCCGAGATGTAGGAGAACTGGTCGACGAGCGGCACGTGCTGTTCCGCCGCGACGCGGCGGGTCATGGCCGCCATCATCGCGAGCTTCGCGTTGAGCCGGCCGTCGGGCATCGGGTTCGATGTCTCCAGAACCGGCAGCTTGCCGAGTGCGCGTGCGGTCGTGACGAGTTCGGTTTCCACCGCGTAGAACTGCTCAGGCGTGTGGTTGTGCATCACTTCGTTGATGCCGTAGTTGATCGTCACGATCTGCGCGCGCGATGCCGCGAGACGCGCCTTCCACGGCTCGCCGCGACCGCGTTCGGTGCCGTCGCGCAACTGGTACGCCATCGTGCCGCCGACGCCGAAGTTGGTGACCGTCACGCTTGCGCCGTGCGTGGCCTGCAGCGCGTCCTGCAGGTCGCTGACGGCGTTCTGCGCGAGCGGCCCGCAATGACCGCCGCTGCATGAGATGCCGAGGGTCGTCGAATCTCCGTAGGCTTCGATCAGCACGGCCGGCCTGGCCGCGTGCGGGCCGTCTTCAGGCGGGGATGCGCCGTTCGCCGCCGCGCCGGTCACGGCAAGCATCGCGACGAAGAGGGCGCCCGCAGTGGTCTGTGCAGTTGAGCTGAGGTTCATGCGCGGCCTTGTGTGCTGCCCCGTGTCCTGCCGGGCTGGTTCGCGTCGGGCGCCGCCTGCGTATGGGCGCGCTGCCTTGCGGGGCCATGGATCAGCCGGCGCTCGAAGGAGAACCATGTGATGCTCGCATAGGCGAGCGTAATGACAAGCGCCAGCGCGGCGCTCAGGTAGCGGTTCAGGCCCAGCGGCCAGATCGCGTACAGCACGCTCAGGTGAATCAGATAGATCGCGTAGCTGATCGTTCCCACGTAGACGAGCACCGGGTTGCTCAGCACGCGTTTGACGATGCCCTTCGACTGCAGGGCGATGATGAGCGCGGATGTGCACAGCACGAGCGACACGCTGTACAGCCCGGCATTCGACAGCGGCGTGTTGGCCGCCCGGAAACGGGGAAAGTGCAGATGCAGCCATACGAGCACGGCCAGCGCGGCGAAAAATGCCAGTACGGCCGCGACCTCATACCCCTTGAACGCGTCGCGGTCGCGCTTCACGATGATCGCGAGCAACGCGCCTGCGGACAGCAGATCCATGCGGAACGGCGTCAGGTAATAGATTGGCCAGAACGTGTCGAACCACGGCGTCGCGACGGCACGCAGCACCGGCACGATGACGATCAGGGAAGCGGCCACAATCGCGAGCGCGCGTCCTGGCAGCAGCAGGACGACGAACGGCCAGAAAATATAGAACTGCTCTTCGACGGCAAGCGACCAGAGCACATTCAGACTGTCGTGCCCGCTCTGTCCGAGCGCATCGCCGATATTGGTCGCGAAGAATACGTACCACGGCCAGTGCCTCGCCCAGGCCAATCCGAACACCAGCGATGACAGGATCATCAGCAAGATGTACGGAGGCAGGATGCGCCGCGCGCGACGCGAGTAAAAATAACCGAAATACGACTGGCCGCGCGCCTTGCGCTCGAGCAGGATGCCGGTAATCAGAAAGCCGCTGAGCACGAAGAAAAGATCCACGCCCATCCAGAAAGGCGCCCTGAGCGCGTGTTGGGCGAATACGGCGAGCACGGCGATGGCGCGAAGACCATCGAGTTGCACAATGCGATGGGCGTGTGAGGGTGGCGCGGGCAGGGCGCTTGCAGTCATAGGCCGTCCATGGTTGGCGCCGTATGCGCCGGGACAGGGACTCATCTGCAATTGCTGCCGCTAAAGTCCGCAGTCAAACCGGCGACCGACAGAAGTGAAGTTCATTCTAGGGAAAATAAACTGATGAAAAAACTCGAATGCCGCCGATAAATCGAAACAATGGATTCGAGTTGTAATCAAATGAATCCGATGTGGCGCCTCGATATCGAATCGGGCAAGCGCCGCGGAAGCATCCGCTTCGAACGAAGCCGTCAAACATGTGGGATTCAGCTTTCTCTCGTGTCACGTCGTGCACTGTGACTTCGCAATCGGCCCGCGGCATTCTCTAACCTTAATTTCTGAATATTTTTGAATTATTTTCGAATTTCGTTGCACAATATTTTCCGCGTACTGTGGGGCGTTGCGTTGTAATGGATTGATCGGTTTCGCTTCGTCCATGCCGGACGGCTGTGATGCGCCGTGATGTATCCGTCGCGCCGCCGCTCTGCAGGCTCGATGTTTTCTCTGTGCTCCCTGTTTGTGTAGCGGCTGGGCCGCGCTTCTGGTCCCGCTTTTTGCCGCGCTTTTTCGCCATTCTGGCAATCAATCCATTGAGACACTCGCCGGGACTCCGGGACGCTTGCCGTATGCAGCAGGCCGCGAAATGGCACTGATTGGAGGAACCTCATTTGTCGCGTCCGTTGTTAGCCAGATTTTTCGCCACGTGCGTCTACGCGCTGCTATGCGTGGCATCGCAGGTGGTGTCGGCAGAAACCGCGCTCGATGCGAAGACGTCATGGATCGGCAATACGTTCGGCTACGGCGACGGGACATGGACGCAGATCAACATCACCGCGATCGCGGTCGCGCCTGACGGCAAGGTGTACACGAACGCACCATGGGACGAAAGCGGCGCGGAAGCGAGTGTGTATCAGAACGGCAGGATGCTCGAATTCGCGGGCGGCACACACGGATGGGGCAACGGCGGCGGCAATGCGGTTGCCGTCAACCGCAAATACGTGTTTCTCGCCGTGCCCGTGGGTAACGAGCGAGGTCATCTGGTTTCTCCCGGCATCTGGCCGGAAAAGGGTAAGCAGTGGTACGGCATTTCGCGCCGCGAGATTGCCGATCCCAAACGCAGCGTGCCGTTTCAGCCTTCGGCCAATGCGACGGATCAGCGTGCGTGGCTCGCGGCCGGCTTCCTGAAGGTGAATGAGGTGCCGACGGGCACGACGGCGGATATCACCGGGCTCGCAGCCAGCGATTCGACACTGTATGCGTCGAACGCCACGCGCGACCGCGTCGAAGTGTACGACGCCGAATCGATGATCCAGAAGACGACGTGGGCGGTGCACGAACCCGGCCGCATCGCTCTCGCGCCTGATGGCACGTTGTGGGTGCTGACCGATACGCTCGGCGAGCGCGCGCCCGGCATCGCGCACTACACGGCGAGCGGACAGCGTCTCAATGATGAATTGCCGCTCCCCGCGGATACGGTGCCGGTCGATCTCGCAATGGACGGGCAAGGGCGCGTGCTGGTGGCGGACAACGGACCGCGTCAGCAGGTGCTGTTCTTCAGCAGGAGCAACGGTCGATATGTGGCGAGCGGCACGCTGGGCGAGCGAGGCGGCATTTTCTCGGGTGTGCCGGGGCGGCCGGGCCCGCAGCGTTTCAACGGACTGACGGGGGTGGGCGTGGATGCACGCGGCAACGTCTATGTATCGACTAACGGCATCGGGCCGCGCTTCGCCCCGATTGGCGCAGGCCTCGGCGCGACGCTCGAGAGTTATGCGCCCGATGGCCACCAGACGTGGCAGGTGCAGGGCTTGCTGTTCGTCGATGGCGCATGGATGGATCCGTCACGGCCCGATAGTGTTTATACCGGCAACAAGCGCTTCGAACTCGATCTGTCGAAACCGCCGGGGCAGGAGTGGAAATACGCGGGCTTCCTGTCGAATCGTTTCAGGTATCCCGAGGACCCGGTATTCACTGTCGATCAATGGCCGGGCTTACCGATTGCCCGCAAGCTGAAAGGCCGCACGTTCCTGTTTCTGACCGATATGTACGCAGACCATCTGAAGATCTATCGCTTCGATGCGGCGCGTGACGGCGAAGTGGCGATTCCTTCGGGCTTTATCGCGGGCCGCGACAGGGGCGTGACGCGCGTGCCGAACGCGCCGCCCGGCGGTGACTGGATCTGGCGCGACGCAAACGGCAATGGCAGGTTCGACGCCAACGAATTCACCCCGAACACGAGCGGCGCAAAACTGATCGGTGGCTGGGGCTGGTGGGTGGATAGCGAGGGCGACATCTGGCGCGCGCGCGACTCGAAGGGTATCTATCGCTTCCGCTTTGGCGGACTCGATGCGATCGGCAACCCGGTCTACTCGTATTCGAACCTGACGACTTACCCGGTGCCCGCGCCTTTCACCGAGTTGCGTCGTACGATTTACGATCCGGCTAGCGACTCGCTTTACGCGACCGGCTACACAGCCGATCTGCCGGTGGACCGCTCGTTCTGGAAGGAAGCCGGACGGCTGCTGGTGCGCTATGACGGGTGGTCGACGGGCAAGCCCGTGCAGCGTTACGCGATTCCGTTGCCGTGGGACACGAAGGCAAAGCCGATCGTGACGGTGATCGGACTCACGGTCGAAGGGCAATACGTGTTCGCCGTCGAGCCGGTCGGCGCGGTCCACGTCTACGACAGGGATTCAGGCAGGGAGGTGGGTGTGATCCGCCCAGGGCCGGAAGTGGGACGCGCATCCGGCTGGGTGGATGTGCCCAACGGTATCAGCGCACACCGGCGCAGCGATGGCGAATATCTGATCTTCGTCGAAGAGGATGCGCGCGGAAAAGTGATGATGTATCGCTGGAAACCGGCGTGAACGCCTCACGCGGTCTGAATTATTTTCTTGCAGCGCGATAAGGGCGGTGCCGATTTTTAACGTGTTCTACTCGATGCTGGCCTTGCCGCGACGTGTGCAGCGCAACAAACGCGGCCAGTGCGGCAACCCTATCAACGACTCAAAGGCATCTGATGGACAAAGGCATCCTCAAGAACGTGGCGATCAATTTTTGCGGGCTGGTGCTGCCGACTTTTGTTTCGCTCGTCACGGTGCCGGCGTACATCAGGACGCTCGGCGTCGAGCGATATGGCGTGATCGCCCTCGTGTGGACGCTGATCGGCTACTTCGGGATTCTCGATCTCGGCATGAGCATGGCCGCGCAGAATCACATTTCGAAGGCGCGCGCATCGGGCGACGATGAAGAAACCGCGAAGGTCTTCTGGAGCGCGTTCTGGCTCAATCTGTGCACGGGCATCATCGGCGGCCTCGTGATCTACTTCGGCGCGTTCGCGTACACCGCGTACTTCTCGAAGGTGTCGCCGGCGTTGCGGCACGAGGTGTACATGGCGTTGCCCTGGCTTGCGATTGCGATTCCGATCGGCAATGTCACGTGGGTTTTCGCCGGCGCGATCAACGGGGCCGAGCGTTTCGGCGTCTTTAACACCAACCAGACCATCGGTACGTTTCTGTTCCAGCTGCTGCCGCTTGGCGCGGCATGGCTGATCGCGCCGAATCTGCAGAACGTGCTGGCGGCCGCGGTGGTGGCGCGGCTCATTGCCGGGCTCATGCTCGGCCGCTCGACGCTCAAGGTGCTCAATATTCGCCGGATTCGCGCGCCGCAATTGGGGGTCGCGAAGGAGCTGTTCAGCTTCGGCGGCTGGATGCTGATCGCGAGCGCGACGAACGGGATCGCGGAGTCGCTCGACCGTGTGATGCTCGGCACAGGGCTCGGCGCGCGCTTCGTCACGTACTACACCGTGCCGCAAAATCTGGTGATGCGCCTGAACATGCTGTCGACCGCCTTCGTCCGCACGCTGTTCCCGCGGATGTCCGCGGTTCGTCGCGACCATGCGGACACGATCGCGCAGCAGTCGCTCGAATTTCTCAACAGCGCGTTCACGCCGATTGCGATCGTGACGATGTTCGCCCTCGAACCGTTCCTGCGGCTGTGGGTCGGCAACGATCTCGCGGTGCAGGCCGCGCCGGTGGGACGCATCCTCGTCATATCGGTGTGGCTCATCGGGCAGGCGAACGTCACGCGCATCCTGATCCAGTCACAGGCCAACCCCGCTGCAGCGGCACGTGTCGCGCTCTTCGAGTTGCCGCTCCTCGCCGCCGGGTTGTGGTTCGGCATCAGGCATTTCGGCGTGGCCGGTGCGGCGGTGACGGTAGCAGCCCGGTCGCTGTTCGACTACGCCGTGCTGTTGTGGCTGTCTGCCATCCGGGCACGCCCAATCCTGTTCGACATGCTGCCGCATCTGGCCTTCCTGCTGGGCAGCCTGTATCTGGCCAGCTTCCTTTCCAGTCTCGCGATTGCGATTGCAGCGGGCGCCGTGATCGTCCTCGCGAACGTCGGCTGGTCGCTCACGATGACGCCCGCTGTACGCGAGCTTGCCCGTTCTCTGCTGCTGCGGCTGAACCCGAGGAGAAGCGCATGAATCACGACGTCCTTGAAGAAACCGTCCTGCGCCCGTCGACGCCAGCCGCACGCAGCGCCAGCGCGGAAGTCGCCGTCCCGCCGCAGATCGCGAAAACGCCGCAGCGGCCGGGCCTTCGCCCCGACAAGCCCGTGCGCGTTGCAATCGTGCACGACTGGCTCGTCACCTACGCCGGTGCGGAGCGCGTGCTGGAGCAGATCATCGCGTGTTTCCCGGATGCCGATCTGTTCAGCCTCGTCGATTTTCTCGACGATCGCACGTTCGTGCGTGGCAAACCGGTGACCACGTCGTTCATCCAGAAGCTGCCGTTTGCGCGCACGAAATATCGCGCATGGCTGCCGTTGATGCCGCTCGCAATCGAACAGCTCGACGTGTCGGACTACGACGTCGTGATCTCCAGCAGCCATGCCGTGGCGAAGGGGGTGCTGACCGGACCCGACCAGGTTCATATCAGCTACGTGCATTCGCCGATCCGCTACGCGTGGGACCTGCAGCATCAGTACCTGAAACAGTCGAATCTGATCAACGGCCCGCGTTCGGCGCTCGCGCGGATGATTCTTCACTACATCCGCAATTGGGACATCCGGACATCGAATTCGGTCGACGCATTTGTCGCGAATTCGGCGTTCATCGCGCGGCGCATCAAGAAGGTGTATCAGCGCGACGCGCAGGTGATCTTTCCGCCGGTGGATGTCGACGCGTTTTCGCTCAACGAGCAGAAGGAAGACTTCTATCTGACCGCCTCGCGGATGGTGCCGTACAAAAAGATCGATCTGATCGTCGAGGCGTTTGCGAAAATGCCGCAGCGGCGGCTCGTCGTGATCGGTGACGGGCCGGACATGCAGAAGATTCGCGCGAAGGCGACGCCTAACGTCGAGATCATGGGCTACCAGCCATTCGCGGTGCTCCACGACAGGATGCGGCGCGCGAAGGCCTTTGTGTTCGCTGCGGAAGAAGACTTCGGGATTTCGGTGGTCGAAGCGCAGGCCTGCGGCACCCCCGTGATTGCATATGGCAAGGGCGGCGCGCTCGAAACGGTGCGCGATCTCTATGAGCCGCGTCCGACCGGCATGTTCTTCGACGAGCAGAGCACGGACTCCATCATCGCGACCGTCGATGATTTCGACACGAACATTACGCGTTTTTCGGCCGCGGATTGCCGGGCGAACGCGGAGCAGTTTTCGGCCAGACACTTTCGCGAGCGCTTTTTCGAGCACGTCCAGCAAAACGTTCCAGCGCTGCGCAGCGCTACGTTGCCCGCTTTCGACGCAGCGGCACCGGTCAAGCTGGATGGCTCGCCGCAATCAGCACAATCCTCACAATCCGCCCAGGCGGCGGCGAGCATGCGTGTGCTGGCGATCGATCAAAGCGGCGTGCTGGGCGGCGCCGAGCTCTCGCTGCTCGAGATCGTCAAGACACTGCGCGCGCGCATACAGGTGGTTCTGTTCGACGATGGTCCGTTCCGTGTGGCGCTCGGCCATGCTGGCGTGAATGCCGACGTGCTGGATTCCGGCGCATTGCGTCACGTGCGCAAGCAGGGTGGCAAGCTGCCGAAGGGACAGGCCTTGAAGGGGCTCGCGTCGCTCGTGCGCGCGACCGCCGCACGCGCGCGCAACGCCGACGTGATCTATGCGAACACGCAGCGGGCGATGGTGATCGGTGCGGTGGCGGGGCGTCTCACGCGCAAGCCGGTAGTCTGGCATCTGCGCGATATCGTCAGCGCCGAACATTTCGGCCGCAAGCAGCTGGCGATCATCAAGTGGTGCGCGAAATTCGGCCTGGCGCACGTCATCGCGAACTCGGCGGCGTCCGTGCGCGCGTTCGCCGATCTGACGAATTTCGACAGCAAGCGGATCGACGTCGTGTTCAACGGCATTTCCGACGCGCCGTTCGAGGCGTTGCGCGACGTTTCGCAAAGTGTCCTGCGCGCGCGTCTGGGTTTGCCCGACCATGCGTTTCTGGTCGGCTCGTTCAGCCGCCTCGCGCGCTGGAAAGGGCAACATGTGCTGCTCGAAGCGATGTTGCTCAACCCGAAGATGCACGCGGTACTGGTGGGCGCACCGCTGTTCGGCGAAGACGAATACGAGGCTGAACTGCAGGCGTTCGTCGCGACGCACGACATCGGCGACCGCGTGCATTTTCTCGGCTTCCAGCACGATATCGCCGCCTGCATGTGCGCGGTCGATGTGGTGGCGCATACGTCGATCACGCCCGAGCCGTTTGGCCGCGTGATCGTCGAAGGCATGCTGGCGCAGCGTCCGGTGGTCGCAGCGCGTGCAGGCGGGGTGATCGAGATCATCGAGGATGGGGTGGACGGCCTGCTGTGCGAGCCGGGCGACGCATTCGCGCTGGCCAATACGCTCACGCGGCTGCAATCGCATGCGTCGTTGCGCGACCGCCTCGTCACAGCCGGATATCGGACCGCGCTGCAACGCTTCGGGACGGACAACTACGTGTCCGGCGTCGAGCGCATTCTGAAGAAGGTTGCGGGGAAGGCTTGAGGATCAGGGCGGCCGCTGCGCGGCAGCGACGCCCTGTGAATGCGGATGAAAGATCAGTTACAGGATACGTAGTAGGGGTGGCAATACAGGCGGCGTTCGCGTTATGCGCGCGCCGCTTTCGCTTTGGGCTTGAGGCTCGCAGACCACTTCATTGCGGGCAGTTCGACCAGCCGGTAAAACACGTAAGCGACGGGAATGGCGACCAGCATGAAGGCGAACGACGGCCAGATCTCGACCTGGAAGGCCGACCGGAACAGCAGCGACGACAGCAGGACGAAGATCGGCAGGTGAATCAGGTAAAGCGAAAAACTGAAGTCGCCGAGGCGTGAAAGCAGGCGAACGGCCGACGCGGGCTCACGCGTGGAACTGCGGCCGCGTTGGTCCAGCGCCTTGTAGAGGTAGCAGGCGAAACCAGCGGCCCATAGCTGGAATGCGGCGTACTGGCCGAAGTGGAAGGCAATGCAGCCGAGCGCCATGAAGACGAGCGCGATCAGATACAGCCACGGCGACGCGGCGCGCGAATCGGGCGTCGTGCGAACCCTGGCTTCGGCGATCCAGGCGCCGATCGTCCACGAGAGCCAGTACGACGTGAAGAACTGGATCTCGTGCCGTTCGAGCGCGAATGCGGACACGACGTTGATGAGCGCAATCATGGCGAGCACCGGCGTCATGCCGAACCGGCGGCGCAGCGCGAACAGCAGCGGATAGATCGCGTAGAACTGCACCTCGATCGACAGCGTCCAGAGTGCGCCATTCGATCCATAGGTTTTGCCTGCCACGCCTTGCAGGGAAAACAGGTTGACGAGGAAGGCGCGCGGGCCGATGTCGAGCAGCTTGTGATTGACGGGCGGCAGCTGATAGCTGGCCCAGTCGAGTGCGAAGGTCAGCAATAGAGCCGCGAGCAGGACCGGGTAGATGCGCGCGAAGCGCCGTGCCCAGAAATTGACTGCGTCGAGGCGGTAACCGGGATTCGCGGCGAGACGCTGTGCCGCGCTGCGGTGAATGCAGTAGCCGCTGATGACAAAGAAAACCGGCACGCCTGCCGAACCCCAGGCGACAGGAAACATCAGATACGAGACGATCGTATTCAGATCCAGCGCGCGGCCCGCCGTCTGATGAAAGTTCTGCATGCCGACCCATGTTACCTGGCGGCAGTGAAAGTAGGCGACAAGCAGGGCGGCGAGACCCCGCATCGCATCGATGATGTGTTCCTTGGGAACGCTCTGCGCGCGCGAGACGCCGCGCGGCGCGGCAGTAAAGGGCAGGGAGGAGGCGGAAGCATCCAGTGCGGGGTCGCTCATGCTGAGTCCTTGTCCATGCGGATGAATAAGCTTATAGGCGCGTTCGCCCAGGCGAGCCTGGGTTCGCGTGGCTATCGTAAAGCATGGCACCGCTCAAAAAATGATAAAAATATATCTGGAAGGTAATAAAAAAGACCGCTTGATGAATCGCTGAATATTAAAAAAATATGCCCTGAACGGGATCGCGGGAATGGATTATTTACCGATTTTTTTATGCTAGTTTAACGCTCATATCATCAGAACCAAAAGGTACAGCCATGAATATGCACCTGCTCGCCGGTATCGCCGTGCTGCTGATTCTCGTCGGGATTTCCGCCTATCGCGAAGCGTTGCGCAACGAGCCGATCAGCCGTTTCAGGATGAATGGGGGCAACAAGCTGCCGCCGATGGATGACACGGAATAGCGGCTCATCGACGATTGCCCGGTGCAATATCGGGCATTTCGGGCATTGCATCCGGCAATTCCTGCCGGATGACGAATGGCCTGGCGTAAATGTTTCCACTCATATTTCATATCGCGACAAATCTGACTGCCAGAATTGCGTATTGACGATTTAATTGCAGTTTCTGCGTGCAGGTGAATAATTTTAAGCTAGTCTTTTAAACGACGCAGAGCCGCCGCGTGTCGCACGTCGTGCCGGCGGTCGCACAGTCATCAACAGAGGTGGGAATCCATACCATGCTGAAAGTCACCAAAGCCGTGTTTCCCGTGGCAGGCCTCGGCACGCGTTTTTTGCCGGCCACCAAGGCCAGCCCGAAGGAAATGCTGCCTATCGTCGACAAGCCGCTCATTCAGTATGCGGTCGAAGAAGCCATCGAGGCTGGCATCACGGAGATGATCTTCGTCACCGGGCGCAGCAAGCGCGCGATCGAAGATCACTTTGATAAGTCCTACGAAATCGAAGCCGAACTCGAAGCGCGCGGCAAGGAGCAGTTGCTCGATCTCGTACGCAACATCAAGCCGAGTCATGTCGACTGCTTCTACGTTCGCCAGGCGACCGCATTGGGGTTGGGCCATGCGGTGCTGTGCGCGGAAAAACTGGTTGGCGAAAGTCCGTTTGCCGTGATTCTTGCCGATGACCTGCTGCACAGCACGCAGCCGGTCATGAAGCAACTCGTGAACGTGTTCAATCACTATCACAGCTCGGTGGTGGGCGTCGAAACCATCGCGCGCGAAGATAGCCGCTCGTACGGCGTCGTCGACGGCCGCGAGTGGGAAGAGGACGTGATCAAACTGTCGGGCATCGTCGAGAAACCCGCGCCCGAGAAGGCGCCGTCGAATCTCGGCGTGGTCGGCCGCTATGTGCTGATGCCGACGGTCTTCAAGCACATTCGCGCACTCAAGCCGGGTGCCGGTGGCGAGCTGCAGTTGACGGACGCATTACAGTCGCTGCTGACGGAAGAGCAGGTGCTCGCGTACCGCTATTTCGGCACGCGTTTCGATTGCGGCAGCAAGCTCGGCTATCTGAAGGCAACGGTCGAATTCGCGCTGCGCCATCCGGAAGTCCGGGCCGACTTCGAGGAATATCTGCAGAACTATCTGCCGGTGGCGCTCACCGCACAGGCCGCCTGAAAAGTCGCTCAACCGTGGGACGAAAGCAACCGCGCACGGCTCTTGCGCCGGACGCGTCGCGCGTGCTTCAGTCTGCATCCCGACGCCCGCGGGCGAGCAGGTTACACACGTCGTCGTGGGTGGTTTCGCTGAAATCCGCGTAGAACTGGCCCACGCTGAAGAACATGCGTGGCGTCAGCGCGCAGACGAAGTCATCGACGGCATCGCCCAGCCGCGCATCCGCGCCGGCAGGCGCGACCGGCAATGCCGCGATGATCTTTGCCGGCGCACGGGCGCGCAATGCCCGCGCGGCGGCCAGCAGCGTCGCCCCGGTCGCCATGCCGTCATCGACGACGATCACGATACGTCCGGTCAGATCCACAGGCGGCCGGGCCTGGCGATACAGCTGCTCCCGCTCGGCCAGTTCGAGCCTGGCCTCTCCCAGCACCCGCTCGAACTCGATCTGCGTGACGCCCGCGTCGTCTATCAGCATGCGGTCGACGTACTGCGCGCCGCCTGAGGCGATCGCACCCATGGCGAGTTCGGGTTGAATCGGCAAACCCAGCTTGCGCACCACCAGCACGTCGAGCTGCGCGCCGAGCGCGTCCGCGACCTCGAAGGCGACCGGCACGCCGCCGCGCGGCAAACCGAGCACGACGACGTCGCTGCGATTCGCCCAGGCGCCCAACTGACGCGCGAGAACGCGGCCGGCTTCCGCGCGATCGATAAAAGCACGCTCCATGATCGGCCCCATCACGGTTGATCCGGCTAGTCTGCCACGATCTGCGGGGACGGGCGTTGTCAGCCGGATATCATCCTGGGGCCTACCTGGCCATTTGGCATAGAGGTACGGCGGCGCTACTTCATGTATTGTTGTCAGGACTGCCGTTTCACGTGCCGTCCTCCTTCCTGTTGGCGTAAACCCCAGTGTGCCAGAGGGCTGGTCTTGCCGTTGTCGGGATAGGGAGCGCAGATATGATCCGTCAAGAGACCGCAGGTTTCATCATGGACACCGAACCGGAAAGCACCCGCTATCGCTCGGGTCTGGCCGCCGAAGTGCTGGCCTCCGAGCAGAGCGTCTTGCGGCTCATCACGCGCAATACGCCGTTACCGGAACTGCTGGTGGAGGTCTGCAACCGCGCCGAGGCGCTGCTGGGCGATGGCTCGTCCTGCACGATCCTGCTGCTCGATGCCGACGGCCTGCACGTCAGGGTGGGCGCGGCGCCGTCGTTGCCCGCGCAGTACAGCGCGGCAATCGACGGGGCCGCAATCGGGCCGAGGGTCGGGTCGTGCGGCACCGCAATGTACGAGCGGCGGATGGTGGTCGTCGAGGACATCGAGACGGATCCGCTATGGGCCGATTTCAAGGATCTCGCGCTGCCGGTGGGGCTGCGGGCGTGCTGGTCGATTCCGTTTCAGGACGACGCGGGCGCAGTGCTGGGCGCATTTGCGGTTTACTATCGCGCGCCGCGCCGGCCAGGCGAGGAAGAAGAAGCCATCCTGCGCGACATTGGCCGCAGCGTCGGGCTCGCGGTGCATCAGGACAGGATCGCCCGGCGTCTTGCGCAAAGCGAAGAGCATCACCGGCTCGTGGTCGATCACCTGAACGAAGGGATCGTCGTGCAATCGCGCTCGGACGTCGTGCTGGCGTGCAACCCGAGTGCGCACCGGATGCTGCGTGCCAAAACCGGCCTCGTCGGCCGCGACATCCACTCGGTGATGGTCCGCGCGTTGCGGGAGGACGGCACCACGATCCCGGACGGCGAACGCCCGACCCGCCGCGTGCTGGCGAGCGGCAAGCCACTGCTTGGCCTCACGCTGGGTCTGGAACTCGTCGATGGAGACGTCATCTGGATTACCGGGAACGTTGTGCCGATCATCAAGCCAGGCGAGACGGAAGCCAGTTCGGTGCTGATCTCGTTCAGCGATATCGGACCGGTGCGCGAGGCACAGCAGCAACTCAGATACATGGCGACGCGCGATTCTCTTACTGGCCTCTATAACCGGACGTATCTCGGCGACCGGATGCGTGAGCTGTTCGATCCGCCGGACGGCTCCGCGCCGCCGCGGCGCGTCGCCGTTCTGTTTGTCGATCTCGACGGTTTCAAGAAGGTCAACGACACAGCCGGTCACGATGCGGGCGATGCGCTGCTGCGCAGCGTCGCCTACCGGCTTGCGCGCTGCGTCGACGAAGAGGACACGCTGGCGCGCGTCGGCGGCGACGAATTCGTGATCGTCGTCAACGAATACGAGGATGCGGGCTGCCTCGCGGCACTCGCGCGGCAGGTGCTCGATGCCATCGCCGAGCCGTTCGAAGTGGCGAACAACGAGTATTACCTGGGGGTGTCGATCGGGATCAGCGTGTCGCCTGAAGATGGGCGGGACGCCACCACGCTGATGCGCAACGCCGATTCGGCGATGTATCACGCCAAGCAGCGCGGTCGCAATAACTTCCAGTTCTTCACCGCGCAACTCAATCAGCGCCTGCACCGCCGCTTCGCGATCGAACAGTCGCTGCGGCGTGCGCTGGCTTCGGACGAACTCAGTCTCGCCTACCAGCCGGTCGTCGAAAGCCGGTGCGGTAAAACGATCGGCGCCGAGGCGCTTCTGCGCTGGACCAACAGCGAACTCGGCCAGGTGTCGCCGGCGGAATTCATTCCGGTCGCGGAGGATACGGGGCTCATCGTCGCGATCGGCCACTGGGTGCTCGAACGGGCGTGCGCGCAGGCAGCCGAATGGCGAAGGACGATCGCGCCGGACCTCGTCATCGCCGTCAATCTGTCGCCGCGCCAGTTCAACGATGGGCTGGTCGAGCGCGTCCAGTACTGTCTTGCCCGTACCGGGCTCGATCCCGGCGCACTGGAACTGGAGATCACCGAAGGGCTCCTGATGCGCGACAGCGAAGCCGTGCTGCCGATGCTAAGGGCGCTGACCGGCATGGGCGTGCGGATTTCCGTCGACGATTTCGGCACGGGCTATTCGTCGCTGTCGTATCTGAAGCGCTTTCCGCTGCATAACCTGAAGGTCGACCGGTCGTTTGTCGCCGGCTTGCCGGACCACCGCGACTCGGTCGCGATCACGCAGGCGGTGGTCGCGATGGCGCATTCGCTCGGCATGAACGTGACGGCCGAGGGGGTCGAGACACCGGCGCAGGCGTCCTTCCTGCGCTCGATCGGCTGCGACAAGCAGCAGGGCTATCTGTTCAGCCGGCCCGTGGAAGCGATGGTGTACGCGCGCCGCCTGCTGGAGCCGTATGCCGAGCCGGGCGTCGAGGTGTAGCGGTATGGCGTCAGTCGGCCGTAGACCGTATTGAATCCGTCACTGTTTCAAACCCTCCTGGACGGCACCAGGCCGTCGCCGCGGTTGACGCTGCACTGGACGGCCCAGCGGCCACCGAGCGCGGGCGCAATGTAGCCGATCTTTTCCACTGGTTGCCTCGTGACGGGGTGCCGTCCGTTGAATTCGATCCAGCCACCGCCCTGATCGACCGCGCGCCAGCTGGCTTCGCGGATCGCGGATTGGTCGTCGCCCGGCAGCGCCTCCTGGCGCAGCTTGCCGGCCTTGCCTGGATCAGAGCCGAAGGCACGGAAATAGTCGTCCCGGTCCGCAACCACGATATAGAGGTCGCGATCGCGAAAGCCGCCGTTTGGGTCGTGAAATCGGCGCACGGCGTTTTCCGGCCCCTCAGTGTCGACCAGTCGGGCCGCGCGCTCCGCCATGGTCCGGGCCTCGTCGGCACAGCCCTGTCGCAGCCGGATATATTTGACCCCGTCGCTCAGTCGATCGGCACGGGCTTGCAGCAGACTCGCCGTTTCCACCGACCCGCCGACCATCTGGCCATTGCGCTGGGTGATGTCGTCCAGCACCTCGACCGCCTGGGCGATCTCCTGCAATCCGGTGGTCTGCTCGCTGCTCGACCGTGCGATGTCGCGCAGCAAGGCGGCCACCTCGCTGACCGCGTCGACTGCACGCGTCAACAAATTACGGCTGCCTTCGATGGCCTGAACCCCGTCGGTCACTTCGTCGCGAGAAGCCTGGATCAGTTTCTTGACTTCCGCTGCCGCTGCCGCGCTGCGCTGCGCCAATGCCCGCACTTCGGCTGCAACCACGGCAAAACCGCGGCCGGAATCTCCGGCCCGGGCGGCCTCCACGGCGGCGTTGAGCGCGAGGATATTGGTCTGGAAGGCGATGCCGTCGATCACGCCGAGTATCTCTCCCATCTCGCGCGAACGTTGCTCGATGCGCACAATGCTTTCGACCGAAGCGCGCACCGCGGCCTGTCCCGCTACCGCATCGGCATGCGCACGGGCAGATCGCTCGTCGGCTTGCTGTGTTTGATCGGTGTTGTAGCGCACGGCTTCCAGCAGGGCTTCGAGTGAGGCACGGGTCTGCTCCAGGTTGGCAGCCTGCGATTCGGTGCGTTGCGACAGCGAGGTGGCATGTTGGGTCGCCTGGGCCCCGCCCATGGCGATCAGTTCGGCTTCGCTGCGCATGCGCGCCACCATCTGCGACAACTGGTAGGCGAGCACGCGCCCCTGTTCGCCCAGCGCCGCCAGTTCGTCGCGCCCCGCCAAAGACACGTCCCGTGACAGATCGCCGTCGCACAGCGCCTTCGACTGGGCCCGCAAGATCGAGATCGCATGAAGCAGGCCGGCCCCGAAGAGCGCAAAAATCACCAGGAACTGCGCCAATCCCAACGCGGCGCCATAGTTGCCGTACCAGCGCGCCGCCGCGACGGCGCCGATTGCGCTAAGTGCGGCAATCGTCCACTGCACCCGCAGGTTCCAGCGGCGCAATGCCGACCTGAGCGGGAGAGGAGGGGATTGTGCGTGGGACAGGCCGCCGGTTAAGCGTGGAGTCTCTTTATAGGTTGACATGCATTTTCCCCGAACCTGATTTTGTTTTTTGCCTTCGAGCGCTGGCAAGCTGCATGGGAATGCAACCGGGAGCACATCGCTGGCGCGCATGTTCTTCTGTTCCCGGAGACGCCTTGCGGAAGTGACGGTTGTCACGGAGCGCATCGCTCCCGCAAACCTCCGTCTCCCTTGAATTCGCCGTGGGCGGCCGTCACCGCAAAGGCCACGCTCACGCGGCGATTCTGCCATAGCGGGGGTAGCACGGTTATCGCAAATGCCCTCATCTCACTTCTATTCTTCTTATCGGGCGAATGCGCTCCGCCCGGTGGCGAGTCTCTGCCTCGCACCCACAAAACTCGCGTGCTCAAAGGTAGACATCTTGACAACGCGGCGAGATTTCGTTTCGGCGAGGGCTGCTCGAGCTATCAGGCGCCGAATGTGGAGCGCGTGCCTGACGATGACCAAAGTACTTTTCCTGGCATTGCCTGGGTCACCATCGCGTAGAACGCTTCGCCCGAACAATGCATCGGGATCACGTAGTCTGGATTGATTTCCTTCAGCATGTTCACCGTGGCCTGTTCATGTTGAAAATCGTCGGGAATCGACGTGGCACTCTGCTTGTCCAGCGGTAATTTGTCGGCGTCACAACCCATGCCACTACGCACACCGACGGTCATGATGCTGGGATTGAGCGGCTTCTCGAACGTCGTCTGGGGAATCCAACCCGTTGTGAACGCGTGACCCGCCACTACGGCGGGACGCTCCGCGAAGACGATGTCCAGGTTGGCGTCCCGCATCGCCTGCGGGTCGAGCGAGGTTTGGGATTCGGGTTTGCGCCCATTTCGAACTCGACAGCCAGGCTATTATCGACAGTCAATACAGCTGTCTCGATGGCGTGGGCGTCAGGATGCTGTCCTCAAGGCCCGTTGACGGCGTGTGTTTCTGAAAGGAGATTGCGATGGCTGAGCTCGTAACATGCCTGTGGTTCGATCAAGGTAGAGCGCGCGAGGCGGCGGAGTTTTACGCCGCCACTTTTCCCGACAGCCGTGTCGACGCAGGTCATGTATCGCCTGTACCGGGCATTGGGCAGGGTCCGGAGTTGACGGTCGAGTTCTCCGTGCTCGGCCGGCGCTTTGTAGGGTTGAACGGCGGGCCCAATTTCAAGGCGAATGAGGCGGTAAGTTTCATGGTCCAGACGGATAGCCAGGAAGAGACCGACCGATATTGGAACGCCATTATCGGCAATGGCGGAGAGGAAGCGCCTTGCGGCTGGTGCAAGGACCGCTGGGGCTTTTCGTGGCAGATCACGCCCAGGCGGCTGCTCGAGCTCGTCAACGGGCCCGATCGTGATGCCGCAAGGCGTGCGATGGACGCGATGATGAAAATGAGGAAGATCGATATGACCGCGATAGAGCGCGCAGCGGCAGCAGCTGATTGACACGCAGACGCGGTGGTTCGGCCAGCCAATCGATGTCGCTGGCCACCCACGGCAAGAGCACTCATTGAGCACGGGCTTCGTGGAGTCTCGAAGTCGCCAGGACGGGCAGCCCCGGGTTTATTCCACGACGCACGTGATAGATGAACGTAAACGGTATCCGGAGGCCCTCCATGCAGGAAGAGAAAATACGTGAAGCCCTGAATGCGCACTGGCAAGCGTCGGCGGCCGGCGATCTCGACGCAGAACACGATATTTACGATGACGATGCCATCTGTGACTATCCCCAGTCAGGTGAACGAATCCTCGGGCGAATGAATTTGCAGGCACTGCGGAGTCATCATCCAGGCAAGCCAGCAGGTTTCGATGCCAGGCGAATTCAAGGAGAAGGTAATCTATGGGTCACGGAATACTCCATCACCTATAACGGGCGACCAGCCTACACGGTAAGCATTATGGAGTTCTGCAACGGCAAGGTCGTTCACGAGACCCAGTATTTTTCGGATCCCTTTGAGGCGCCGGGTTGGCGGAGTCAATGGGTTCAGCAGATCGCGTGACGACGCATTGCGGCAAGATAAGCCCAATTGCTTAGTGGTCGCCCGCTGGAATTTGGCTTCCTCGAATTCGCAGTTCAGCGAATCCTTGCGAAAACGTCGGAGAACAAGGCGGCGATAAGGCTCGGCAAAACGGTTGGAATGCGTGTTGAATCAGAACGCGTCAATGATCGACGCTTCAAGGGCCAGGAGTGGACTACGACAGTATTGGCCACAGGATCTTTACTCGCGCCTGTGTCGAATCGGGCTGAGGCTAATCAAGGGCACTACTCGGGATAAAAGCCCGAACCCACCAGACCAGGAACTCCATCGATCTTCACGGCCTTCACGTAGGTCCATTTCCGCGATGGCTGGGTCTGTCCGGGTTTCGGGGACATGTAGTCGACCCATCCTGCCCCCCTGGTTTCAGCCGTCTGAATCATGGCGTCATGAAACAACTTGCCGTTGACATCTTTCAGGCCGGTGACTTTGGTCCCCTCACGGGCTGGGATGCCAGGATTCAGCAAGACATTCGACTCCAGGTCGTAGACGAATACATAGGTGTCGCCGTGTAACCACTCGGAGTCCTTTACTCTAAACTCGGGAAAAGCCGCCCTACCTTTACCGTCGATCAGAGCCGCGGCTTTGTTGACTAGCGCTTCGACCTGTTTCGCCTGCTCGGACGGCGGAGGGGACGACTGAGCAAATGCGAATGACGCGCTGCCGGGCAAACTGGCAAAAAGTAGAAGACCTAGCGAGAAGGCTTTAATTTTCATAGCATTGTCTCCAGTCGATGAATACGGCAGTGTCGCGGCGACTCCTCGCAGCCCTCGGATCCTGGCGCCTGGTCGGGGCATCCCTTGCACGTGCACACGCGACCATCTGCTTTTTCCCGCGCGTCAATGAAGCAGATCGAATCGCGCTTGATAGTCGGTCACCGGCGGTGACTCTTGTCGACGGTTCAGTATGCTTCCGCATGCCTGATGACGCTTCGCGGCTTGCAGGAAAGACGATCATCGATAGGGAACTTTGAAGGCGCCGGCACTGTGCCTTTTCCGCCCAGATTTTCTAAAATGATTAATGAAAGTAGCGGAATCTGGTCGCGTCTAAAAAAGGTCGCGATGGAACGTCACATGCACTCGCACCAATTCACTCGCCGCATGCCCGACTGGCGTGCAGTCGTAATCGCCGGCTGCGTAGCGGGAGCGGTCTTTCTGGTGCTCGAACTTCTGGGGATATGGTTCGCCGGGCAGAGCCCCTGGGGGGCGCCTCGAATGATCGCGGCGATTGCGGTGGGGCGTGGTGTGCTGACGCAGCCCCCTACGTTCGAGGTGGGCATCGTGCTGGTGGCGCTGGCCGTTCACTTCGTGCTTTCGGTCATCTTCACGCTTATTCTGGCGGTGATCATCGCACCGTTTAGCTTCGATTCGAGCATGGGGATGGCCTCGCTGGCGGGCGCGGTTTTCGGCGCCACCGTGTATCTCGTCAACTTCTACGGCATGAGTCACGTGTTCCCATGGGTTGCGGACGCCCGCAGTTGGGTGAGCTTCGTGTCTCATATCGCGTTTGGCCTCATTGCCGCCGACACGTACCTGCGGCTGGAAAGGAAGGAGGGGGCGAGCAGCAGCGGAACAGGCGCAATCCGTTGACGCTTTCTCTCAAGGCTACGGCAAGTGAGGACTTATCGCGCTCTACGTCGGCAGCGCGATATCAGCCCTGCCGGAACAGATCACGCGCCAGCGAGCAAAAGAGGGTGGTGTGGGCGATTCGTCTGCGACCTCCTTTTCAAACCCGATACCCGACCCGAACCCCACCCCAATGCCGTCCGGCGACAAAAACCGGCGCCGACGCGTCTTTCATCAACACAAACGCGCCACCCCCCATATCCCTCCGGTAGGTCTGCAACAAAAACCGCTTCGTATTCGCGCCTGCCGCAAGGCCAGTCCGGTCATTAAACAGGCGCCGGTTCCGGCAATTAGCGGCATTCCAGACAGGATCATCCCCTTGCGGCTGCGAAAACTTCAGATTATGGGTAGGCAGATAACCGTGCCGGTCGACAGCGGCACAAAACGCGACCCGCTCATCGAGCTTGAGCAAAGGCTCCTGAACAGCGGGCAAAACCCGATCGGTGAACGCAGTAAACCGCGTCATGAACTGCGGCGGATCCGTGCGCGGAACCGGCACGTAAGTCTCATCGAACAGATCCGCGATGGCGATATCGCCCCGCGCGAGGGCGCCCTCGAACAGTTTGCTGATCTTCACAGCCGCCTCTTCAACCGCTTCGATAAAGCGCGTATCCGCCGTCTCCACTCCGGTCGCCGCCGTCAGTTCGATCAACGTTTCAGACACACCCAGCAGATTCCCCAGCCGGTCCTTCGCCTGCGCGAAGTTCTCGCTCGAATGCTCGACGCCGCTCGCCATCTCAAGCACCTGTGCCTCGAGTCCGTTGCATTGCGTCTCGATTTCGCCGGAGAGCGTCGCAATCTGCCCGGCTTCGGCGTTCAGTTGCGTGATGGCCTCTCCGGTCGAATGAACGACATCGCCGATCATCCGCGTGCCTTCGCGCACGCGATGCGCCCGCGCCGTATTCACCGATCCCTCTGAAATCAGCTGCTCGGTCTGCTGGGTCAGTTGCGCAAGTGTCGTCTCGATCTGGCCGGTGGCCTGAGCGGTCTTCGCCGACAGGTTCTTCACTTCGGCCGCCACCACCGCGAAACTCTTGCCGGATTCGCCGGCGCGGGCAGCCTCGATCGCGGCGTTCAAGGCGAGCAGATGTGTCTGGCGCGCAATCAGCGAAATCTCCTCCGACACGCGGCTCACATGCGCGAGCGCCGCGCGCAGCGCACCGATCTGGCTCTCGATCACCGTCACACCCTCGACGAGCCCGTGAATATCCGCAAGCGATGCTTCGAGCGTCTGCTGCGACGTCTGCACGCTGGTCGCGGCCCCGGCGGTCACGCTGCGCATCTCGCGGGCGGCGGCGGCAATCCGGTGGTTGCCTTCCATCGTCAGTGCCGCGGATTCACGCAAGGCGCGGCATACCTGCGCCTGCCGCTGCACGCGAGCCGCGACTTCTTCGACGTGCCCCGACACGTCGCAGATTTCGATTCCCAGTTTGCCCGCCTGCGTGGCAATGTCGCCGACGACCGAACTCGACCGGCTCATCCTGCGGCCCATCCGGCGAAAGCTGAAGCCCGTCATTGAAGTCTCCTTGATGGCGCGGGTTTGCGAGGTCGTCCAGGACGGATCCCGCGTCTTCCTGCTGCGTTTACGGCAAGCTTTCCGGCGACTTGATCAGGAGAATCCCGCACTCGTCATTAGCGATACTGTGCGAACATGCGCGCTCGCTGGTGACGACCCGTCCGGTGCGCCTGAAGCTGTCTAACCTTTAACTGAGTCCATGATTGAAGCCTTCGCACCCGTTGCGGACTGGCAGCAGCTCGAGAAGTTGTGGGAGCTGATCGTGCTGGTCTGCAAGTTTTTCTGGGAATTGCTGCGCCTCCTGGGCGGTGGTGGCTGAAAGCGTCCCGTCACGCACTTGCCCGTGATCTGAGCTAACGTAAAGCGCTTCGACACACGCAACGAGGGGCCCCAGCAATGACTCACGATTCAACCAGGCGCTTCACCGACCGCGTTGCCGACTATGTGAAATACCGTCCAGGCTATCCGCGCGAAGTGGTGACGTTCCTGCACGCCACGTGCGGCCTGGCAAACGGCGCGCGCGTCGCCGACATCGGCGCCGGCACGGGTATTTCGACGCGGCTCTTTCTCGACGCAGGGCATCCGGTCGTCGCCGTCGAACCGAATCAGGCGATGCGTGAAGCCGCCATCGCGTGGCTGTCGGCGTCCCCGGGGTTCAATGCCGTTTCAGGCACCGCGGAAGCGACCACCCTCGAGAACGCCAGCGTCGATCTCGTCATCGCCGCCCAGGCGTTTCACTGGTTCGATCCGGCAACGGCTGGCCGCGAGTTCGCACGCGTCCTGAAACCGGGCGGGCTCGTCGCGCTATTCTGGAACAGCCGGCTGCTCACAGGCTCGGCGTTTCTCGAGGGATACGAGGCGCTCCTCAAGCGATATGGCGTGGACTACACGGAGGTGTCTGAGCGCTATGGCGACGATGCCGGCATGTCGGCCTGGTTCGGCGACAGTTTCGCGCACAAGGCGACGTTTCCGAACATGCAGGCGCTTGATTTCGACGGATTGAAGGGGCGTTTGATGTCTTCGTCGTATGCGCCGAAGGCCGGGCATCCGGATCACGAGCCGATGCTGGCCGCGCTGCGCGACCTGTTCGACCGTACCGCACAGAGCGGCAAGGTTGAATTTGCGTACGACACGCGCGTCTACGTCGGATACGGCGCGCGCCGTTGATTCCCAGCCCGGACCACAATCGCGCTCACTACGGGGAAAAGCGGTATTCGCGCTCGCGCACGCGACGCGTGCGCTTGCGGAAACTGAACGTGAAGCCAGGCCAGATCGCGGTATTCTTGCCGCTCTTCGACTGATACCAGCTGCGGCATCCGGTTGCCCAGACGGAGCGCTGCATGTCGCGCTGCAGACGCGCGTTGAACGCACGCTGAACGTCGTGGCGCAGGTTCATGGTTCGCGCGCCGCGCCGGCGCAACACACGCAGACAGTCGGCGATGTACTGCACCTGCGACTCGATCATGTAGATCATCGAGTTGTGGCCAAGGCCAGTGTTAGGTCCGACCATCATGAAGAAATTCGGAAAGCTCGCCACGCTCGTGCCGAGATACGCTTCGGGCCCGTCGCGTAACCACAGGGCGCCGAGATCGGCGCCGCCGATTCCCGTCACGTCGAACGGCGCGCCCACGTCGTTCACCTGAAAACCGGTGCCGCAGATGATCGCATCGACGCGATGAAGGACACCGTCATCGGTGACGATGCCGTCCGTGACGATTTCGCGGATCGCGGTCGTGATGACGTCGACGTTTGGCTGCGACACGGCAGGGTAGTAGTCCCTGGAGAGCAGTACGCGTTTGCAGCCGAGCTGATGGTTCGGTGTGAGCTTTGCGCGCAGGGCAGGATTCTTGACGCGCCGTTCGAGATAGCTCAGGCCGAACTTCATCGGATACTTCATCAGCTTCGGATTCACGACGAACGCCACCGCGCGCGATTCGAGCTGCCAGTAGGTCGCCGCGCGTACGACGCGCTGCGTGAACGGCAGATGCCGGAAGAACCAGTGCGCACGCCGGCCGATCGGCCGGTCCGGCTTGGGCATGATCCATGGCGGCGTACGCTGGAACAGCGCGAGATACGCGACGCGCGGCTGGATTTGCGGCACGAACTGGATCGCGCTCGCGCCGGTGCCGATCACGGCGACGCGCTTGCCATCGAGCGGATAGTCGTGATCCCAGCGGGCCGAATGAAACATCTTGCCGGTGAAGCGTTCAATGCCGGCGATCTGCGGCATCGCCGGGCGCGACAGCGGACCGCTCGCAGCAATCACGACATCGGCTTCGATGCATTCGCGCGCACCATCCGTGTCGATGTCGAGCCGCCAGATCTGCTGTGCTTCATCGAAGCGCGCGGCTGCGACACGCGCGTGACAGCGTACGAAACGCTCGATGCCGTATTTGCGCGCGCAGTGTTTCAGGTACGCGAGAATCTCTGCCTGCTGGCTGAACGCGCGTGACCACGCCGGATTCGGCTCGAACGAGAACGAATAGAGATGTGAAGGCACATCGCACGCGGCACCGGGATACGTGTTGTCGCGCCATGTGCCGCCGATATCGCCCGCCGCCTCGTAGATCGTCATCGACGTGATGCCCATCTTCGCGAGCCGGATCGCCATGCCAATGCCGGCAAAGCCGCTCCCGACGATGGCAATGCGCGGCATGCTGGAAGAGGCGGGCGGGATGGATGTCACACGGGCTCCAGACTGAGAACGTCTACAAACGTCTACAGAACTATGCCGCAGGGTAGACAACTGTGCACTTCGCGGCGTGAGAGGGGTGAAGCGTTCGTCAAGCGATAAAAAAGCAGGCTCCATGACGGAGCCTGCTTTCATGTGCCATCCGACGCGGCAGCATTGGATCAGGTATCGGTCCAGCCACCGGAATCGTCGCTGCTGCCCATGTCGATTCCGCCGCCGCCATCACCGTCGCTCCAGTCGTTCGAACCCTGGCCGAAATCGACATCGCCGCCAGCCGCGCGTCGGCGCGCTTCGTCGGGATCGACGATCACGTCGCGCTCGATAATACGATCGCGGCCGCCCGAATTGAGCACCTGGCCGAGCAGCACGCCGGTCAGCAAGCCACCCATGCCGCCACCGAAACCGCCGCCTTGCTGGACGATCACAGGCGGCTGCTGTTGTGGCGCCGGCTGCGGCGGATACGGGTAGGGCGCCTGCTGCCGGCCGAAGCGTTCATCCGCCTCGCGTGCATAGGTCGACTCACCACTGCCCAACGGCCCCGGCCCGAATGCGGCCGTACCCGTGGCGTTCGGATCGGGGCGACCTTCCGAGCGCGCCTTGAGGCTTTCGACCTGACGCGCCAGATCCTCGATCTGATACGGTGGCACGGGATTCTGGCTGTTCGACAGCGTTTCGACCAGCTGGCGCAACTGCGTCTCCGCGCCTTCGACTTCCTTCTCCAGTGCCTCGTGTCCCGGCACCGTCGAAAGCCGGACATCGAGCTTCAGCGAACGCACCGCATTGAGCAGTTCGGTCGCGCGCTTGAGCTGCTCGCGCCGGTCGCCTTCGACCCGTGAATCATCATTGGAGCGTGCGCGTTTCAGCGTCCAGCGCAGCACGAACGCGATCGCGACGATCACCAGCACAATACCTATCAACATGCCCATTGAAACCCCCTGACGTTTCGGCGTCACCGGTTGCATCATTGTCGTCTGCTGCGTCTGGGCAGCGGGCGCGTTCTGTTGCGCGAAAGGATTCGTCGCGCGGTTGGTGGTGGTCGTGCCTGCACGTTGCGCGTCTTTGCGCAGGCGTGCTTCTGTTTGCGCGAAACGCGACGGATCGGTGAAACGCACCTGCGGGTCAAGCGTCTTTGCCTGCTGGAGGTGCGTGAGTGCGTCTGCGTATCGGCCTTCGCGATCGAGCACCTGTGCGTAGAGATAATGCGCACGCGCATTGCTCGGATGCGCCTGCAGCACCTGTGTGAGGCCAGCGTCCGCCTGTTGCCAGTTGCCCTGCTGCATCGCGGTTTCGATCTGCGTCGCGGTCGGCAGGGCAAAGGCACCGCCGGAGACGAGCATCAGCGAAACGAAAGCAGCGGCGAGAAATCTCTTCATGATTCGGGCCGGGCGGCTTTACGCCCGTCTCCATGACTATCGGTATCAGGTGCGACGCCGCGTGCGAGTGGAAGTTCGATCCGCAGCGCGCCGCACCGGGCCCGCAACAGCAGGTTACTGCTGTGCCGGCGTGTTCAACTGCTTCTTCAGGGCCTCGAGGCGATCTTCCACCGACGGACCGCGGTTGAGTTCCGCGAGCTTGTCGTCGAGTGCCTTGCCGCTCTTGACGTCGGCCGAATTCAGGCGCGCGTCGGAGCGTGCATTCGACAGCGCCACCTTGTCTTCGAGCTTCTGGAAATCCTCGGCGAGATTCTTGCCGCCGATGCCGCCGAGTGCCGTCGCTGCGACATCCTTCGCCTGCGCGATCTCCTGCTTCGCCTGCAGGATGCTGGAGCGCGCGTTCAGGTCGTTGCGGCGCTGACGCATTTCGTCGATCTGCTGCTTCAGTTGATCGACTGACGGTTCGAGTGTCGAGAGTTCGGAGCTGAGCGCGTTGCGCTCGGCTTCTGCCGTCGCCTGTGCGCCGAGCGCCTCGCGGGCGAGGGCTTCGTCGCCGGCCTGCAGGGCACGCCGTGCGCCGTCTTCGTACTTCTTTGCCTTGTCGGCGGCTACGTCGCGCTTGCTTTGCTGCGTCGCCACCTGTGCCTGGATCTCGATCAGCGAGTTCTCCGCCTTCGAGATGCTCTCGTCGAGTTCGCGCACGATCTGGCGCGAGTCGCGTGAGGGATCCTGCACGGATTCGGCCGCGTCGTTCAGGAGACCTTTGAGCGTGCGCGAGATGGTGTCAATAAGCGACATGAATACCTCCGTAGATTGAAATCGGCGCCGGATAACCAGGCGCGTCCAGCCGACCGCGTTTATCCGATAGCTTACGCCGCTGCGCGCGTTGATGCGCGGACGACCGGTCAGCAAATCGGGACGTTTCGATGAATTGCAATGGCAATGTTGCCGGGATTGCGATTACAAAGGATTAACAGCCCGAAAGGCGCGTCGCCAATGGCTCGGCGGAGCGCGAATATTACACCACGGCCCGTCTTAAACATGGCTTAAAACCACGTTCTATAACGGTTTCAAAACGTCGTGCCTCGCCGTCATCAAAACGTCGCTTTTGCGGTGGTCAAAGAGCGGTGTGTTTCGCCGGATTTCCGTCGATTGACTACCGGAGATGCGCCAGCGAGTTTCACGCGAAGCGGCCATCCTTTGGCGTGGGGTCGGCGGCGTCTGGATCGTCGTCCACCGGCGCGGGGTCGAGGCGTGGGCGCTGCCGCGACGTGTCCGGCCCGCTCGCGTGTGCCGCGTCGGCCGTGGCGTTCGGGCCCGCGGCAAGCGCCGCAGCCTTTGCCGCGGCCACCCTTGCGACGGCTTCTGCCGCGTTGCGCATTTCCTCTTCGGTTGCAGTGGCGGGATCGAAAGGCGGCGTTGCGTCCGGCAAATCTTCGGTCGGCGCGGGGGCGTCCTTGAACGACGCGCCGGAGCGGGCCGGAAGCGGCACCCGGGACGAGGCGTGCAGCTCGTCCTGAAACGGAACAGGCGCCGCATCAGCGTCATTGTTGATCGACGAAGCGGATGGCGGCGGCAGGGCATTGCGCGCGCGCGCCGGCGGTAGGGCGGGTGTCGCGGTGCCGTGTGTGTGGCGCGTGCCGCGGGCGACTTTGCGCAACGCCTCGTTCAACGCATCCGGTTCACGCGGAGCCCGCAAACGATCGACGATGCTCGCCGCCTTGACCTGCTCGCTCGTCGCACCGAAGCTGAGCACCGCACGCCGCATCAGTTCGCTGACGCTGATGCCGAGGCCTTCGGCGGTCGAGGCGATCGCGCGCTTCTGGGCGGGTGTGACGAATACGACGATGCGTTCGCTGGGCTTGTTCATGGTCGGCTCGCGTGCGTTTTGGCGCGTTTTGTCGTCTGGCTGCGGATTCTGGCGGGCGGCCGCGTCGGAAATAGACGCGACCAGTGCATCATAAGGCGACTCGCGCCGAAGCGAAACGGGGCAAACCAGGGTAAAACCGGAGCGCCGCGCGAAAATATCGTGACTTCAACGACTTGCAGCCTTTCCAGCAGGATTGTCCACAGGCCTGTCAACAAAAACTGTGGAGAATGTTTTCCCGCAGCGCACCACTTCGACAAACGTTTATCTTGTTCGGATTCAACAGGTTAGGTGTCTGCACAGCGACCGCGATCGCTCGTAGAATCCGGGCAGGGCATCTGACTTGTGGGGAAAACCGTGGGGGAAAGACGATCACCAGCCATCAGCGAGGCGACGCTCGCCAGGCTCACCGCCGCTGATAACGACCGGGTACTGACCGAAGGGTCGGGTCTGTCCGGCAAGGTTCATGTTGGAGCCAGCGGGCGCATCAGTGTCCACTTTCGCTACCGTTACCGGTTCGAAGGCCAGTCACGCGAAATGTCGCTTGGCGCATGGCCGCGCGATCCGGTAGCAACGATCCGCGAGCGCCTTGACGAGACGCGGCTGCGTGTCGAACGCGGCGGCGACCCGGCAGGACAGAAGCGGGCCACCGTCCAGAAAATGCAACTGGAACAGGAACAGATTGCCCGGCAGCAGCGGGAGCTGGCCGGACACGGGCGGCAGCAGGCCGAGCAGCAGTTGACGATCCAGTCACTTTTCGAGGAATGGCACCCCGTCGCACAGGTGGACAACACGCCGAAAGGGGCGAAGGGGGTGCGTCGCATGTTCGAACTGCACTTCCTGCCCATCGTGGGGCAGGTGCGTGTACTCGACGTGAAGGCCGAGCATGTTCGTGGTCCGGTCAGGTCCCTGATCGAGGCGGGCAAGGTGCCGACCGCGCTTGCCCTGTTCATCTACATCGATGCGATGTTCACATGGGCGGGCAGACGCAGGCCCTGGCGGATGCTGTTTGACGTGAACCCCGCCACCGAGGTTGATATTGACCGGCTGGTGCCAGCCGATTTCCAGAGCTGGTGTGACCGTGTGCTGGAGGACGACGAGATCATCGACCTGCGGGACCGCTTCCAGTCGATCCGCAACGTGTTCAACTTCCGTACCGGATCGAGACGGGGGCTGGCGACACCCATTGCGCGTGAACACGAGCTGGCGGTCTGGATCATGCTGGCGACACTGGTACGTATCAATGAAATCTGCGCGGCGCGCTGGAAGGAACATATCGACCTGAAGGCGGGAACGTGGCTCATTCCCTCGACGCAGGCCAAGAACCGGAAAGGCTTCATGATCCATCTGTCGGATTTCGCCGTGCGGCTTCTGCGCGAACTGTACACGCTCACCGGTCGCACGCCGTATCTGCTGCCGCACACCAGGGATGTCAGCAAGCCTGTGACGACCGCCATTCTCCAGTGCGCCATCAATTCCCGCCAGAGCTGGGGCAGGGGCTGGCAGGGAAAGAACAGGCCTGCGGCAGTGACGGCCCGTTCGCTCATGCTGTCAGGCGGGCCGTGGAGCTGTCACGACCTGCGGCGTACCGGGGCGACGCTCATGCAGGCCTGCGGTTTTGATGAAGGGATCGTTGAGCGGTGCCTGAACCATACCATCACGACGCAGGCGCGCAGGAAGGGACTGAACCCGACGCTGCTTCGCACTTACCAGCAGTATGACTACGGCAAGGAAATGCGCCGGGCGTGGCAGGCGCTGGGCGAATACCTGACGAAGCTTGACGGCACATTTATGCAGATTGCGGCACCTGAAGCTGTTGTCGTGGCGAACGAGGCAGTCAGTGAGCCGCCGCAGCTCGACGCCGCATGATCCCGAACCCCCATGACATCCCAGGAGTTTTCATGAGCGATACCGGCATCTTCGTCAGGACGACGACCTTGCTCGACCAGATCCACAGGCGGCTGCGCGAGGCCGGGAAGCTGCGCGGCACGCGGCAGGCTGAAGAAGCGGCACGGATAGAGGATGCCGCGCAGACGCTGCTGTCGGTGCTCGTCGCGAAGGACGTGCGCAATGCCTGGGTCACGTTGCCAGAAGCCGTGCGGCGGCACTACGAGGTCGTTACCTTGACTTGCTCCGAAACGTGACCAATAATGTTCATGCCATATGAAAATTTAGTCTGTATTCTTAATCGTATCCGACTCGAATTAGTAATCCAGTCCACGACTGATTTTTTGCCTGTTCCCTCCCCGCATCGCATTTCTGCATCCGGCGCATTTCGACATTGTTCCTCTGCGAATTCTTAATTCGTAGCGCCCGTTCCTGCATTATCTGATCCGATCCCATTCCGTAAAGGGACGTGCTTTTTGCGCGTCCTGATTGCGTTCATTCGAACGTTGACAACCCAAGGAGTCTCTGACATGCCCCCGAAAAATACCGCCATCCTCGAAGCCGCAAAGACGACCAACTCGATCCGCACGCTGGCGGATGCGGGCCACCTGAAGAAGGACAACATGTACAAGATTCCGGTGCACCGGCTGGAGGAAGAGGACGGCTATAACCCGCGTGACTACGACAGCCTGGAGAGCCGCGCGAAAATCCGTGCCTTTGCGGATGCGTACCGGGCGGGGCACTATGTGCCGCCCGTCGAGTTCCGCGTCATGAACGGCAGGGTGCTGGTCGTCGAGGGACACCAGCGGCGGCGCGGCGCGCTGCTTGCCCTCGAGGAAGGCGCACAGGTTGAGTGGCTGTGGGGTATCCCGTTCACAGGCAACGATGCTGACCGCGACGCGCGGCTGCTGACCGCTTCCGATGGCCTGCCGCTCAAGCCGCTTGAAATCGCGGCGGTGATCCAGCGGATGAAGAACCGGGGCGCGGGCAACCGCGAGATTGCCGAACGTATCGGGCGCACGCCGCAGGCCGTCGAACAGTACCTGGTGCTGGCGCGCGCCAACAGCGACGTGAAGGCGATGGTGGAAAGCGGGCAGGCCGATGCCCAGGCGGCTATCGGCATCGTGCGCAGGCATGGCGACGATGCGGCGCGGGTGCTGAAGACCATGCAGCAGGAAGTACAGCGCGAGGCCGCAGCCGAAGCGCAGGCAGCACCGGCTAACGGCAGGCCGAAGACCGCGAAGCCGGCGAAGGTGACGGTCGCGGCGATGAAGCGTCTGGAGGCGAAGCGGATGCAGACGCGCCAGGAAGCCAGGCAGCCGCAGCGCCTGTCGCTCACCCCCGCGCAGCTCACGGGTGTGGCGAAAGGTATCGACAGGTTCGCGGTTCATGTTGGTGGCGATGAACTGCTCGCCGAGCTGCGTGAGCATGCGGCGAACGATCACCTGTACGAATTCGAGGTCGAGCCGTCGATGCTGCTCGCGCTCATGGAAGCATGGGAGGCGTTGCGTCCGGTGACGGTCGCGCAGGCCGCCTGATACACACCGGTACGCAGGCAAACGCAAGGAGACGCAGATGGGCCAGAACCCGAAGGATCGCGATTACCGGAAGGAATACCTGCGGGACCACGCGTCTCCCGCACAGAAGAAGGACCGGGCGACGCGCAACGCGGCGCGCAGGACGATGGAAGACCGGCTCGGCAGCGCCGCCATCGCGGGACGTGATGTCGATCACATCCGGCGTCTGAAGGGCGGCGGCACCAACGCGCCGTCGAACCTGCGCGTGATGTCAGTTCGCCGGAACCGGGGAAGGAATAACTAGACAGATGTTTGTGCAATTGTGACGACATCCTTTCAAACATATTAGGTGTCCTACATTGTTACCCGCAGGATGCTAACCTGCGCTTCTGCGTAATAAACGTCAGGCCTGTGCGATGCCTGACACGGAGGCTGTCATGTCTTACCGGTCTGCTGGCGATCCGCTCACACCCGAACAGGTGCATGAGCGGCTGGTGTCCATGCTCGACAGGACCTATGGCGGGAACGTCGAGCTGATGGCGATCAAGCTGAACATTGACAAGTATTACCTGAAGATGCTGCTCAAGGCGCAGCGCTGCCCGCCGCGCTGGCTGCTTGACAAGCTGGGCATCGTGCGTCACCGCCACGTGATTGTCGAGCTGTACGACGCCGCGTGAATCACAGGGTGTGATTTTCTGCGGAGTGCGTCATGAAGCTCGTTTTCGCGGATTTTGAAACGTACTACGACGACAACTATTCGCTGTCCCGGATGACGACTGCCGAGTACCTGCGCGATCCGCGTTTCGAGGTCATCGGCTACTCGATCCGCATCAACGGTGGGCCAACGACGTGGCACACGGGTGATGTCCGCTTCCTCAAGAAGTCGCTGGGCGCACAGGCATGGTGGAACGACGCCATCATGGTCGCGCACAACAGTTTCTTCGATGCGCTCATTCTCGCGTGGCACTTCGGCATCCTGCCCGCGCGTCTGGCATGCACGCTGTCGATGGCGCGTGCGCTGGGGCTCGACCATGGCGCAGGCGGATCGCTCGCGGCGCTCGCGAAGCACATGCGCTCGCTGGGTTACGCGATACCGGAGAAAGGCGACGAAGTGACGCGGGCGCTTGGCAAGCGGCGCGCGGATTTCACGCCGCAGGAGCTGGCGCGCTACGGCGCTTACTGCTGCACCGACACCGACATCTGCCACGGCCTGTTCCACATCATGGCCCCGCTGCTGCCCGTGGGGGAGCTGGTGTGGCATGACATCGCGATCCGCATGGCCGCGTGCCCGATGCTGCGGCTTAACCGTGACGTGCTGGTAGCGGACCTGAAGCGCGTGCGCGAGCGCAAGGCCGAACTGATGGCGACACTCGGCAAACGTCTCGGCGTGCAGTCGGTTGAACAGCTTGAAACGGTGCTCGCGTCGAACGAAAAGTTTGCGCTGATGCTGGAGTTCATGGGCGGCGCGCTGCCGTGGGCGTGGTTCGCGACGCCGGGCCGCGCCTTTGACCGGGACGACGAAGGCGGCGTGCGCTATGGAAAGTATCTCCAGCAGCGCTACAGCCGCACGGGCGGCGTGCCCGTGTCGTTTGACATTCCGGTGAAGCCCTCACCGTCGAATCCGTCGAAGCTGACGTATGCATTTGCGAAGACGGACGAGGGCCTGATGGAACTGGCGGAGTCGGGCAACACGCTGCTGGAGGCGCTGGTAGCCGCGCGCTTGGGCGTGAAGTCAACCATCGAGGAAACCCGGCTGGAAAAGCTGATCACGCTGTCGAGGTTCCCGTCGCTCAGCGTGCCGATGAAGGTGTCGGGCGCGCATACGCATCGCCTCGGCGGTGACGATGGTATCGATCTTCAAAACCTGCCGACCGGACGCGTGGAGGGCCAGAGCGACGCAATGCGCGTCGCCATCGAGGCACCCGAAGGATACGTGCTGGTGGCAGGAGACTCGAAACAGGTCGAGGCCCGCACGCTCGCGTGGCAGGCGAACCAGCACGACCTGCTGCACCTGTTCGCGACGGGTGGCGATCCGTACCCGGTGATGGCCGCGCATATCAGCGGACTGGACGTGCATGAGATACGCGAGCGCGCGAAACGCGCGCTGCCCGAGGACCGGCATTACGTGACGTGGCGGCAGACCGGCAAGGCGGTGGTGCTGGGTGCGGGCTTCGGGATGGGCTGGGAGCGTTTCAGGAAGATGGCACGCGCCCAGCACGGCGTGATGCTGGAGCCGCAGATGGCAATGCGCTCGATAGAGGTGTACCGCCAGACCAACGACCGGATCGTCCTGTACTGGTTGCGCTGCGATCAGGTGCTGCGTCACCTGCTCGCGGGCGGTAGCGGATGGTTTGGCGGGCCGCGCGGTGACCTGTTCTTCTACGAGGGCAGCCGCACGCTGTTCGGTACGTACACGCCTGGCGTGCGTCTGCCGGACGGTCTGTGGCTGAACTATCCGAACCTGCGGGTCGAACTGGTTGAGAACCGGGAGTCCGGGTCATTCGATGAAGAAATCGTCTACGACCGGCGCAGGGGACACGCGACGGTGCGCAGGAAGCTGTACGGCGCGAAGCTCGCCGAGAACCTGACCCAGGCGCTCGCGTTCGCGGTGATGAAGTGGCAGGCACGGCGGATCGCGAAGCGCTATCCGGTGCTGCTCAATGAACATGATGCCTGGGTGACGGCGGTCAGGGAAGAGGAGGCCAATGAGGCGCGGGCGTATGTCGCTACATGCATGCGACAGGTGCCCGCATGGTCCGCAGGCCTGCCGCTCGACTGTGAAGTCGGGACTGGCCGCAATTTCGGAGCAACGTGAAATGGAATCAGAGAACAGCAGTACCAGCAGCAATGAAGACCTGGTGCCGCGTGTGCGGCTTGATCAGGTCTACCGCGAGCGCAACAACCTTGCGATTCTCGCGGCGATTTTCATGGGGGCGTATCTCGAAGGCGTGAAGCAGGTCATTGCGCCTTCGGAGTTCGTGGGCTGGAGCGTGGACCCCGAAGCGGAGTCCGGATTCGAAACAGTCGTGTACCTGACGCCGAGCACCGAACGGCAGATTTCGTTTCATATGTCGCCGCGTGAAGCCGCGCTGGCCCGCGCGCTACTCGTGCCGTTCACGGGCGAGTGGGATGGAACTTACCGTGGACGCGACGAAGACGTGTACCGCTGGCTTCAGGTGGTGCGTCTGGAACACATGAACGGGTGATGTCATGAACAGACAATTCATTCCGATCAGCCAGACGGCGCTCTCGACGTTCCAGAACTGTCCGCGCCAGTTCGAGGCGAGATACGTGACGAAAGAAGTGCGTTTCGAGGAAACCGACGCGATCCGCGAGGGCAACCGGCTGCACAAGTCACTTGAGCTGCGCATCCGTGATGGCAGGTCGATGCCCGCCGAGTTTGCGCACCTGGAGTGGGTGGGGCGTCTGCTGGACGGCTATCGCGGCAAGGCGGAAATTCATGTCGAACGCAGGCTGGCGGTCGATCACGATTTTCATCCGTGTGAGTGGGAGGCACAGGACACGAAGTATGTGTATGGCAAGGACGACTGCACGGTGGTGATGGGCGAGCGGGCCGTCACGCTGGACTGGAAATCCGGGCGACTGAAGCATGATACGCAGCAGCTACAGATGCTGGCGCTGCTGACCTTCGCCCATCACCCGAAGGTGCAGACAGTGGACAGCGCACTCGTGTTTTTCAAGGCGGACGATATGGTGCGCTTTCGCGCCAGACGTGGGACCTTCACGCCCGAGGGCCTGTTCGATGAGTTCCGGCGCTACGAAGCCACGCAGGCGGAGGGCAAGTATCCGCCGACACCCTGCGGACTCTGCAAGGCGCATTGTCCCGTGACCCGCTGTGAATATCACGGGCGTGGCGGGTAGCCGGTGACGGACATGAGCACGCCCGAAGGCGAAATCAAGGCACGGTGCAAGGCGCTGTTCGCGCGGGTCGGAGCCTACCGGGCGATGGTCGTCACGTTCGGCTACGGCGAATCGGGACACCCTGATTTTCTCGTGTGCCTGCACGGCGCACTGGTCGGCGTCGAGACGAAGGCCACCACAAAAAGCCCCGTGAGCGCGTTACAACGGCTGCGGCTGAAGCAGATACGGGCGGCGGGTGGTCTTGCGTTCGTCGTGCATGCGGACAACTACCCGGCCTTTGAGGCGCTGGTGCTGCTGGTTCACGTCCATGTGCGTACGGCCATGCAGCGCATCGCCGATGAACGCGGCATCGCGGTTTCGACGCTTAAGGCCTGGACTGACTACAACCCGCTCGCGCTCGGCGGCGCGGCCTGGCAGGCTGCATACCGCCGTTCCAGACAGATAGTGAGGATGACAGAGCAATGCCAGTCGTGATACCCGGCGAGAATGCCATGGTGCTGCACCTGCGTAACCCGGAACGCGTGAAGGCGGTCATTCCCGCCTGCTGCGAGTTCGTGTTTCGCGGGCGGCGGCTTTTCAAGGTGCCGCACACCACCGACGTGATGCGCGTGCTGCGCAATATTGGCGTGAACGTGAAGGGCCATGAGGTCTTCCGTTACCGCTACCGCGCGCCGCTGATCCGGGGCCGTCACCCGGTGATGGCGCACCAGACCGATACCGCCGCGTTCCTTACCGAGAACACCCGCGCGTTCGTGCTGCATCCGCCACGCATGGGCAAGACGGCGGCGATCCTGATCGCCATCGACTTCCTGAAGACGCAGGGGCAGGTCAAGGGGGCGCTCGTAATCGCGCCCGTGTCGGGGCTGCATGCGACGTGGGAGACGGAAGCGTTCGGCCTGTTCCCGCACTGGTCGGTGGCGGTGCTCGCGGGCTCGCGCGAGCGGCGGTTGAAGCTGCTCAAGGGCAACTATGACCTTTTCATCATCAACCCGGACGGAATCGAGGTCATCGGTCGCGAGCTGGCCGAGGCGGTCAAATCCGGCCGCATCGGCGTGGTGGTGGTGGACGAGATCACCGACTACGCGAACCCGTCGACGGCCCGCTGGGAGGCGGCGGAGCAAGTCGTGAGACCGGCGGCCTGGGCGTGGGCAGCCACAGGTACGCCGGGCGACCCGATGCACGTGTACGGCCAGGTGAAGCTGATCGATGCGCGCAAGGTTCCGGCCTCGCGCACCGCGTGGCGGAACATGACCATGTACGCGTCGAACCGCAGGAAGTATCTGCCGCTCGCGGGTTCCGAAAAGCTCGTCAACCAGGTGATGCAACCGGCGATCTGCTACGCGAAGGAAGACGTGATGGATCTGCCGCCCTTGCAGTACCTGGAGTTCGAGGCACCGCTGTCGAAGGAACAGAAGAAGCTCTACGAGTCGCTGCGGCGCGACATGCTGGTGGCGACCGAGGATGGCAGGACGGTGACGGCGGCAAACGCGGCGGTGCTGGTCGGCAAGCTGCTTCAGGTCGCAACGGGGGCGGTGAAGACCGACACGGGCGAGCCGGTGATGCTCGACATGCGCGAACGGCTGGCGGTGCTTGACTCGATCATCGAACAGTCCGAATACAAGGTGGTGATCTTCGCACCGTACCGCGCGGCGATGGATGCGCTGGTTGCGCACCTGGGCAAGCGCTGGAGCGTGGCGCGGGTGGACGGCGACGTGACGGGCAAAAGGCGCAACGACATATTCCACAACTTCCAGTGGCAGAAGGACCCGCACACGCTGGTGCTGCATCCGAGGACAGCGGCCTTCAGCGTGGAGCTGGCGGCAGCGGACACGGTGGTGTTCTTCGGGCCGCCGATGAACGGTGCGTTCGTCTACCGGCAGGCGGTCGAGCGCATCAACTCGGTGCACCAGAAGTCCAAGACGCCCGCCATCGTGCATCTGCATTCGACCCCTGCGGAGCGCAGGCTCTTCCGGTCGCTGAAGGAAGGTGTGGACCTGCAGGAACGGATCATCGAACTATTTCGCGAAATCATTCACGAGCCATCGTGAACCAGCACGAGGAAAACCATGAACGGTAAAGACATGAACGGAAACAGCGGCATCAGCTGGCAGCAGGCCACCGACGACGAGCTGGTGCGTGCGCACCTGATGTGCGGCAGGCGCGACGACGAACTGAAGGAGCAGTTGCGCAGGCTCAAGGCGGTGGAGGAGGGCATCGAGCGCGAAATGCTCGCGCGGATGAACCGTCGCCAGCAGGACGGGTTCAGGACCGGGGCCGCCACGGTATCACGCACGAAGGTCAACACCATCTCGTGCGCCGCCGAGGGCTGGCCGAAGTTCTACCGCTGGCTGCTGGCCGAGGCGGTGCGCCTCGAAAAGGCGCGTGCGGACCCGACACAGGTATTTGCTTACCTGCACCGACGCGTGACGAAGGAGGCGGTTGAGAGCTACATGGCGGCCAACGACGGGCGCGTACCACCGGCCATTAACGTGATGCCCGCGTACGGCGTGTCGGTGAGGCGTCGCAGTGAGTCCGCGCGCACGCGCGCGGCGGCATAACCCCAGGAGCACAGGACATGGCAACACGCAGACGCGCCGCGCGAGCGGTGCAGCAACAGCAGGCAACCCCGGCAACGGAAGACGCGCCGCAGGACGTGGCGCAACTCACGGTATCCGGGCATGTGAACGAGGCCATCGCGCAGATCGAGGCGGCAGGCCCGCAGACGGACGGCGAGGTCAATGCGCTCGGCTACCTGAAGCAGGCACGCAGATGGCTCACGAAGGACAACCAGGAGGACGAACAGTCATGAACGACCTTGCAATTTTTGATACGGTGGACCCGCGTACGCTCGCGCTGCTCAACAGTGACAGTTCGGGCATCGGCGCTGCGCTGGGCGGCGGCCTCTCGGGCGGCATCAACCGCCTGTCGATCAGGAGCAGCCGGTTTCGCTTCTACCGGGGCGGCACCGAGGTCTACGTGCACCCCGAACGGACGCTCAAGGTCGTGATCATTGCGGCCTCTCCGAGTGTGAGCCGCATCTGGTTCAAAACGCCGTACGGCCAGGTGGAGGGCGCACGGCCTACGTGCTGGTCGCGTGATGGCGTCGCCCCCGAAGCGCCGCTGGAGCAGATTCCGCAGATCGAGACGAATCGCGGCTGGCGACCGGTCCACTCATGCGCCGAATGCCCGAACAACATCAAGGGTTCGGGCCAGAATGGCGGGCGCGCGTGCCAATTCAAGAAGCGTATCGTGATCGTGTCGCCGGATGACATCGAAGGCGAGGCGTGGGCGTTCGACATCAACGCGATGTCGCTGTTTGGCGAGTCGGACCCCGCCAGCAATCTGCGGTCGCTGAAGGACTATGTTCAGTACCTTGCGTCGCCGCGTGGTGGCTTCCCGCACGGCATTCCGCCGCACGCAATCGTCACGCAGCTGACGTTCGATGAAAAGCCGGCCGTGCCCGTCGTGCGCTTTGGCGTGGCGCTGAACTCGGAGCGTAGTGCGGCATTTCTCGGGCCGGACCAGATTTCGGCGGCGGCGCTGCGCGGGCGGGAACCTGACGTGCTGCACCTGCTGAACGTGGACGCAGAAGAATACGCGGCGTCGGCACCTGTGGACAGCATGGACGGCGTAGCGGAAGCACCCGAGCCGGACACGCAGCGGCAGCAGGTAGTGCGGGAGCAGGAACCGCAGCACGGACAGCAGCACGAGGAACGCCCGCTGGTCGAGCCGCCGGGCCTCATGCACCCGGACGTGCCGGAGACGGTGCGCGAATGGGCGCAGCATCCGCTGGTGACGGAGGACATGGTGACGGACTACCTGCTGGAGAACTATCCGCACGCGCTGGAAGTGCCGCAGATGCAGGAGGAAGTCCCTCCGCCGCCCCCGCCGCCTGCCAGCAAGGCACCGCCGTCCCCGCCGAAGGCAGATGCGCAGGGTACGGCACGGCGCACACGTCGCCGGACCGCCGCTAACGACCCCAGTGTGGGGCAGGCACAGCAGTCCACCCAGGCCCCGCCACGGCAGCAGGCGGGTTTCGTGCCGCCGAAGCAGGCCGAAGATGGCACGTCGGGCGGGACGGAGGGTCGCCCGTCACGCGGCTTCGTCAATCCCCGTGGCACGCGGGCCGCCGTGCAGGCAGGCGACGGTGAAGAGAGCGAATCCGGCATCGGGACGGGCTCCGAGGCGGGTTTCGAAACCGGGATCGGTGGCACTCTCGAAGCGAAGGTGGCCGCCCTGCTGAACGGCACGACCGACGACTGAACCGGGCCGGGGCGCGTGAGCGCGCGCCCCGTGCAGACCATGAACAGGACCGATATGGCGGGCTTCCTGCGCCGGGTGCTGCCAGCCCGCGGCTGGCTGTGCGCGGCCACGCCCGTGCAGCGCGGCACGCGCAGCTGGTGGCGCAACACGCCCCATGCGGACGTGGACGGACTGGCCGCGCGTCTGCGGGCGATTGATACGGCACAGGGCAACGCCTACATGGCGCTCGCGGGCTTTCGCGACCGGGAACGCCCGCACGACAACCCGGCGAAGGCAGCGAAGGGGGGCACGCGCTTTTACCGCACGCAGGAAAACGCGGCGTGGCTGCACTCGCTGTGGCTCGACATCGATATCAAGCCCGCCCGCGATGATGCGTATCCGACCAGGAAGGACGCGGCGCACGCGATCACGCGGTTCATCCAGGACTCGGGTCTGCCATGGCCGCTGGTGGTGAACAGCGGCCACGGCTTTCACCTCTACTGGCCGTTCTCGGAAGACATTCCACAGCGCGTCTGGCTGATGGCCGCGACGGTCCTGAAGGTGGTCGCGCTCGGGCTGGGGTTGAAGGTAGACCATGCGTGCACGACCGATGCATCACGCGTGCTCAGGCCCGTTGGCACGTCGAACCGGAAAGACCCGGCCAGACCCCGGCCCGTCGAGCTGGTCACGCTGAACGATCCCTACACGGACAGCGAGCTGGGCGACCGGCTGGTGACGGCGGCCCGACCGTACAAGTCACTTGTCAGCCAACCGCGCGGCGGCCATGGCGTGGCCCGTGCAAACGGCACCGCACCCCATACCGATACGCTGCTGCACGCGCTCGATGCGACGCTGCCGAAATCGGCGGAACCCATCATCACCGGCTGCCGCCAGATACGCGACGCACCGTTCCAGCGCGAGGACATCTGGCGCGGCATGCTGTCGGTGCTGCGCCTGTGCCAGCAGGGCGACGGATGGTGCCATGCGATGTCAAAGCGCGATGCGCGCTACCGGCGCGAGGATACCGATGCGAAGCTCGCGGTGCTGGCCCGCCAGCAGGGTGACGGCGGCATGCCGATGACGTGTGCGGTATTCAACGGCAAGCGCCCCGGCATCTGCGAGCGGTGCGTGCATCACGGGCTGATCCGCTCGCCCATCGTGCTCGGGCTGGGCAGGCCGCTGCCCGGCACGAGCGCAGCACCCGCGCTCACCAACGTGGTGAATGGCGATCACCAGACGGAAAGCGAATTCGCTGTGCCACACACGTTCGCGCGTGAGGTAATCGGCATGACGCTGCGCCTGCGCGATGCGCGGTTCGAGCTGGTGACGCCGGAGGAAATGGACGACGGGCATCCGATGGGCGTCGCCTGGCTTGACCGCTATGAGGATGACAGCGGCAACGCGAGGGTGCGGCGCGTTCCGCTCACGCATCAGCCTGTGTACGTGAAGGAAGCGGCGCAGGGTTACGACAGTGAAGGCCGCGAAATCTTCGACTACTGGACAGGTATCTACGACAGGACGCGCAACGCCTGGTATGAGATTCCCCTGTCTGGAAAACTATTCAGCAATCCTCTTGACCTCCAGCGGGAACTTTACTCGCGGGGCGTGACGCTTGCTCCCGGACAGAACAACCGGATGGTGGAATACATGAGAGCCTACATTGACCAGATCCGCCAGGTACAGAAGCCCGTGGCCCAGCATGTGCGTTTCGGCTCGACAGCAGACGGCGCGTTCGTGTCCGGCAACCGGATGTTCAGGAACACGCCGGCAGGCGTTGAGGTGGTGCCGGTGCGCCTCGCGCGCACTGCCGCGAGCATGGCGCGCTGGCTGGAACCAGCCGGTACGCTCGACGCGTGGCGCAGCGCGGCGAACCTGTATGCGAAGCCGGGGCTGGAGCCGATGGCCTTCGCGCTATTCACCGCGTTTGGCGCACCGCTGCTGCACTTCACCGAGTCGCCGGGTTTTCTCGTGCATCTGGTGGGCGAATCCGGCACCGGCAAGACCTCGCTGCAAAGGATCGCCGCCGCCGTGTGGGGCAATCCGCAACTGCTGATGAAGCACGCGCCCACCTCGAAATACGGCAGCACCCGTAACGCACTGATGGCCGAACTGGGCGTGCTGCACAACCTGCCGCTGATGTTCGATGAGATCGCACTCACCCAGCCCGAGGAGGTTTTTCCGCTGCTGCACGCGCTCGCCAGCGGCCAGGAAAAGGACCGCATGACCGCGACGCTTGACGTGACGCAGGGGCACACATGGCAGTCGATCTACCTGTCGTCGGCCAACCGTTCGCTGCGGGCGATGCTGACCGCGACGACCGACCGCGAACATGTCGCGGTGCTCAACCGGCTGCTGGAAGTCCCGCTGCCGTCCATCGACCCGAACGACCGCAGCTGGATCGACGACCAGAGCGTGGTCAGTCTGGCGCTCGGCAACTACGGGCATGCGGGAGAAATCCTGGTGCAATGGATGGTCGCAAATGCAGGGAGACTGCCCGCGCTGATCCGCGAGCGCCAGGAGACGCTGATGCGCCGCGCGAATGCGGGGCGTGACGAGCGGCTGTGGTTCGCCAGCCTCGCGGCGATCTTCACGGGAGCCGGGCTGGCGAAGGCGGCGGGCCTGCACGACATCGATGTGGCAGGTGTCGAGGCCTGGGTGGCCGATGTGCTGCTGCCAGACCAGCGGCGCGAGGTTGCGGATAGCCAGGCCAGGGGCGGTACGGTACTGGCCGAATTCCTGAACGACAGTATCGGCAGCACCGTGATCGTCGCGCAGTCGCACGCACCCGCCGATGCGTCGCTGGCAACCGACTACGTGATCCGCGACATCGCCCCTGGCGGGACGCTGAAGGTGCGCTACGAACAGAAGAGCGGGCGGACCTACATCGCGCGGGCGGCGTTGCGCGACTGGTGCAGGCGGCGACGCATCGACTACCCCGACGCGCTCGCGGACATGCAACGCCACAGCCAGCTCGTCAAGGCAAGGTGCCAGTCTGCGCTCGGCAGGGGACTGCCGAAGTACGGTTCGAATGTGCTGCGCACTGACTGCCTGTGCGTGCAGGCCAGCGACGACATGATGGGAGTGGATGATGACGACGATAGCAGCGCGCAATGACGACGGCGCGATCACAATGGCGGCGGACAGTGCGCTGTCCGGCAGCGATTTCGCGTATGCCGACCCGGTGCGCAAGATCATGCATGGCGACGGCTGGCTGCTGGGGCTGTCGGGGCCGCTGGCGGTCACGCAGCATATCGAGCGGTGCCTGACGATGGAGGCGGGCCGCTATCCGCTCGCGGGCGGTCATGTCGCGCTGGTGGAGACGATGCGGCTGCTGCACCTGATGCTCAAGGAAACTGCACTGATCCGCCCGGAGTACGAGGCCACGCAGACCGAGGACAGCCACTTCAACGCGCTGGTCGCGAACCGCACCGGTCTCTACACGATGATCGAGGACCGCTCGGTGATAGGGCCGCAGAAATACTGGGCGATTGGCAGCGGCTGGCGCTTCGCGGTCGGCGCGCTGGCCGCAGGGGTGACTGCGCAGCGCGCGGTGCTCGTGGCGGGCACGCTCGACCACGCAACCGACACGCATGTGCAGGTTGCGTCGCTAAGAGCGATAAAATGACGGGGTGTCGTACAAGAAAAGGGTCGGAGACGCATGGGATACATCACTATTGCCCGCGAAGGGCAGCATTCAGTCACCTTCAATGTCGAGGAGATTTCTGGCAGTCACGGTCGCGGATTCCACATCCGGAACAGTATGGGCAGGCCAGCGCGGCAGAAATGGAAGGTGACCATCAACGAAAGCCCGGTTGTGGTGGAGTTTGACGGTCTGTGGGTTGAAGGGGACGATGTATTCGCGTATGACTGTCGAACCGAGCGAGGCATTGCAAAACTGGGTATGCGGGAAGTCTCGGGAAAATAGCGCCAGGCCGCGCGACGGAGCGATTGCATTTACCCCTGCACGTCCAGCATCACTGGCTGCGACGCCACCGCGCCGTTGCAGTTCGTTGCACCGACCGATAGGAGGTAGTGGCCCGCGAAAGGCGGCGTGCCCGCGAGCTTCACGAAGTTCGCACCCAGCGTGACGCCGAGCCACGCGGGCGCACCCTGAACCGACAGCGCCATCGGCATCGCGCCGCTGAACACCACCATGCCTTCCCACGGCACGCCCGCGAGCGACGCGGGAATCACCATGCCCGCCGCCGCGACGGCCTCGCACGGGCAGTCACCCGCACAGCAGTCGAAATTGCAGATCAGGTCTTTCACGCCGTCATAGGTCACGCGCCCATCGACACATGCGCCCTTCGGGAAGCTGTGGGGCGTTGAAGCGCGTGCAAGCGCCAGCGTGCCTGCATACGCGGATACCTTCACGACCTCGACACTCGCGCCGTCATGCACGTAGAGGAACGCGTAGTTGCCGTTGCCGGCATCGGACAGGCGCGAGACGAGCAGCGTCTGTGCGGCGGCGTTGAGCACGAGGGTTGTGTCTTCGGCCATCAGGGGGGCCGCAAGCGTTGCGGTAAAACCGGTTATCGATACCTGTGCCATCCATCACGCTCCGCAGTCGCAGGGGGCCACCTCGACGTTCGCGACCTGTTCAACGACAACGGGCGCGGCGTCGAGCTGGAGACCGAACACCAGCAGTTCATGCTCGCCACGGCGCACCGCTGCCCGGTAGCGTCCCGATGGCTGGGTGTAAAGCAGCCGGTCCCAGTAGAAGCAGATGCGGCCTTCGCGGTCGCGTTCGAAGGCCGGATAGTCGATCACCGGGAACGGGCAGCGGGAGCGTCCGTCGTCATCGCACGGCACGTAACAGCAGCCGTTCCAGACCTGCTTCAGCGGCTCGGGATGATAGCAGTGCACGCGCTCGATCCGCACATGCAGGTCCAGCTCCCGTAAAGGCTCACCGCTCCCGGCATCATGGCACCCGGCCTCGCGCAGCGCGAGGCACGTCTTGATGGTACGGTAGGGGACGACCCGCACGATCAGCTTATGTGCCATCTTATGCACAATCATCACTGGGTCTCCCGGAGATAGCCGCGCATGATCTGCCCGCGCTGCGCCTCGATGGCCTCCAGCTCGGGACGGATCAACTCCACGTCGCCGTTCGCATCCTTGTACGCCTGTTTCGCTTGCTGCGAAAGCGTGCGCAACGCATTGACGGCGCGCGTGGTGGCATCCACGCGCGCCGGGTCCACGTCCTCGTCGCCCGCCGCGCCCGCGCGCTGCTGCCGCTGCGCGCGGTCCAGTTCCGAGTAGAACTGGCTTTCCAGTTCACGCGGGTTGCCCTTCACGAGGCGCGAGAGGCCGAATGCATCCCACAGCCCCAGCTCTTCACGCGTGGTCTGCAGCTTGCCCTTCGCCCCTGGCTCCTGGAAGAGGGACGCCACGCCCGTCAGCGGGCCGATCAGGTAGCCGTTCACGAGCGTCTTCCATTCCTCGGGCGCAAGATCGAGGCCGGTGGTTTCGCGCACCCCGTTGGCAAGCCGCTTGTAGGATTCTTCGGTGTTCATCGTGCCCTGCATCGACCGGTACTGCTCCGGCGACAGGTCACGCACGATCGGACTGCCGAACTGCGATGTGTTGAGCGCGACCTGTGCGGCCGGGCGCAGCAGCCCCGGCGTCGCCGTCATGAACGCGTCCTTCAGCAGCGAACCGCTGCTGCCTTCGGGCAGCGACAGCGGCGTTGTCTCGCGCAGCACCGCATTGGCCGCACCGAACACGACATCGCTCATGTCAGATTTGCCCGCCGCCGCGCGCGACGCGAGCACGGCCATCTCCCAGGCGACCTTCGGAATGCCAAAGCCGACCGGCACGGAGAGGAAATGGTCGCCCACCTTCACGGGAATGCCGTTCGCTATCGTGCTCTCCGGCAGGTTGTCCACCTCGTTGCCGGTGTCCGGGTCGTCGTTCGCCATTGAATGCGCCATCGAATACATCATCAGTCCACCGACAAAGGCGGTCGCGAACAGGGCCTGGCCCCGGCGCGTGGACATCGAGCGCACGAAGTTGCCGCCGCCCTTGAAGGTGGAATTGGCAAACGGCAGGAACGCTCGCGCCCAGCCGGTTGCCTTGCCGCGCTGGTTCAGGTCAAAGAGGTCGAGCGTGCGGAACTGCGCTTCCTGCTTCGGCACGCCCTGATCGCGCAGCGCCGCGTAGATCGACAGCGACGATCCGGTGTCGAAAAACTCGTTCCATTTGTTGACGTAACCGAGTGCCACGTCGCGCAGGGTGAGGGCACTTTCCTTCACGTCCTTCGAGTTGAAGATGTCACGCGCGCGGGCGGCCTCGCGGATGATCGACTCACGCGACTTCGCATACTCGTTCGTGTACGTCATCAGCGCGCCCCCTTCGTGCAGTTCCTTGAGGTACTGGCCGAACTTCGATGTATCCGGTGCGCCACGCAGGAAATTGAGCACCGCGCCGTTCATCTGCGGGCTGGCCTGGCGTCGGGCCACGTCGGAGAAAAAGCGTGTGCGGCTGATGGGCTTGCCCTCCGCCGTCAGGATATTGCGCGACGCGGCGTTGAAGGACCGCTCCAGCACGTCCTTCATGCGGTTGATGGGCGCGAACATCGGCGTGAAGCGGGTGATGAGCTGGAAATAGCCACGCGTGGCCGCGCCGATCTTCTGCAACACTTCGCTGTGCGCGTCGTTTAGCCCCGCGCGCAGTGCCTGTCCCACGCTGTGGTCGTCCCAGTAAATCTTCTGCCGGTTGCCTTCCTCGTCGCGGAAACGGATCACATCACGCTGGCCGACCGGCTGGCTGTCCGGCACGACATGCACGCCCGCAGGCTTTTCGTCGCGGATCGCTTTCGTCAGCGCCTCGACAAACGGCTGCTTCGCGATGGCCCGCGACAGCTCGGAGGCGCGCGCATGAAAGGCGGTCAGTGCGTCATCGGCAAGCGATGCGCGCCCGCCGCGCGTGCGCAGGAGGTCGTGGTTCATCGCGGACGCGCCGAACACATCGTGCTCGCCGGTCTCGCTGATGCCGGGGTCGCCCGTGAGCGGTACGTAGTCCCGGTTCAGCGGACTGTCTTCAAGCGACCTGTCGTACACACCCGCATCGATTCCGGCGCGGCGCAGCTCCGCATGTACCTTGACATGTTCTGCGGCAAGCCGCTGCATGTCGTCTTTCCCGTAACGCTGCTCCAGCAGACGCATCGCCTCACGGGCCTGCGCGCGGGTCGCCCCACCGGGCAGCAGGCGGCTGGTTTCACCCGCGTCTGTCCTGCCATCATGCTGCTGCGCGTGCCCGAACTCCGCCAGATCGTCCCGTGCCGCGTCGCGTGCGCGCATCATGTCGGGCGAGGCGACCTCGCCGCGTTTCACCACGTCGTCGATGCGCGCCTGGGCATTGTCCAGGCCCTCCTTCAGCGAGGCATGCACCGCATCGGTGGCGCTGCCCGCGATATGCGCATAGGTCGGGTAGTACGAGATTTCTCGCGCGACCTGCGCCGGGTCACGTCCATCACCCTTGTGTTTCTGCGCGATGTCGTTGGTCAGGTCCATCAGCCGCTTGCCCTGGTCGTGCAGCATGTCGTGGTATTCGGCGCGCGCCTTGCCTTTCATCAGCCGCCACGCGCGGTACGCGGGGATCGAATCGTATTCACCGCCATCACGCCTGAGACTCTGACGCGCCCACGACAGGAATGGCGTGTCGGTGAAATTCAGTCCCTCACGCAGGTTGCGCCACAGCTGGTACGACAGCGTGTCGGCGGAGGCAGGCTTCGGTTCGCGCACCGGCTCGCCGCGCAGCAGGTTCATCGCTTCGTCGTGCGTGCGGGGGATCGGGTTTTCGTCGCGCGAGAGGATCGACGCGGCCTTCGCTACCGTATCCGCGAGAAAGCTGGGGGCAGCGGATTGCGACGCCGCAGGTTCGGGCCGGTATGCCGCTTCACGCTGCATGTCGGCACGCAGGGCCGTGTCCGCTTCAGCTCTCGCGGCAGCACGGCGCTTGAGCAGGCGCGACGCCCCATAGCCCGCGCCGAGCGCCGCGAGCATGCCCATGCCGCCGCCTGAATCGGCGGGCGCACCCGTCGAGGCATTGGCGGACGGCACCAGCGCATCGAGCGCGGCTTCCGCACCCGCCTTGAGTCCCCTTTGCAGCATCGAGGTCTTTCCCGCAGGCTGGCCGCCCGGAAAGCGCCTGCCAAGTTCTTCAGCGTTGTCGGGCACGACATAGAGCCGCCCGTTATAGTTTTTGTCAAACAGCCGGTTGTACGCTTCGGCAGGCACGTTGATGCAGCCGTTGGTGATGCGTCTGTCGGCAGGGTTGCCGGAGGCCAGGCGTTCGGCGCGATGCTCGGGCGTGCCGGTCAGCACGCGGTGAATCGCGAACGTGCCCTTGTCTGTCGCCCTGAAGGTCTGGATCGAGTCGCCATAGGTCTTCGTGTCGGGGGCTTTCTGCCAGTTCAGCGTGAAGGCGCCTGCGGGCGTCTGGCCCTGCACGGCCTCGTCGCCCTTCGCCGCGCCGAACAGGGCAGGTATCGTTTCCCGCACTTCGCCTTTGGGCGACATCACATAAAGGTTGCCGTTTTCCTTGTCCGCAATGAGATAGCTTCCGCCGTTGTTGTCACCCGACTTCTGCACCCACTGGTTGACGATATCGTTCCTGCCTTCAAGGCCCTTCGTATGCCGGGACACCGTAACATCGGCATGCGCCACCTGGGCGCGTGCATCGTGCATCGGCACCGCATGATTGATCGCGATGGCGGCAGCGAGCACGCCGACGCCTTTCATGACCGTGTTGACCAGTGACCTGACCTTCGCGGACAGGTCGTGCCAGAAGCTGCCCGGAAACTCGCTGTTCAGTTTGGCGATCATCGCGAACTTCGCGGGCGAGCGCACGCCGTGCGCGGCGGCGGCATCCTGCAACAGCGCCTTGTCCTCGGGCGCGAGACGGTTGACGTTATCGTTCGCTGGCGCGGCCCTTTCGTCCGTGATCTGCGCCTCATCCTTCGATACATCCATGTGGTCGGGCACCTTGCGGTTCGCCTTGACCCACAGGCGCTGGTCGCCCAGCCGTTGCCTGGCTTCGTCGGCCAGCTTCTGCACGTCATCGCCGGTCACGCGGCCGGTCTGCGGATCAGCCAGGTTCTCGATCTGGTCGCGGAAATAGGTCCGCTCCCGCGTGCGCGTATGGGGATTTTCAATCGATGTCAGCTCCGACATCACGCGCGTCAGCGCTTCGTGCCTCGTGTAGTTCTCCTTCGCAGTGGGGGATTCGCGCGCTCCGGCTGCGCCTTCTCCGGCAGGTTTTTCAGGGCGGGCGTTTCCTTCGCCCACTTGCGGCAGTCCCACTTCGGGTCGTTCGCCGCGAAGCATTTGCCGATCTGTGCGCGGCTCCTGAATGGCATGGCTGGCCTCCGTTCCGGTGGCGGTTGAGGGCGAGGTTGAGGACGCTATAGCGGCACGTTCCCCTGCGTCTGCTGGGCGAGCTGCGAGCGCTGGTTCACCGCCTGCTGGGCCTGCTGCTGCCGTATCAGCTGCGCCTCGTTGGCGAGCACTTCGGCGCGCGCCTGGGGCGGCAGTGATCGCAGCACCTGGGCCGGTGTCGGGTTGGTGGGCGGCTGCGGGCCACCGCGTGCGGCGATTTGCTGCGCCTGCCGCTGGAGTTCGGGCGTTTCCGGTATCTGCCCCGAGCGGTTGAACTGGCGGCGCTGGCGCAGCAGGACGATCATGTTCACCATCTGTTTGAGCTGCTGTGGCGACAGGCGTTGTGTCAGCGCTTTCGGCACGGGTCTGCCGGTCGCGCCCAGCGCGATGCCCATCGCCATCAGTTTCTGCGGGTTCACGCCTGCTTTCGGCTGTGTGCCCGAAGGCGAAGTCGCGGGTGGCGGCCTGGCCGCGTTCGGCGCGCGTGGCACGGGACGTGCGCGCGGGCGTGCCGGGTTCACGTTGGGTGCCAGTACGGGGTTGCTGGTTTTCATTGACGGTCCGCCTTTCAGGAATGACATCGTTGATCCATGCCGCCGTTTCCTGCGCGCTCATGTCGGGGATCGCATGCAGGTATTGCGCCGTGTCGTGCAGCAGTCCCTGCGCGTGCTCCAGACGCTCGCCCGCCAGGCGCTGGCCCTGTTCGAGCAGTTCGGGCGTGAGCTGCGCGCGCGAGTGTGGATAGTTCGACATTTCGGCATCCAGCAGCGCATTGAAGCGTTCCGCTGCGGACTGGCGGGATGACGGGTCCGCCAGCGCATCATTGACAGCCCGTCCGGCCACGCGGTCCACGACGCCACGCAGCGATTCCGCGCGGGCCTGGTCGATGCGCTGCTGGATCGCGTTGTACTGTTCGTCGCTCACGGCGTCCATCAGCGCATTGCGCGTTTCCTCGGCCTCGGCGGCTTCGCGGCGCGTGCGGGCTTCGGCCTGCTGTGCGGTATCGTTGTTCATCATTTCGTCGTGCCACCACGCCTGATAGTTGGCGGCAGCGGATTCGTCGGGCCGCAGGTCCTGCCGCCAGGGCTGTGCGTCGAGCTGGTTCAGGCGCTCAGTCCACCACGCCTCATAGGCATCACGTCCCGTCTGACGTTGCGCATCGAGCGCATCAATGTGCGCGCCGAATTCGTCGGGGTCGATGAACGTGCGCGGCGCTTCAGCGCGACGCGGTGCCATCGCCGCATAGGCTTCTTCCTGCGTGACAGGCTGCACGGGCTGTTCCGCGGTGCCCTGATACATCGACGTGAGGTTTTCGAGGTCCGCCTGCGTCGCGTCGCGTCGCGTGGTCGCCGCCGCGATGTCGGCATGGCGCTGCTGCAACGCGGTCTGCGCATCGGTCATCTCACGCGCCTGCTGGCGCTGCGCAAGCGTTTCTCCGACTGCCTGGCTCGTCGCACCCGCCTGCGATGCAAGCGACACGCTGCCATCAGGGAACGTCACTACGGGACTGCCTGAAGCGACGTTAGGGTCGTAGCCAAGCTGGGGAGCTGGCGCGGACGGCGGGGCTTCTTCGGTGGGCGTGGCGGCAGGCGCTTCACGCGAACGCAGCGCGCCGACGCCGCCAAACACCGCACCCGGCAGCGCGCCTTGGGCAGCGGCTGCGAAAATATCGCGCCCGGTCGAAACGTCGGGCTGCACCTGCTGCGCCGCGATGTTCGTGCCGAGCTGCGTGACGCCGCCCGCGATACCCTGTTCGACCGCACCCGCAACCGGCGCACGCCAGCCGCTTTCGAGCGCCTGGGTAATGCCTTGGCCCAGCCGCCCGCCCGCAACCCGCCCGAGGAACGAACCGCTGATTGCGCCACCCGCGCCCGCGATCACATTGCCCGCGCCGATCTGCCGTCCCAGCGTGTCACGCACCTGCGCCTCGGGCACACCCGCATCGAGCATCGCCGCCGCATCGGGATTGCGGCGCAGCGCATCGAGCGGCATGGTCTGCGCAAGGTCGTATTCGGCTCCGCGTGAACCGCCGAACGCCTGGGCCGCACCGGCTGCGATACCGAGCGGTGCGGCAACGGCCCCGCCCAGCAGCGCCGGTATCGAGCTGCCGCCCACCCCGGCCATCGTGTCGAGCGGATGCGAAAGAAACGCCCGTCCGTAGACCTTTGCACGCTCCCATCCCGGCGCGTTCGGATTCGCCTGGTCGGCCTTCGCCAGCCGCTCCTGCAACGCGAGGTCTTCGTCCTGCGAGGCCGCCGACATGCTGGCGCGGATGCGGTCGTTCTCGGCGCGGATCGCTTTCGCATACTCGCTGCCGGGGCTCACCGCATCGGCAAACTGCCCGATGCCCTCGTTCAGGCCGATGGTCGTGCGGTTGAACAGGTCGTTGCCGAAGACGCCCCCCGATGCGGGGCGCGGCACGTCCTGCGCGAAACGCTGGTTGATCTCGCTCACGAACTGGTGCTTCTGTTTGTCGCTGACGTTTTGCAGAAGCTGGGGCGCATCGGTCTTCAGCCAGTCGGCGTACTGGCGGCGGCGATCCTCATACGACGCGCCGAGGAACCCCGGATCGGACGTGAGCTGGGTATAGGTACGTGGCGCGGCAGGCGCATCGCCCTGGCCCTGTGCCATCAGGTCAGAAATCAGTCCCATGCCGCACCCTTATCGCACCGTACGTCATGCCTTTTCGACGATCTGCCGGATGAGCGGGTCCAGCTCGTCGGGCAGGCCCTCATCGCCCAGCATGTCGCGCCCGTCAAGTACGTCGCGCGCGGGCAGCAGCTGCGCAAGCGCGCCGACCAGCTGGCGTTCGACATCCGGTGCGTAACCGCGCGATGCAATGCCCGACATCAGGTCATGTTCCTCCTGCGTGGAAGGCATCGCCACATGGGGTCCCTGCGGCGTGTGCAGCACAGCCGAGGGCGTAAACTGCGCCGATGGCCCACCCATCAGGTCACGGCCCGCCGCAGCGTTGGAGTCGAGCGCGGCCACCTGAAGGTGCGCAGGAAGCTGCCCTCCGCTGTGATCCTTCGCATGGCCCAGCACCAGGTCCGGATACTGCTGCGTCTCGGCGGGCATCGGCTGGCCGTTCACCCCCTTGCCGGTGCGCAGGTAACTCGCATGGTTGCCTTCGCCCCAGTTGTAGGCGTGCAGCGCATCGCGCCACGAGCCGAACTGACCGTAAAGTGACTTCATCATGCGGGCCTGCGCGTCGATCGACTGCGCCGGGTCGCGCGGGTCGATGCCGTACTGCTTCGCGGTGCCCGGCATGAACTGCGAAATCCCGACCGCACCGGCAGGCGATACCGCATCGGGATTGAAGCCGGACTCCTGCCTGATCTGGCCGACCAGCAGTTCGGGCGGTACACCGTGCCGGGTACCGGCCTGCTGCGCCATGCTGATGTATCGCTGGATGTCGGCGGGATGGCTCATTTCAGGTTCCTCAGCAGATCCTCGGCGGCCTTGTTATCCGCCGCTTCCTGGCTGGCGCGCTGGACCACGCCCCAGCGCTGGCGCAACTGATCGTGCTGCTGTTTCGCGGTGTTGATCCTGCTATCGAGTTTCGCCAGCGCGATGACCGCTTCATTCGGCACTTCGGCCTCGCCGCCCCCCTCGAACGGCATGTCGAGCCGGTTAAAACCATGTGCCGCATGCTGGAGACCGGGATACTGCTGGAACAGCTGGAGCTTCTGCGCACTCAACGCGTCCAGTGCCGACTTTGCCTGCTTGACGTGGTCTTCGGTGAGCGGCGCTTCGGCGGGTGCTGACGGGTTCGGTGTGGTGGCCGTCTGCGGCTGCGCAGCACCTGGCGTCGTGCCCTGTGCGCCACCGGCCCGGTACTGTGTGCCGGTCGGCAGCGGACCCGATGGACGCGCCCCCGCCAGCGGGTTGACGACCGGCTGCTTGCCCGCTGGCGCGCGCACGGGGGCGACCCGTCCTCCTGGACCAACCGTCACGGCCGGTTTGAACTCGGCCATCCGGTCGAACTGCTGGACAGCCGGCGCCGTCGAGAGGATCGAGCCGTCCGCGTTGTACGTGTTGATGACGGGTTCCTGTCCGGGTGGAAACACGACCTGCTGGTTGGATTCAAGCAGCCCGTTGGTGCGAAACCATTGATTCGCCGAATCGGTATGCTGCTGCAGGGCAAGCGCGTTTTCCGGGGTCGAGGAATCGCCCCGGAACGACAGCAGGCCCGCCATCTGCGGTGCGTACTGCTGGAGGAATTGCGCACGCTGGGCGAGCTGCGCTGTGCCGAGTTCGAGCGTGTTACCCGCCGCCTGGGCGGCACCGCTGCCAGCCAGTCCCTGGGTTCCCTGCCGGGCCTTCTCCACGTCGTAAGCCGTCTGTGCCGGTATCGTCTGGAGCGCCCCCTGGTTGCGCAGGGCATCGATCCTGGGCTGATCGAAGACGTTCTGCGCACGGTTCACGCCGAGCGTCTGTGCACGGTTATCCCCGCCAAGCCAGTCGATACCCGCCTGCTTCACCTGCGCGTCCTGCTGCGCCTGGTTCAGGCCCGTGTCCGTCGTCTGCGCCCACGTCTGCGCGTTTTTCTGCGGCAACCCCATGTTGTACGCGGCATCGGCCTGGGCCTGCTGCGCAGCCGAATTCAGTCCGGCCACCGCAACTTGTCCAGGCTGACGGGCGGCCCCCAACTGGTCCAGCCTGCCGGACTGGTTGCCCAGGAACTGGTTACGCTGGTTCGTCGCGAAGATGTCGCCGCCCTGGGTCGCCTCGGCCTTGTCAGTCGTTACGTAGTCCTGACGCAGCTTCTCGGCATTGAACAGGTCGTTCCAGTTATCCTTGATCGCCTGCTGCTGGCCCTGCACGTGGGGCTTGAACAGGTCAACGGGCATGAAGAGCATCGCAGTCTCCGTCAGGCATTAGTCACGCATTACCCACGTCCCACGTGGCATTGGACTGGACCGACGCCATGATGTCGCTGCCGCCCTGGTTGACCGGCGCGAATCCCATGACCGGCGTGGAAGGGGCTGGCGCCATTCCCGGCAAGGGCGATGAAGACGGCATGCTCATGTCCATCGGGCCACCGACCACGACGCCACCCGCATCACCCGTGGTCTGCATCGGCGACACGGGATTGGGCGACCACGACTGCGGCGCACGCGATGGCCAGGCGGTCGGATTGCGGCTGCCGCCATAGCCGAGCGCGTACATCGCGCCCGATGCCCCCATCGCGGCCTGCTGGCCGAGCGTGCCAAAAAGGCCCTCGGCGGCCTTCGCGTAGGTGGCCGATTCCGCCATCAGGTTGCGTCCGAGCCCCAGCGCCTGCATGCGGCGGTTCCAGCGCAGATCGTCCTTCGCTTCCTTGCGCGCCTCTTCATAGCGGTACGCGTAGTTCTGCGCATCGCCCACGGCCTGCGCTTGGGCAATCGCGGCATCCTTGAGCATCGCCTGGGTGAGTCCCGTGCAGAAACGGTTGGAACAGTTGATGATGTTGTTCAGCGCATCGCGGAACTGCTGTTTCACGCTTGCGATGTAGCGGCCTGCCGTCTCGTCATAGAGCGGCGTGTAGAGCGGAGCCGAGCAGGCTTCCGCCACCGTCGCCTGTTCGCACGGCACGAACGTGTTGTTCCACATGTCGCGCAGCTCGCGCGCGAGATCGTAATAGCCCTTCGCGATCTCATATTCGCGGCGCGAGATTTCCAGCGCGGCCACCGTGTTGATGACCGCAACGGCGGTGGCCGCAAGCTGCGCGATGCTGGATGAGGTGATCCAGCCGCTGTCGGTGCGCGCATCCTGCGACTGGACAATCGAGCCGGTGTTGACGGTGCTTTCGACTACGGACATGGCAACTCCTCGCGCCGCATGCGATGCCGGTCGCCGCCATGTTCATCGGCGCTGCGGTAAAGGTGGGTGATGTCGAGCGCGCGCGCCAGCTCCCGCGCATGCTTCAGCGCTTCGCGCATGAGGCCGCGTCCGCGAACTTCAGGCAGCAGGTACACGGTGCCGATGTCGGCTACCGCGTCATGGCAGAACAGGCTCTGGCGGCGGAAGATGAAGATGAAACCGACAAGACGTTTTTCCAGTCGGATTTCAATGAAGAGCAGTTCGCGGCTCATCCAGGCGCGGATGAAGCCTTCCACGTTGAACGCGAACCCGCCGTATCCGGGTGGCCGCACTTCACGCCAGTAGGCATCAAGCAGGGGTCCCAGCTCGGCCAGTACGGTTCCACTGTCCGTCGCGGACTGTGGCATCCAGACCGGACGGATCACAATGCGTTCATCCATTCTGAGCAAGCTCACGCAGACTCGTCGCTACGTGAACGCCCCACACCGTGCCGATACCCTGAAGGATAACCCCGTGAATCATGTGCCGTCCATACGGACGGATGCGAAAATGCTGGCGACCCGTGACCACGCGCCGGAACACGATGCGCCCGTCGGCCTTCAGCGCGAAATCCGCACTCGCACTGCTTCTGTCGTCACTGTCACACCAGATTCGGCCTGCGAAATAATACGTCTGTCCGGCCGATTCAAACCACTTGCTTTCCCACACATAGGGACGCAGCGACACGCCCGCGTTCCACTGCGATATCTCACCGTTCTCCAGCAGGAACAGCTCGCCATTACCTGCACCATTACCCGCGCCATACAGGAACACCGGTCGGTCGCTGAGCGTCGAGAGCTTGCAGGTCTCCCAGTTGCTGTAGGTCTCGGTGTCGATGGCGAGCATGAACGCATCCACATCCGATACGCAGAAGAGCGCGCCCGCGTACCAGCCGAGGCGCATCGTGTCGGGGCGAAGCTTGCGCCAGTCATCCTGGGCGAACCACTGGTCGGTGATCACCTTGGGCTGGCCCATCGAAGGCAGCAGCACAAGACCATCCGCGCCCACATAGACCATGCCGAACGGCGTCACCACCGACCCACGGTTCGAACAGCACGTCACCATCGGCATCGGCATGACGTACTGGCGCACGCGGCGGCACTCGCGCTTCTTGCATCCGGCGCTGCCCTGAACCGTGTACGGCGTGCCGGTTGTCGCGACAAAGAGCGTCGCGCCATACCAGGGGACATCGAGCGCGCGGATTGCAACAATCGGGTAGTCAAGCGTCATGCGCTCGGCCTCGGGCCAGTTCCACGGCTGGCCGTTCGCGCAGAACCACAGGTCGTTGCCGCAGAATCCCGCCAGGACCTCCGTTTCGGGAATCGCGATGATCCCACGCAGGCAGGCGGGCGGCGGCGCAAACTCGCGCGTGGACAGCACGGGTCCCAGGTCGCGGTTCAAGGCGGTATCGACATACGAGGTCGTGCCAGCAGGCACGGTCGCGACCAGGAAGTAGTCGGTGATGTGTTCCTCGGTCTGCTCACGCCCGGTACGGAAGCCCGTGACGCGCCGGTAAATGTTCATGCCTGTCACGCACCACTCGGGCGACGGTGGGGGCGGAAAACCGCTCAGCGTGACGGATTCGCCATCGTTGACGATGATCTCGTTACCGGGCCACGAAGGACCGCCTTCCTCGCACTGGCTGTTGGTGAAGGTCACCAGATAGTCACGCGCCTCGCTTTCGTCGCTCAGCGGATCGGGCGTCACGGAAGTGGCGAGCGGCCCCGCTCCGGGGTCCGGTACGCCCAGGCGGCACCACGCCATTGCCCCGTCCGGCTGCGGCACGCCCACGGTCGGCCAGGGCGCGTCCCCCGTCACGAAGAGTTTCATGCACGACGGCAGCCACGGTGCGACCTCGACGCAGGACTCCCACGCAAGCCACTTGCAGCCGGACGGGTAGACGGTGAGCGTGTCGGGCGGCACATCGGCCACCGGCAGGCGCTCGCGCCACGCCATCAGCGTGCCGTGCGTGAGACGCACGTCCTGGGCGACAACCGCGTAGCCCGGCTTGAGGTCGGCAGGGTGCAGGCGCGGCACGATGCCGTAGAAGTTGGCGATGCGTACCGAGGGCATGTCAAACTCCACAGGGTTTTTCGGGACAGGCCCGGAGCAAACTGTGTAACCATACGCACCCCGCGTGTTGCCCATGCCTGCGATGAAACAACCAATGCTCGACCTCCAGCTGTTCGATCCTGATCCGGCAGATGCACCAAAGCCGAAGGAGCCTTCCGTCGTGGTAGTAAAGGTGGAGAGCAGTCACGACCTGCTGTTCGACACCATTGCCGTACTCCAGGAGATCGTGCAGAAGCTGGACTCCGAACTTCAGACCGAACGGGCGTCAAACGCAAGACTGCGCGAAATGCTGGGGCTGGAGCTTGAGGCCCTGAAACGGACGCTGCACTGACCGGCTTCATCTCACACCGCCTGCACACCGGTAATGATGCCGTCCGCGTTGTAGCTGATCCGCTTGCCCGTGTCACCCGGCACGGAAGGATCGGGCGGCGAATAGAAGGAGCCTGCCGTCAGTGGCGCGACGGCCTGCGAGACGTTCGTGAGCTGCCCCCGGGTGTTGACCGCCACGTCGTAACGCCCGAGCCGCCAGGTGGCCGCATTCACGCCCGTGTCCGCCAGCCCGACCGAGTACACGCCGCCACCCGCCGGGGCCTGTTCCTGCGCATTGACGCCAGCGGTGCCGACGATGGCGCGCACGGTGGGACTGCCGCCGTCCGCCTGATAGCCGGTGACAAGCCCGAACTGGTTGACCATCAGACCGCCATAGTTGCCGGGTGCGACTGACGGGTTCATACCGATGATGAGCGGTGCGGAAGACGAGCCATCCCCCTGCACACGAATCGGCGGATCGCCGGACACGGCGCTGATCGCCGCGCCCTGTGACGCGGATACCGAAATGCGCAGCGGGTTGCCGGTCGTGCCGCAACCCTGTACCGACACGCCGTTGCCGGGCGCGACATTGAGGAGCGTCTGGAGTCCGGCAGGCCCCATCTGCGTGAGGTTGCATGCATCGGGCGACACCGGCACCACGGGGGCGGGCGTGCTGCCCGAGCCGTCCGACCCATCGTTGCAGCAGGGCGCTGGCGTATACGATGGCACGGGCAGCTGGCCCACGCCGACCACGCAGCCGTCCTGGAACTGGATTGCCGAATACACGCCGTCCGGTATCCGGTTCCTGCGGGGGGCGAGCGCGCAGCACGTGCCGTCATACGTCAGTGTGTAATTGCCGACACACACCGAAAACGGCCGGCAGCACGCCGGCGCGGCGCTCTGCTCCACAGGCGGGCACGTGACGGGGGAATGGGTCGCCCTGCATCGGGTGAAGTCCATCAGACCACCCTCCGGTGCTTCATCCTGAACGGGCCGCGCGTGTTGCCCGTGAGCCGGTCCATGCCCGCCGCCGCTACCCCGACATCAAAGTGTCCGTCGTGCGTCGCGGCGAGCGCCGGGTCATACCATGCAGCGCGCCGGATCGCGAACAGGCGCGCGAGCGCCCCGTGCACGACCGCCTCGTGATACCGCTCGTAGAAGAGGCGATCTACCTCGCACGCGTCACGCAGCGGAGCCACCGACAGTTTGACCCACAGCCCGCCGTCATGATCACTACGTGGCGCGGGAGTCACATTGATGATGTCGGGCGGCTCGAACCACACAGCGCTGTCGCCGCAGGCGCACGGCAGGCGGCACGGCTCGTGCGGACAGACGATGTTCTCGCTGCAGTCGCTGTCAAAACAGACACGCTGGATCGCGACGATGCGCTCGCACGCGGGTGGCGTGATCAGGTAGTCGGCGACACACGCCTGGAAATCCACGCGCATGATGCGGGTGAGCACCTGTGCGCGTTCGGCCAGATCGATGGCCGCATGCCGCAGGTAGTTTTCCGCGATCTCGGCGGGGCAGTCTCCCGTGGCGAGGATCACTTCGGGCGTGAACGCCGAAATCGGCACCGTCGCGAAGGGATCGTAGACGATGCTCATATCGCCACCTTCGCGGTCGATACCGACGCCGCGAGCGCAGGCGAATCGAGCGCGCCGATCTGCTGCGCGAGCTGGCGCGAGAACTGCACACCAAGCAGCGAGAAATACAGCTTCAGGTGAATCATCGCGGTCTGCACGGACGACAGGCTCTGCTCGTCCACCATGTGCGCGCGGAACAGCACCCACTGCTTCGCGGCGGTGATGATGCGGCAGTCAGCCTTACCGTCTCCCCCATTTCCACCCTCTGCGCAGCAGTCGTCATCCGGATTCGCGCACGTGAGCGCATCCGGCATCACCGAACACATGGCCTTCACGTAGACCGTCTGGCCGGGCGGCACCGGCGGTGTCACGGCGAATGCGCCGTTTTCCAGCGGGTCGAAGTTATAGCCGGTGAGCCGGAAGGGGCCAGGAGCGACGGGGCATCCCGGCTTGGTCCAGCCGTAGGTCGCGGCGTCCGAGCGGCGGGGCAGGTAGCCGCCGAGCAGGTTGCCGTGCGCGTCCGTCTGCCCGACGATCTTGTGCAGGATTGTGCAGTGGCACGGCTGCTGCTCGCGGCCCGGCGCCAGCTGCATCACGACCGTCTGCGTGAAAAGCATGGGGTTCAGCGTGAAGGCGTTGCACTGCGCCTCGTTCAGGTACGACAGGAGCTGGCCACGCGTCCAGGTCTGGAACGCGTGGCCTGCTTCCGCGTCGTTAAGGTCGCGAGCCAGATCATCGAGTACCTGGATCAGACGCATGGAGATTCAGCTCCACGGAGCTGTGGGGAATTCCGTTCTCACGCCTGGGCGGCGCAGCGGTATCCGCCGCCCGCCGCGCAGATGCGGGGCGAGGTGGAGGCGGGGGCGGGGGCGGCGCTACGACGACCTCGGGGCGGGAGTCATCAGGCCCATCACAGGCTTCCACCAGGTCGCCACGCCGTGCCATCTCCTCGCTATACACGTGCACCATGCCCGTTGCCTTCTCGCGCAGGTAGCCACACGGCGGCACGACAGGCGGCGGCCCGTTCAGGTTCTCGTCATCGCCCGCACGCGGTCGAGGGTCGGCAGGCAGCGTAAAACGGGGCCTTGCCGGTTTTGGCGAATGTGTCGGGTTTGCCATTGAGTACTCCACAAGTCACTTGTCGCTGGCCGTGCGCACCCCACGCATTGCCGCAGCGGCATCGGGTTGACGTGCGGGCCTGTGCGGTCTGCCTCTGCTGGATCATAGGGGCCTCAGTTCATCAATGGATACTGGAAATCGTGCGCCTTGGCGACGAGCGTGATGCGGCCCGCCAGATCGGCAAACGTCTCGCCGCTGGTCGTCGGTCCCGTCAGGAAGCGCACGGCGAGTATCAGCACCGTGCCCGCGTTGACGTACTGCTGCATGAACGCGTGCACGGACGCCTCGACCGACGCATCGAGTCCGGCGAACACGGCGGGCATGGTGATGCTGGAAGCAGGAGGCTTCGTGAGCGCGTCGTCGTCCACGCCGTAGATGTTGCCGATCACGTCGAACGTGACGCCCTCCATGCTGGTTGCGTTGCAGCCGACCGTGCTGCATCCGGGGGCAATCGGCGGCGCAACCGGTTCGGTCTTCACGAACAGTTCCGTCAGCGAGTGTTCCCCTGGCACCACGAGCAGGTTGACCACATCGCCCGCCGCTACGTCCCGCATGACCGCCTGCTGGTAGGGCCGGTAAGCAGGCTGGATGTTGTCGCCCAGCGTGAAATCGCCACGGCCATATTCGCCCGCGACAGTGGCCGGATAAGGCAGCCGGAAATCGCGCTCGCTATGGCAATGCGGAAAGGCGATGACCGGCATGCCGCCCTTGTACAGGTTGAACGTGTTCATGAACTTGGCTCCCTACACCGTCCAGTAACCAATCGCCATCGCGTCGGGCAGGATCGCCTTTGAACCCCATACCGCGAGCATCTGGTACTCGATACCGAAGTAGCGGCTCGGGCGCACCAGCTCGCCCTCGATCAGGTCACCCGCGAACGCGAAGGCGTCACGGTGCGCGGCGACGATGTAGTACGCCTCGGTCTGCGTGGTGGCATCCATCACGGCAGGCACCGCATTCGTCACGAACACGTCAAAGCCGACGATCCTGCCCGGCAGCTGGCCGGTGACGAGCAGCGAGCAGTCCAGACACTGGCCGAGCATCAATGCGTTTGCGTAGGGCGACTCCACCAGCAGTTCCTGGATCGCGGGCGGAATGATCAGCGCCATCTTGCCGTCTTCCCAGCGGCGCGCTTCCTGCAGGGTGCGCTTGAGCTTCGCGACCTCGCGCCCGAAACTGGTGCCGGTGATCAGGCGTGGCGCGTTGATCGTGCCGAGGTCGATGTTGCACGACTTGCCCGCCTTGTTGCCCTTGTTGCGTGCCCACGTTTCCAGCACCATGCCGTTCAGCACATAGCAGCGCCATTCCTCCGCCAGCCCCTGGTAGGCGGAGTCCAGCAGCGATTCCTCGAACGGCTGGAAGCGGTCGCAGATGCGCGCGATGTCGAGCTTGTCGAACTTCAGGTCCTTGTAGGCGGCATTGCAGATCCGCATGCAGAAACCCTCGGGCGTGATCTGCTCCGGCACCAGCTCCTGGTTCTTCTCGTAGGGCCGCCACGGGCCGACCAGCGGCTGGCGGGTGAACTGCACCACCTGGTTGCACTGCGTGATCCGCTCGTCGATCTCGGTGTTCGTGATCAGGGGCAGGAAATCCTTTTCCCAGCCGCGCGCGATGATCTTGTTGTAGTAGCCGATGCGCGCGAGCGGGGTGTTCTCCAGCCCGCCAAATCCGGAAGAGGTTGCAATGGTCATCTGCTTCTCCCTGCGTCATCCGCTACGCACTACTAAACGTCTAATCTGTCAAACTATCCGTACAACCCATACCGGCTACCGCACGCGCCCCTCGGCTTCCGCCTGGTCGAAATCGGTGCGGAACTTCTTCCACTCCGAGTGCGAAATCTGGCGGCTGCGGAACCGGAACGACATGTCCTCGTATTCCTTCATCGTGTACACACGCTGGTCCGCGTGCGCGGGTTCGGTCGCGACCCTAGTAGTGCCCGCGTCGGCGACGGCGCGCAGTGATGGCGTGCTGCCGCGCGCCCTGAACGCGTCCACCACCGAACTCACGTAGTCCACGTCGCCGTCGTAATAGGCGGCCTTCATCTCGTCGCGGTAGCTGCGGCGGGTGCCGGGAATCCTCGCGTCGAGGAAGCGGTTGAACTCGGCCTGCGCCAGCAGTGATTCAAAATCGGGGTGTTTCTGCGCGATGCCGCGATTGGTGATCGCCAGCGACGCATTCTTCTGGCTGTCCGACAGGCGCGTCTGTCCGGTGCTCAGTTCGTTCACGCGCGCGTCGAACGCCGCCTGCTGGTCACGCAGCTTCTGCGCGTAGTCGTCCTCGATGCGCATCAGGCGCGGGCGGAGCAACTTTTCGTCCAGCTCGCGCGCGGCCTCGGGTGTCACCGCTTCGAGCGCCGAATAGTCAATCGCGTAGCTGCGTTCGCGCTGTGCCTGGCGTAGCTGTGTCGCCGTCTCTTCGCGCTGGCGGTCGGCTTCCTCCAGACGGCTTTCCAGGTCCCTGATCGTGCGCACGCTCTGCGTGCCGGTCGTCTCGTACTGTTCGATGAGGCGCGACGCATCGAGCGCCGCCTGACGCGACGTGTCGCGCTCGGACTCGGCCTGCGCGAGCCGCGCGCGCAGTGCCTCGATGTCGGGGTCCGGCTGCGCGGTGGTCGAGGCAGAAGCGGCAGACGGGGTGGCGGATGCCGCAGGCGCGGCGGATGAATCAGTCTTCGCTGCCGCTCGCGCGCCGGAAGACGCCGAAGCGGCGGCATCGGCGGTGGTGGTCCTGGATGCGGACGCATCGTCGCCTTCAAGTGACTTGTCAAAAGCTTCCGCCGCTGTAGCGGCGGGATGGCGGGTAGCCATGTTTTGCTCTCCTACACCTTCTGCCGGTTAAACAAGTCGAGGATGTCGGCCAGCACAAGCAGCTTGCCGTGCGCAATCTGTGCGGTGCCGCGCGCGCCCTCGGCAAACACGAGCGCATTCTTCGCCGCATCGTAGTCCTGCCCGACCGCGTGGTGCAGGTCCACGAAAATGCTTTCCAGCGCCGTGAACAGCTCCGGCTGCCTGGTAAGCGCGCCGAGCGCCTGCACCTGCTCATGCGTCAGGCGGGGTTGCAGGTTACGGCCTGTCATGGCCGGGGACCACGGCGGAACCCCGGCACGTCAAACGGCTTCGGCGAGTTGTCGCCGATATCCGGCGCATCCCTGAACTGGCCGCCCAGCTCCCTGTTCTTCACGACCTTCGTGAAGCCCTTCGAGCGGGGAGCCCTGGTCCCATACACGGCACTCGTCATGTCCTGCGCGTTCGAACGGCTGGAGCGGGCACCGGACGTACCGCTGTTCATGCGGTTCGTGAAATCCTGGCTCATGCCACGTCCGCCCGCCTTGCCGTTGCCCTTGTTGTCACGGTTCGTAAAGTCGCCCATCGCTCGCCTCCGGCCTGTTGCGCTGGTATGTAGCACTTCTATTGAAACGAATCAACCCATTGCATTCACGTACGTCATAAACCTAAAGGGGCGCGGCGAAGAACTGGAATTCGGAATCCAGGTTCCAGGTTGCGCTGTAGGGGGTATACAGCAGCTGGAGGCTCGATGGCTTCGTCAGCGAGAAGGAGATCGGGCCGGTGATCAGGCGGTACGTACCGTCGCTGTTTGAAAACGGCGGCAGGGCGACACCGATACTGATTCTTGGCGGGTTCGAGCTGTTTGATCCGTCAGACGCGAGGGTCGTCAGATACACCGTGTGCGATCTCGTCGGCGGTACATTGAATTCCATCAGCGTTCCCGTGCCGAAGTAGTTACCCGGCTGGAGCAGCACCGCACCGCCGGTAATCGAAACATAGGCGCTATACCGGCCTGCCTGTCCGGAGAGCAGCCTGTTGAGCGGGGTCAGTTGCCATCCGCCCCCAACTTCGGGGACGGGATTGCCAGCCGCATACGTGAGGCCCACCGTGAATGCCGCGTCAAACCACTTGTCGGCGCTGCCCGCCTTCAGGCCGCCGTCGCTCCCGATGGACAGGATGTTGCCCGCGTCGGACGATAGCTGCACGGCGCTCCCAGCCAGTACGTCGCCAGCGGACAGCACGTCGTGCGTCTTGCCGTTGAGAATGACAGGTGTCCGGATGGTCATGATTCCCTCGCTGGCGGTAGCCGTTCAGTCACTCAGCTTCGTGCCGTAAATGCCCGCCACAGAACTGGACGTATAGCCGAACCACGCCCCCGATGCCTGCACGGTGGCAAGAAACTGCATGGGCGCGCTGCCGAACTTCACGGTGTCTGCCGGATAGGACGAATCGAAGCCGAGGAGCAGCGCGTATTCGCTGGCCGTATCCACGCGCTGCGGGTAGGTTGCCGTGCCCGAGCATGAGCCGTTGACAATGCCGAAAAGCTCCAGCCCGACCGGATACACCACCGACGCGCCATTGAACGCGCCAGCTACGGGCGGATTCAGCCTGAACAGCGACAGCGAAAACATCGCGTCCTGCGCGTTGCCTGGCCCAGCCGCCTTCGACAGGAACGCATAGAACGTCAGCAGGTAGACCCCCGCCCTCGTGAACCGGAACGTGTTCCACGTACTGCCGAGGACCTGGTAAGTGCTGCCTGGCGCCGTGAACGCGGAACTCACCGTGTCGCCCAGGCAGACGTATTGTTTTGTCGCCAGCGTCAGGCCGTTGACCCCGCCACTGGTCATCAGCACAGCCGTACCCACGTCCGGTTGCGATGGCGAACCATACAGTCCGTCGCCTTTCACGACGATAGTGTTGCCAGCGGCGGCGCTGACCGGGATGGATGCCGGATCGAGCAGATCGCCAGCGGACAGAACATCGTGCGTCCTGCCAACCAGGGCAACGGGTTTGCGGAGCGTCATGGATGTCTCATGCAATCAGCTATGCGTAGTACGGCACCTTCCTGCCGCTGCCGAGATCGAGCCAGCCCGCGGGCCTGCCGAGAAACGTATCGCGCGCGCCATACGCATCGGTCGGCACGTCCGTACCCGAAGAGGCAGGCGGGGCGGCTATCGCCGCGAACATGACATTCGCGCCCGTCGCATCCACTTTCAGCAGATTGGACGGGTTCGGCGAGGGGCGCACCGCGACGCCGTTTTCCGTCAGGGTCAGCGCCCCGAACGGATCGAACCTCAGTTCGAGTGGCGCAGCGACGGAACCGTCGCCGGTAAACGCGGCACCGGCGTTGATCGGGATCAGCTCGCTCAGATCGACGGTGAAGGTTTCCCCGGTGTCCATGCGCAGGGTCATCGTGTGCGTCACCGGGTCGTAATCGACCAGTTCGAGAAACCTGTCCATCGGAATCCCGCCGATGGCCTGTTCAATCTTGCTGTCCACCTCGCCACAGGTCGGCAGTGCGTTGCCCGGCACATGGCGTGAACCGTCGCAGCGCAGAAAGACGCTGGCGATCCGCTCAGGCGGCACCTGCACATCCCGGATCGCGTCGTCGATGCAGCATTGCAGCGCGGCGCACAGCGCATTACCAAGAATCTGCTGGGCCTGCTCGTTTCGCGAGATAGCGGCGGCGACCTTCAGCACGTCTACCTGCGGATTCGGGTAGTCACCGGTCAGGTCGCCACCCGCAGCCCCGGGCGGCGGAAGCGCATCGGTGACAAACTGCTTCAGCAGGGTCTGGGCGGCGGCATCACCGACGATGCGGCGCATCGCCATCAGCCCGTCAATCGACGGCCCAGGATAGCTGCCCGTCAGATCACCACTGGCAGGGCCGGAGGGCGGCACGCTGGAAGGGAACTGGCAGCAATTGTTCGACATCTGAAGGACTCCTTTTACCCGCCACAGTCGCAGGCAGCCGCGCCGAAGAACAGGTTCTGCGGCACGAGCGCGGCGGCATCCGCGCCAATTTCAATCGCCTCGACATAAACCGAGCCAATCGCCGCAGCATCATTCAACGTCAGCCGGTACGAGCCCGGTAATGTGAGGACGCCGAGGTTCTGGCACGGCGACAGACCCCACAGGCCACACTGCGTGACATCCTCGTTTTGCAGGATGGTTGCCTCGGGCGGCTCCAGGTCTTCGCACACGTCGCCGTGCGGCATGATGCCGTCCTCGTAGCGGACCTTCTCGATGATGGCCAGCTGGGCGGTGCCCGCATCCGAATGCGCCAGCCCAAACGCGGAAAGCACGACGCCTTTTCCGGGGCGCACGAGAAAGGTCGGACTGGTCATGCTGGCCGAGCGGCTGTCGAAGAGGATCATGACGTATTCCGTTCTTCAGCAGCCTGCATGGTCTGGGTAATCTGCGATTCGCTACCGAAAATCAGCGGTGCGGGCAGGCCGCCGCCACGTACCAGCCGCGCCTCGACGTAGGTTTCCCCAACAAGTGAATTGTCGGAAAGCTCGAAGCGGTATGCGCCTGGCGTGGTGATCAGTTTCGTGTCGTCCTCATCGGTCATCACCCACGGCACCGCGTTCGTGATGACCTGTTTCTGGTAGATGACGCTCGGGAAGGGCGCACCGGGCGGGATCACGCCAGCCGGTTCGTCGCACACGCCCGGACAGGCGAAACCCTGCGGCATGTCGCCTGCCGCCAGCGCGACCTTGTGCACATTGAGCGCGCCGCCCGCCAGCTCGAATACCGAGACCACCAGCGCCGCGCCGGGATCGACCACGAACACGGCGGACCAGCGGCTGGCCGAATGCGCGTCGAACACGACATCGTTGCGGTAACGGCTGTCGCACGATGCGCCGGACGTGCCGCCTTGTCCACCATGAGCCGGTTCGCACGTCAGCGTGCCGGTAGACACGGTGCAGTCCATTGCGCGCCCCTCATGTACCAGCTCATACGCCACCTCATATGCCACGATAGCGGTCAAGCACGCCGATCACCGCACGCACAAATTCAAGCCGGTCATACTGGCCCTTGCGCGGCGTGAAGACGACCGGATTGAACCAGTACACGCGCTTGACGCCCGAGAAGAAGCCGTCCGGCATGTAGCGCATCGTGCGGCGCGCACCGAAGCGCACCGCAAAACTCCCATCCGGGGTGACTTCCTCGACCTGTCCCGCGCCCAGGAAAATGTCCCACACCGTATCGCCGGGAAATACCTTGTCCTGATCCAGCATCGGGGCCTCCTGCTGCGCTCAGTGCCATATAGCGCAGGCCCCTGCGGCTGTCAACGCGCCCAGCACGAAGCCAGCCAGCAGCCCGCGCAGTGCCGAGCAGCACCAGCACGCGGTGGGGAAAACCTTCTCCATCACGTCGCCCACCACCGAGTCAACATCACACGGGTTGACCAGGAGCCGACGACGCAGCCACGTTCGAATCGGGAACACTTGCGCCTCCGACAGGTGACGGCGAGGGCGGCGCACCGGGTGCGCCGGGCTGCTGTGGCGCTCCGGCCTGCTGCGAGGGCGTGCTCTCGTCGGGGAACTGGTCAAGCGGCACGCCAGCGGCGACCAGCGCCTGGTCGATGGCCCATTTGAGCAGCGCGGGCGGAATGTCGCCCGTCTGTGCGAGCTGTGCGATGAACTGCAAGGTGTCCTGCGCGTTCTGCTTCGCGACTTCCTTTTCCAGCAGGCCACTGGTGCCACGCGCCTTGACCTTCGCATCCCCCCTGATCGACGGATCGGGGTCGTACTTCATGTTGAAGCTGAAGTACGCATTGCCCATCCGTTCGAACACGTCGATGTCGAGATTGGTCAGTGCGCTCTGCACCCCCTTGAGTGCATTGCCATAGAGGGCCATGATGCCGCGAAACGTGCGGTTCACGCCGGTGCCGATGGGCTGGCCCGACAGCGCCGCAGGCAGCCCCGTCCAGCGGTCGGCCATGTCGATGAAGAACTGCATCAGGCTCATCGTCTGCTGGGTGACGGTCGGTACCGTGTGGAAGTAGTGCGCGGGCCTGCCGCCGTTGGCCGGGTCCGGGTCGGTCGGCACGACCGTGCCCGCCATCACGTTGCCGATCTGGTCGTCCGCGACGTAACGCTGGATGCGCCGGTAATCGACCTCGCCGAGTGGCGCGACCGAGTAGCTGACGTTCTCCAGCGTGCCACGCAGCGCTGCCATGAACGCGCGCTCGATGTCGCGCACGAGCTGGCCGATGCCATGCCCCGGCAGCTTGCCCGGTGTGCGCTGGTAGGAGGTCACGTAGACCGGGCGTTCCGCCGTGTTCGGGTTAGGGTTGACCAGCAGCCGGATCGTCCAGTAGCCGAGCACCACCGCTTCGGTTTCATGGTATTCGCCGTCGTCCACCGACATCCCGTAACGCCGCAGCTCACGGCCCGACAGCAGGCCGTAATGGCGGATCACATCGATCGAATCATCCAGTCCCCACATGAGCGACCCCACCATCGGCTTGTCAGGGTTCGGGTTGAGCCAGTCACGGTTGGTCTCGGGCAGCGCGAAGTGCTGCAATGCCTCGATCACGTTCTTCGTGATGTAGCCGGGCAGCGTCGCGCTCATCATCAGCCGGTACTTGGTCATGCGCTCGCGGATCACGTCGAACGTGCCCTTGCCGCCTGACGGCGAATCCGGCGACCAGAAGTAGTCGAAGGGACTGACGTTGCGTACCGCCAGCATCGGCTCGTACGTCTCGACGGGACGGTTGCCTTTCCAGTGGAACACGGGCCGCATTTCCGGTGTCGGACCCACCAGCACCGCATACGGGTACAGTGCGAAGTTCGTGAGGAACATCAGCAGCTCGTCACGGAAGCTGGCCTCGACCAGCTGTTCCTCGATGCGCTGCTGCATCGCCTTCGACGCGGCCTGGGCGATGTCCTGTTCCGCCGCGAGCTGCTGCGCCTTGAGCTGGCGCACCAGATCGACCAGCCCCTCGGGGCCGGGTGTCGCGCCATCGGCAAGCAGCTTTTTCTTGACCTGCTGCACGACCTGCGCCTTGCCGGACACGGACAGCTCGGGGATCGGCGTCGGCGACACGACAAAGGGGGCATCGGCGCTGTTCAGCAGCAGGTCGCGCATCCATGCGACCAGCACATCCGTCTTGTGCTTCGTGATCGAGACGGTGAGGTCGATGCCGGATGCGTCCACCAGTTCCTGGTCGTGCGGATCGAGGATCGCGTGGTACTGGCGGTAGCAGTTGCGCAGCGTCTCCTCGACCGTGAACCTGCCGATACGCTCGACCGCCCGCCAGCGGCGCGCGCGACGGTAACGGTCACGCACCAGCAGCGCCACGGGATCGAGCAGGGCACCGGGCGGCGCAGGCTGTTCCGTCTGGTACTGGGAGGTCATGTCCATGCGCGCCTTGTGTCACCGCGCAAGGGCATTGTCAAGGCGGATGCGGCGTGGTATGGCGGATCAGTCAACCCGCGTGCGCGGGAGGAACATCATGCGCAGTCTGTTTCTCGTCCTCTGTGCCGTCTTTTGTAGCGCGTGCACGTTCATCCATATCGAAGGCAACTCGAACACCGTCAGCGACATCGAGGGACATACGACCGACCTGAAAGTGCCTGTGTCCGCCGACAAGCCGCTTGTCATGCCGCCGTATCAATAACGACCCTAAACAACGCTGGATCAATGCCCATAAGGCGTTGCCAATATCAGGAATTGCGCAACGAGAATGGAAAGATAAACAGCCGCAGCTAACCCAAGCATCATCAAGACGAAAGCGACAATCCGCATTTTGTCGCTAACAACAGGCTGCGGATACATCGTTATGGGCTGCGCAACACACTGATCGCATCGGACTGTAACGACGAACGGCAACTCGCGATTAACAGACAATATTTCACAGCCAACCGTTTCACGCGGCGACAGGCTGTCAAAGATCAGCACATATCTCCCGTCAGGTTCAATGTGCTTCTCAAAGTGACGGGGCGGCCATACGTTTGCGCACATCGGCTCCCAGTTGAAAACCATTTCGAGTCTGGTTGCAGGCTCACGCCCAGCATTCCTTACAGTCACAGACTGGGTATGCACGGTCTGCGTGGGTCGGATCTCATTACCGTCGGGGCCACGCAATGGCTCCTGCACAAGAAAAGTGAAGCTATGAGGTGTCGCAAGTTGAAGACGGACCTTGCCTTTCAGTTTGTTATTTAGAACCCAGGCGATAAACGGTACGATCAGTGAAACCAGCTCTTTTGAATACGTTTGAATCCACTGCATCATTGATCCCCCCGTCGTACCTCTTCGTTAGTGCTTCCAATTCTGCATCGATCTCATCCGGTTGTCCGCCTTATTTCGGCGCAGCGAGGAGGGCAGTAATGCCGACGGTAATAGCGGTCGCCACTAGGTTCCCAACTGCCCCCTCGCAGATAGTCTTCGCGGAGCCTAGCAAATTCCGCATTCTGGATTGGTCGGGCGCTGGCTTTCGCGCCTCGGTCTCCAGATCATCGAGAACGGGCGCGACGTGCGCCTGCGTTTGTGCCGGAAGCGCCGCGATCGATGTCTTCGCTTGCGAAACCAGATCGAGAACGCCGGATATCGACAGCGGTCCGTTCAATGTCTGGTTGTTGGTAACCGTAGCGTTGTCGGTTACGTTGCCGACAACGCCCGCGTTTTGAATGAAGAACTGTTGACTCACTGGTTTCGCTTCCATTTTTTCGGTTACCGTAAATGACATGTTCTCGCCGAGAACACCCGCTTGCTCAAGTTGCAAACTCCAGTCGAGCGTCAAATTTCGAACAGCATCAAAAATACCGACCAGATTGCTTTTCGGCAATTTAATGGCGAACTTCGAGTCCGTTTGAAACAGATCTCTTAGCCCTTTTTGTAGCTCGAACGGATACTGCAGAAAGAGGGGCTTGCCGTCGTCAACAAGCAGTGGCTCCATTGATCCGAGGGACTGGCCTACTCGTGCTTCGGAACAGGCGTCGTGTATTTCACTGTCCGGGAATTGAACTGGTTGCCACCCATGAAAAATGTTAAGCCACCGGCACTCACCAGCGAAAATCCGGTACTTCGGCAATAAGCGGAGGTTGGGATAACCGTTTAACTCCCTATCGATCCAGCCTGTCGCCTCAGGCAAAGAGAGCTTCGTAGCCACCAGCTTTGCCGTACGGACCAGCTGTACAACCGACGAGGATTGATCAACGGCCATGCGTTGGACTTCCAGAACTAGCGGCAGACTCATTGGGCAATTCCCGTGCATTGATGGGGCGGCTGCGGACAACATTCGTATTATAAGTGAGTACGTCGACGTAACTGCGACGCAGATCGCATTGATTTGATCCTTGTCCGAGTGCCTGGCGCGTGCAACAATCACCGTCCAAAAAATCCTGTGGCTGTCGTTAGCAGCCCCGATCCTTTTAGAAGAATGACAGAAAAATCCACCGAACCAGTCAGCAGGACAGTGCTATCCGGTGTCCTCACCGCCATTATTCTGGCCATACTTGGATTCATCTGGCGCTTTCTTCCCACTTTGTGGCAGTGGCTAGTACATCTCGCGGCCCTGATCAGGGCGCACCTGACGAGCCATGCGGCGCTTCCGGTATGGTCGGTCTACATATTGGGCGCTGCCCTCGCCGGATGGATAGTGGTGTTTGCAATAAATCTGTGGCCGAGAGCCAAGGCAAATCTAGAACCGAAATTCACAGATTACCGGGAAGACCGGTTTTTCGGAGTGACCTGGCGCTGGCACTACGACCGGAACAAGCGAATGACTGATGCTTGGCCTTTCTGCCCGGCATGCGACACGATACTTGCGTACTCGACACAAAAGGACTGGAGTGGTTTCGCGCATGGAGCCCCAAAGACGGAGTTTGTCTGTGAAACCTGCAATACGACGCGGTTAGAACAGCACGGATATCGGCACGACATCATAAACAAGGTGTACAGGCAGATCGAGCGCACTGTGCGCAACGAGGAGTGGAGGGAGAAGGTACTGCACAGCGACAAAGCGACCAGCAAGTAGTTTGTCGTGCAATTCATACAACCCGCCGTTTCCGCACCCTCACGCGCGACGGCATGCTGATGTCCTCGTCGGCGGCGAGGTGCGCGACATGCATCGCGAGGTACTGGAACGCCTCGACCACGTGCGAGGTCGGCCCCTTGACCGGCTCGTTCGCGTACTCTAGGCCCGTGGTCGCCGTCGCCCGCAGCCGCCGGTGCACGTAACTGCGCGCCAGCCCGTCGATCAGCATCGTGCAGGCCGGATCGATCACGCAGCCGCGACGGCGGTTAAGGAGCCGCGCGACCGCCGCCTTCCGCAGCGCGAAGCGGTTGGTCGCGGCGGGAATTGCATGGATCTGGTAACGCTCCAGCAGCTGCACCGGCGTGAGGCCCGTTCTCGCATCGCGCGGGTTCGACGGGTCGCAGACCGCCAGCAGCGGTGTGCCATGGTAGCGCTTCGCAATGACGGAGAGCAGCACCTCCTGGATGAACTGCTCGAAGGCCATGTCCTCGGCGTAGCCTTCGTCCATCACGACGAGCTGGCCCGCCTGCGGCTGGCCGAACACCGCGCCCGGATGCAGGCCCGAGGTGTCGATGCCGATCAGCGCCTCCTCGCCCCGCACCGGGGTGGTACGCAGCTTCCCCACATGCGCCGGCGCGCTGAACTCGGGGTGCACGAGCTTGCCCAGCGCGGTCGGGGTCCAGCGCATCATCAGGTACGAGCGGATTTCCGGCCACTTGAGCGCCGCGAGCTGGTTCGCATAGTAGTCGGGCGGCAGGTTCGCGACGTTCTCCGCAGCCGGGTTCATCCTGAAGCGCGGCGGTGCGCCGTCGTTTTCCACTGCGTCCTCGTTGTCGCACACGACGGCGGGCGGCTGCATGAACAGCTCCAGGGTGGGCGCGAAGGTGCGCCCGTCCGGCAGCTCGATCACCGGGAACGGCTCGCGTTCGACAAACTTCCGGTGCAGCCAGTGGCTCTGGTCCGGCAGGTTGAAGTCGAGCACCACGCCGGGTTCGGCGCACGCCACGCCGTGCTTCATCGACGGGTAGCGGCCCACGCGCTGCACCGCGATGCGCAGGATCGCCTCGGTCAGGTCGGTGGCCTCATGCAGCCAGAAGGCGCTCACCTCCAGCGAGCGCATGTCGTCAATGTCCTTCTCGTCCTCCAGGGCGATCATCAGCACCTCGAACCTCACGCGGGTGCCGTCCGGCAGCGGGAACCGGTACAGGCCCTCCATCGGCGCGGTGAGCTTCACGTCGCCGAACGCGGGCGGCATCCAGTCCTGCACGGTCTTAAGCGTGGTGGTCTTCAGCTTCGGGTAAGTTGCCCGCGCGATGCCGAGACGGAAACGGCGCAGGCCCTCGCGGTCGGCGGGCTGGCGCATCGCGCGCAGCAGGCCATCCATGAACGCGCCGACCGACTTGCCGCCGCCCGGTGGCCCGGCAAGCGCCTTGATAAAGGCGGTGCTGTTATGGAAACGGAGGACGGTCAGTGAGGGCGCGTAGCTGATCGCCGGATAGTCAGCCATTTATTTAGCCATCCTCGCCCCCGCGTCCCAGCCCAACAGGCGGTGCCACATCCACTGCCGGTACGACATGCCCCATGCCCCGGATGCCCGCCGCGAGATTGAAGATCACGCGCACGCCACCGCCGTCACCCGCCCTGCGGCTCGCGGCGGGATCGAGCAGCGCATAGCGCGCCAGCGATTCGAAAATCCTGTGCCGCAGCTGGGCATCGGTGGCGGGTGACTTCGCAAGGCCGTAGATGTCCGGCAGCAGGTCCTCGGCGAGCGCGCGCGAGCGGAACACAAAGCCGGCCTGCGCGCCATGCTCGCGAAGCTGCGACTGCGCATCGCGCAGGGCGGCGACGAACGCGGGAGTGTCGAGCAGCGCATCGAAGCGTGCGGGACCGAGGCCGTACGCGGCAATGATCTCCGCGAGGGGTGCGACGCGCAGCACGAGGTCGAAGGCGAGCGAACCCCATGAGGACTTGTCGAGCGCAGCCGGGGGAAGCGTAGCGGTGGAAGGCGTGGCGTCATCCATTGCCGGCTCCCGACTTCAGTTCCGCGAGAAACCTTCGGACTGCGGCACGCACGATCTGCTGCACCGGACGGCGGGTTGCCCTCGACACCGCGCGCAGCTCGTCCAGCAATTCCTGCGGCAGGTACTGGCGGTAGGAAGGGTTATGGTAGCGACCGGCCATGATCACAGCTCCAGCGCACCCGCACCCACCAGGCGCGCACGCACGAGCTTCAGGTGCGCGCACGCAAACAGTTCAGCGGCGACGGGCGGCGGCAGTTCGCCAAAGCCGAACACGGGAATGCCCGGCGCATCGAGCACGACCGCCGCGCCCGTGATGCCTTCGTAGTGGCCGTTATCGATGTCGTTCGCCAGCCTGCGAAGCATTCCCGAGATATCCGCGAGCGTCACCTCGCGCAGCGGCATCACCTTCAGCTCTGGCATCGCGGACTCCCAAGTCACTTTCATACGGGTCATACCATGGCCCATAGCAAAGTCAACGGGCGATTTCAGTTCCGGTTTTCCAATGCCTTCGCCGTGTCGCATCTCGCAATGCCAGTCAGTGATCTGGCTGCCCTGTCAATCGCCCGCAGTGCGTTTCGTCTATCCAAACGCCGGTCAATGCCGCCTTCCATGAAGCCGAGGCTGAATACATCCCGATATAACTCCATCAGCATGGAGAGGCCGTCGTCCATTGCATTGAAGCGTTCGCCAACCGGTCTGTCGGGGCCAACCCGGTCGATTTCAGCCGGATAGTCTCTCAGAGACGTCGTCTGCTTCCGGATCTGCCAAGCGACGTAATCCGGCTGATGCCACAGGGCGCGCGCTAACTCCTCAGCCTTCTTCTCGCCCAGCAAACGCGGTCGATCCAGCGGCGCTTCCTCCTGTTCAAGCTCCGTGATCAGGATGTCCGGTAGCTGCGGGGTGGCGCGGTCAACGGCATCGAGCGCGGCCAGCCACTCCCGTTTTGCCGCCTGCCGGTAGTCCGACAGGCAGAGTGGCGGCGCTGGGGACAGTGCTCTTGCAGACGAAGAAAGAACGGCTAGGCACAGCATGAGCGAGGTGCAGGAGAGCTTCATGGTTGATATCTTTTAATGTCGATTCCGCAACGTTTGTAAGTGGCGGAGCAGTATACCGGCGACGTATGGGGCATACAGGTGAAAACGGCAAAAGTCGCGCGTACCACCCCATACCGTGTGACACGCCCCCGCCCACCCCGCGCGGTCCAATTGGGGGACGGCAGGCCATGCGTCGACAAAATCACAGGGCATGATTTCCTGCTTTTCCCCGTTGACAAGTGGCTTGTTAATCAGGAAAACGAAGGCTCCCCGAAGCGATGCAGCAGCGCGGCGGGGCGGCAGACACGCCGTGTTGACAAGCCGCTTGTCGATATGGATAACGAAGCAGTGCCGCACGGTGCGGCGCGAAACCAAACCAATTAGCAAGACTAAGGAAAAGTGAAAATGGCCAAGAAGCAGAACGCAGCAGTAAAGACGGCACGTGCACAGAAGCCCGCAACGGCGCAGCAGCCGGACGCACAGAAGCCCGACGTGCAAAGCGTCGCAACGGTGGAGAAGCAGAACAACACGAAGCCCGCAGCAAACGATACGGGCAAGACAGACAGGCCCGCAGCGGTCAACATCGAAGGATTCCGCAAGGCGTTTGCCGATTCGGCGCGCGCGGACAGCAACGCAGAGAACAAGGTCGCCGTGTGCGCGGACCTGTTCAGACCGATCCGCACCTGGGAAGAGTTGCGCGAAGCGATGCGCCACGCAATCTATGGCTACATTCACGGACGCGCCGGAAAGCAGGAAGCGGAAAAATACTTCGCCCTGAAGAAAGCGAGCGAGCACCCGCTTTACAAGGTGGCGGCCAACGCCGTGAAGCGCGCCAAGGACCGCGCGGAAAAAGACGGCTGGGAAGCGCCGCAGGCACCGAACGCGGGCATTGATCGCGCGCCGCGCGAAAAGAAAACCGGCAAGGGGAGCGAACTGCTGTCGATGTTGAACCGACTCATGGCAACCGACGAAGAATTTACGACCGCGCTGACGTACGCCGTAGAGAACGAAGCGCTTTTCAAGGCATGGGCGCGCAGCAGCAGCGCAGCAGCAACCGCAAATGTCACCCTGCGCCGCGTCGCGTGACATCCGCATGCACCACATGCCCCGCACCATGCGGGGCTTTTGGCGTTGGTGCGCGTGACATTAAAGCTGCATTTGTGCACTTGTGCAGATTGCAGGTGAGAATAAAAACTGCATTCCGGACAAAATGCAGCATGGTCTTGAAAACGCAGCTGCGTTTTTGCACAAGATTCATCTAATGTGCATGTACACTCGGAGTCGACGGCACTCACCCGAGAATAATAATAATAATAATTTTCTAAAATATAATTTATTTATTCAAAATACAAAAACACAGGCGCTCCAGAACATAAGACCTCGTGCGCGCGACCCATTACATGTATGTAACTGCAGCGGTTACATTTTCGTGTTGACATTTTTTGTACTTAATGTGGCTCTCTATATACCTCTCCTGTTTGCAGACCGCCTGCATTCTGGCCTTAATGCAGGTCTCGCGCGCTAACCCGTTGAATACTTTCGGAATGGCTTGGCGGGGCCATATGCATTTTTCTGGCGGGCCGCTATAAGCGCAGGTCTGGCAAATCTTTTTGATCGGTGCAACAGTGCCGATAGCTGCATCCGGCGCTAACTGCCTGATTCCTTTCGGATTAGCGTCCGCCTATCCGCGCGCTGCGCCGTTAGCCCGGCACGCCTTATTCTTTCCGTGCGCCGTTGCCGTGCTTCTGCCTCACGCATGCTGTCTTGATGGATGCGCGCGCAACCATCGCCCTATCATCAAACGTTCTGGTGCGCGAGGCGCAGCGGCGAAAAATCACACCCCGTGATTTTCCGGTCCTTGCTCCGGCTCACGCCGTGCGGTTGCCGATTCCCTTGCATGGCTCGCACCGCGCGCCGTGCCGCTTCCTGGGGGCCGTGACTGTATGGATGTTTTACCCGTATCCCCATGCCGTAATCGCGTGGAAGCCGGTGGCGACCCCGGGTAAGCCTCTGATATTCACCTGCCCGTTCCGGGCCGTTCCAGCCGTCTCTATTTTGCTGGAAATGGCATTTCCGGCTGCGTCAGGACTGGCGCGCGATTGCGTGAAATTAGTCACGAAAGATGTTTTATCTGTATGATTTTAAAGGATTTTATGTTGTCCGTTAGCTTGAATTGCGGCAAAAGATGACCCATACTGGATTTACCGTGCGGTTACCCCGTACCGTGCGGCTTTTCTCCTTCTTCGCGCCGCATCTGGCGCACCGGGAAAGCGCGCCGGCGTAATGAATGAACATGCGGCGCGCGTCTTTTTCCTCGTAGCAATCAGTAATCCTAAGTAGCTAATCCAACAAATCATACCCTGTGATTTTTCGTGCCATGGCATGTCCACGGCACGCGGCAAATCACGCCGCTGGCTCACGCCAGCATGGGATTTTTCATTCAAGGAAAAACATGAGCAGCACACACCACGCTGAGCGCCGTATCTACGTCGCCTGTCTCGCCTCGTACAACAGCGGCATTTTGCACGGCGAGTGGATCGACACGGAAGGCAAGGATGCGGACGACATTCAGGACGAGGTGAACGCGATGCTGCGCGCCAGTCCGTGCCCGAACGTCGTCGTCACCTGTCCGCATTGCGACGGCGACAGGGAGATATGCGACCCCGCCACGTCGGAAATGCGCGCAAGCCCCACATGTAAAGGCACAGGGCAGGTTCCGAGCGCCGAGGAATGGGCGATCCACGATCACGAGGGCTTCGGCGGGCTGCTCGGTGAGTACGACAGCTTCGAACGCGTCGCGCAGCTCGATGCGGCGCTGGAGGAACACGGCGAGGCGTTCCTCGCGTTCCTGTCCGCGTTCGGTAGCGACGCCGACATCGACAGGTTCGGCGACGCCTATCGCGGCGAATACGACAGCGAGCGGGCCTTCGCGGAAGAGTGGGCGATCGAAGGCGGCCTGATTGATGCGGGGCATCCGATGTTTTCGTACATCGACTGGGACCACTACTGGAGCGGCGACCTGCAGCACAGCTTCGTGTTCGAGGACGGCCATATGTTTGACCGCAACTGGTGAGGAAAATCACACCCTGTGATTTTTCCAGTGATAGATAGGAGGAGAAAAAACATGACCGGCTATTTCCAGATGAACATCAAGGACGGCACCGCTGCAGGCGAACGGGTCAGGACAGCGTGTCGCCGCTTCTCGCACACCATCGGCGGCCAGAAGTTCTGGTTCGCGCTGCATGCCGTGGAAGGACGCACCTGCAAGGTCATCAGCCACGTTGCGTCGGGCCGGAAGGTCTGCGATTCGCTGGCGGGTTTCACGAACGTCAGCTACTCGAAGCATGACGAGCTGGCGATTGCGCGGCAGTCGCTCGACCGGCTGGCCGGCAGCGCCGGTGCTGCCCGCATGCGCAGCGTGCTCAGTGCGGCGGAAGCCCCTGTCACGAATGCACAGAAGGACGCCACATGAACGGTTTCTTCGCCATGGACGGCGATATCCGCTACCGCCGTGTCGGCAAGGTCCACGCACGCAGGGCGTGGAATGCGGGGATGGACGTGGTGTTCTGCCCGCACAGGCTGTATCCGTTCGGCGGATGGCGGCCGTCGATTCTTGCCAGCAGGGCAGGCTTCAGCGACCGCGCGTTTGACGACGTGCTGCGCGACTTCATTTCGTACAACTGCAACCTCCACGAAACCGGCTACTACGCGTCGTACTTCGTGCGCGTCGGGCCAGAAATCACAGGGTGTGATTCATGAATACCTTTATCAGCTTTCTGGACGCGTCCGGCATGTCGAACGCGGAGTTTTATCGTCTGAACGGCACCATGAGCGAGGAGCGCATCGTGGCGCTGCTCGACGGCGAAGCCGCTGCACCGGACCTCGGCAGCGTGGTGTGCGATCTGGGCGAGGCGAAGGCGGGCTTTCCCGCCGAGGACTGCGCCAGCGCGCTGCTGGAAGGCATGCAGAAACTGGCGAAGCGCATGCGCGGCGATAACCGGGCCGCGTTGCTGGAACTGGTGGGAGAACTGGAGCAGTTGCAGACCTCGCTGGCGAATGACGCGGACTATGGGCGCGACAAGCTCGACGCGGCGATCAGGGCGATTGATGGCAAACGGAACTCATAGGGGGTGGGAAATGAATGGGAAAATTCTTGAACTGGAGCTTGAGGACTCCTTGATTAAAACCGGCGCTGTCATGAAAGAGTGGCTGTCGGGTTGCGGGCGTATCTATCTTCAGATGACGGACGGGCAGGCGCGTGCCGCGCATCATCCGGGGCCGTGCGATGCCGATGTGGTGGCGCTCTCGCGCGAGCGGGAGATTCGCGAACAGCTTGATGTGGTGGACCCCGCCACGTTGCGTGAAGTGCTGAAGGAGTATGGGGCGTGGAACGCCGAAGAACTGGCGGATCATGAACAGAACCTGCAACGCGTGCTGTGGCTCGCGGCAGGCGACATCGCGGAGGAAGTGGACAATGGGTAACCGTCACCCGTACCGGCATGCGGTCACGCTGCATCGCCGGGGCAAGGATCACAGCAGGACTCAGCAGGCAGGAGTGGCCATGTACAGGATGACATTGATCGAACAGGCCGGGGTGCTCGCGCGCATCACCATCTCAGCCCCGTATGACCGTGAACGTAGTGCCGCCATCGAGGCGGTACGGCAGGATCGGGCCACTGCCACGCAGGTTGCACTGGTTCACGCAGGCTTGCTGCGCTACGCGGAACTGGGGCGCGGCAATGCGCGCAGCGAGGCGAAGCGGGCGCTGGAACCTGCGGACGAGGCCGGGCCGGGTGTGAGGTGGTACTCGACCGGAGACGGAAATCACAGGGTGTGATTTTTAGAGATGGGCGTGCTGAGCAGGTCGCTTGCCACGCCCCTATCATGTCGCATGCGCAAGTCGTGTGCGTTATACTCAGTAACTGCTACCAAAATAGCGGTAGTGCTGTAATCAGGCTTGGCAGCCTGAAATGCCTTACCCCGCCCGCCTGCACACGCAGGCAGGCGGCTGCCTTTGTTCGCCTATGCTTTTCTATGGGCGGGTCTTGGCAGGGAGACCTTCGGGTCTGCCGGTAGTGGTAAGGCACCGGTCTGCCAACCCTGTCAATGCGCCCGCTCACCACCTCCCTCTTGCAGAGGTTGCGGGCCTTTTCCACCGACAGGAAACAGGACGCGCCATGAAGAAAAAGGAAGTCCCGCCATCTCCCTCGCCGGCAGAACTGGTTGAAAGCTGTGCCCGGCTCGCCGAGGAAAACTCGGTACTCGAATCTGCAGCCGACGCGGCGCTCGAAACCGGTCACCGGCATCTCACCCAGCTTGAAGGCATTCGCGCCGTGGCGCGCGCCATCGCCCGCCGTCCGATGTCCGATGTTGAGCGGATCGCTCTGGCAGGTGCGCTCGAACAGCTCTGCAGCCAGGCCCGTACGGAAGCCTCGCTTCATGTCCAGCGACTGGGCTTCGCCCGCAACTACCGCCGTCTGTCCGCCTGTCTGGCGCTGGTCGATGACGAGTTGCTGGATGTGGACTGCGCCCCGACCCGGCACTGATTACTTTCACCGTTTTTCGCACAGCGGTATCACTGAGGATTCCTCACGTGCCGTACCGGTGCGATCCGCTTTTTCGTGCTGTTCAACGTTTTCCATCTCTGGAGCCTGAACAATGCAGCAACAGAAATCATCCACGCTTGACAAGCTGCTTGACGGTTTTACGCACGAAATATTGCAGGCCTGCCAACGCCACTATGCGCAGTTCTCGAAAATCTCCGCACTGGCCGAAGCGATCGAGCAGGGTGCGGCGTCACCCGAGGAACGCGACGCGCTGTTCGCGCTGCTGATGGAAGCCGTGATCCGCTTCGAGCTGAATGCACAGGCCGATGTGGACGCTTTCCGGCGCGTGCACAACGGCGTGATGCGCAGCCTGCTCGAAACAACAACGATGCGTTAATCGCAATCAGATAAATCCGATTTTCAAAAACGTTGTCGCGCGACAACATTTGACACTATTTGACTCGTTGGTTACCGGAGCCTTTCGATACCCTACAGGTCATTTACGGCAATCCGTTGTTCGCACAACGAAAAAAGAACAAATGAATACAAATACTTTTCGGCTGGTCTTTAGCCAGCGACGAGGAATGCTGGTTGCCGTCGAGGAGACAGCGGCAGGTAACGGCAAGGCCGCATCGGGAGAAACCACGCGCTTAGGCGGCCCGCATGGGCACACACCCGTTACGCGGTTCGCGTTGCGGCAAGCCGCTTTCGCGGCCATGCTCCTGCTCGGTGCTGTCCCTGCGACCAGTTACGCGCAGATCGTCGCCGCGCCCGGCTCCGGCGCGAGCGTCATCCAGACGCCGAATGGTCTGCCGCAGGTGAACATCGCCAGACCTTCGGGGGCTGGCGTTTCCGTGAGTACCTATTCACAGTTTGACGTACAGCACCCCGGCGCGATTTTGAACAACTCGCCGGTCATCACCAGCACCCAGCTTGCCGGGCAGATCAACGGCAATCCGAACCTTTCGCCGGGCCAGTCCGCGCGGATCATCGTCAATCAGGTCAACAGCAGCGCAGCGAGCCAGATCAATGGCCCGCTCGAAGTCGCGGGTGCCCGTGCTGCAGTCGTCATCGCGAACGGTTCCGGGATTTCGGTGAACGGTGGCTCGTTCATAAACACTTCGCGCGCGACCCTCACGACCGGCACGCCGAACTATGGTCCGGACGGAAGCCTCACCGGTTTCGACGTACGCGGTGGGCAGATTACCGTGCTAGGCGACGGGCTGAATGCGTCGAACGTCGATCAGGTCGATCTTATTGCGCGTGCGGTTGCGATCAATGCAAAGCTTTACGCGAACACGCTGAACGTGATCGCGGGCGCGAATCACGTCGATCATGACTCGCTGGCGACGACGCCGATTGCGGGTGACGGTGCGGCCCCTGCGGTCTCGATCGACGTGAGCCAGCTGGGCGGAATGTACGCCAACCGCATCATTCTGGCGAGCAATGAATACGGGGTAGGGGTTTCGAACGCAGGCGTGATTGCCGCGCAGGCGGGCGACCTGACGCTGCAATCGAACGGCCGGCTGGTCCTCACCGGCAGCACCAGTGCGAGCGGCAATCTGTCCGTTGATGCGCGCGACGGCATCACGAACGGCGGCACGACGTATGCGCAGCAGTTGGTCACCGTTAATACGGCTGGGGACCTTGTGAACAGCGGCACGCTCGCCGCGCAGCAGGACCTCACGGCGAATGCCGCCAATGTTGCCTCGACCGGCATACTCGCTGCGGGGCTTAATGCCGACGGCACGCTCGCGCAGGCAGGCGAGCTGAACCTCACGGCGGCTGGCGTACTGTCGGCGCACGGCAGCAACGCGGCAGGCGGCAACGCCACGCTCTCGGGCGCGGCGCTGGACCTCGGCGGCAGCACCACGCAGGCGGGCGGCAACCTGACGCTTGCGGCGAATGCCGGCGACCTGAATCTTGCCAGCGCCACGGTGAGCGCGAACGGTACATTGTCGGCGACGGCCAGCGGCACGCTGACCAGTGACAATGGTTCGCTCACCTCTGGCGGTGCGCAGACGATCAGGGCCGGTGCACTGTCGAATCGCAACGGCCAGATCGTCTCGGGCAGTACCCTTTCGGCAAACGTCGCGGGCGCGATCGCGAACCAGGGCGGCGTGATGCAGGCGGCGGGCCGTGCGGACATACAGGGCGCATCACTCGACAATACGGCGGCCCGCATCGTGTCGCTGAACAGTGACGGCCTGATCGTCACGACAGCCGGCCTGCTGGACAACGGCCTGGGCGGCGTCATTGGCGGCAACGGCAACGTGACCGCGCAGACGGGACAACTCGCTAACGCCGGATCGATTACGGCGGCGCAGTCGCTGATCGCCAGTGCCGTGCAGACGCTGTTCAACGGCGGCACCCTGGCGGCCAACGGCAATGTCACCCTGTCCGCAGGTTCGGTGCTGACAAACGCCAGCAACATCGCATCAGGTCACCTGGTGACGCTCACGGCAGCCACATTCGACAACAGCTACGGCAACATGGGCGCGGACCAGCTTGCGCTGCACGCGGCGAACCTGGTCAACCACGCGGGGATGATCACGCAGACCGGCACCGGCGCGATGACCGTCGATGTGTCGGGCACGCTTGACAACTCGGCTAGCGGCACGCTGCAGACCAACAGCACCGATCTCACACTCGCACCGGCTACGCTCATCAATGACGCTGGCACGATTACGCACGCCGGAACGGGCACCCTGACGCTTGCGCCGGGTAATGGCGCGGGGGCGATCAGCAACGTCGCGGGCAGCATCATCAGCGCCGGTCAGATCATCGCCAACGCGGGCAGCCTGAACAATTCGGGTGGCGTCTTCGCGGCCTTGGGCGGGATCAGGGCCTCTTTCACGGGCAATGTCAATAATGTGCAGGGGCTGATGCGCTCGCTGTCGTCCCTATCACTGCACAGCGGCGGCGCGCTGACCAATGTGAATGGCTCGATCCAGTCCGGCACCGGTTCGGTGAATGACGCCAGTACGCTCGATATCCAGGCGGCGTCGGTGGACAACTCGGGGGGCCTCGCCAGCAATCTCGGCACGGGCGCGGCGACCGTGCAAGGCGGCACCTCGATTGTCAATAGCCAGGGCACCGTCACGGGCAACGGGGACGTGACGCTCGGCGCGTCGTCGCTCTTGAACACGCAAGGTGGTCAGTTCAGCGGCGCAAATGTCACGGTGCGCGGTGACACGCTGGACAATAGCGATGGCACCATCGGCACGGTCGCGTACGGCGACGTTGACATTATGACGACCGGTGCGGTGACGAACTCGAACGGCCAGATCGGCGCGACCCACGACGTGTCGGTGAATGCCAGTACCCTGTACGGGGGCGGTGCCTACAGCGCGGCCAACAATGTCACGCTGAACCTGCAAGGCGATTTCAGCGTGCTGCCCGGTTACCAGTTCAACACGGGCAACCGTCTGGCGTTTTCCTTGCCCGGTACATTCAGCAATGCCGCGAGCCTGCTATCGATCAACGACTTCACCATCGATGCGGGTAACATCGTGAATTCGGGCACGATTGCAGCGGGTGGCCTGCTCGCCACGCACTCGAACACCCTGACGAACACGGGCGCGATGGTGGGCGGCAGCGTGTCGCTGGCGGCGACCTCGACCCTGTCGAACCTTGGTCCGACGGCGCTGATTGGAGCCACGGACAGCAACGGCCTGCTTGAGCTGCTCGCGCCCGACATCGAGAACCGTGACGACACCACTGCGACTGATACGCAGGCGCAGACGGCGATTTTTGGTCTGGGCAGGGTCGTGCTGGCGGGCGGCAAGGATGCGAACGGCAATTACACCAACGCCGCGCTGATCCGCAATCAGTCCGCGCTGATCGAATCGGGCAGCGATATGGCGCTGTACGCCGGTCAGGTCACGAACACGCGCCGTGTGATGACGACGGGCTGGACCAGTGACGTGGACCCCGCCCTGCTGGAACAGCTGGGCATCAGCCTGAGCGGCCAGACGGGCCAGATCGGCGTGTCTGATCCCACCAGCATCGGCGGCGCCTATATCGATCCGCCGCACGGTGGCCAGTGGAACAGCACGTACCAGTACACGACCTACACGGGCGTGGCGCTTGCAAACATCGTCACGTCGATCAGTCCGCAGGCGCAGATCGTCTCCGGCGGCAATCTGTCAGCGGCCTCGGTCGGCCTGTTCCAGAACTACTGGAGCGCGGTCGCGGCGGTGGGCAACATTGCCATGCCCTTCACACTGGACCAGAACAGCTGGCAGGGCCAGACGGCGCCGCAGGTGCTGGTCACGTACTCCGGGCAATATCACTACAACAACTACGACAATACCGAACACGACTGGCAGTTGCCGTTCGGCGATGCGCCGTTTGTCGGCTCCCAGCCGGGCGGCTATACGCAGAAGGCTCCCGCCGATATTCGCCCGTACGGGTTGCCAGACTACGAATCGAGTTTCGTCCCGGGCGGCACGCTGTCCGGCACCGGTGTGAGCATCGACAATACCGCGGGCAATGCAGGGATTCCGTCGCTCGGCCTGCTGCCCGGCCAGTCGCTGGGTGGCGTGAATCCCGGCGGGGTCAATGGCAAGCCCGGCGTGAACGTTGATCCGGTCATCGCAGCCGCGACAGCGGTGAACGTGCTGGGCAACCTGACGATCCCGCAGGGCGGCCTGTTCAAGCCATCCTCAGCGCCGGGTGCCACGTACGTGATCGAGACGAATCCGGCCTTCACGAGTTCGCGCTCGTTCCTGTCGAGCGACTATTACCTGCAGCAGCTGGGCCTGAATCCGCAGACCACGGAAAAACGCCTCGGCGACGGCTTCTACGAACAGCAGCTCGTGCGCGACGAGATTACGGCGTTGACCGGCAAGGCCGTGCTCGGTCCGTACACGGACATCGAAGCGATGTACGAGGCGCTTCTCGGAGCGGGCGCGGGGCTGGCACAGTCGCTGAATCTGCCGCTCGGCATGAGCCTGTCGCCCGCGCAGGTGGCAGCGCTGACGAGCAACGTCATCATCATGGAAACGCGGGTGGTCGATGGGCAATCGGTTCTGGTGCCGGTCGTCTATCTGGCGCAGGCCAGCCAGCAGAACATGAACGGGCCACTCATCGCGGCGACCGATATCGATCTGAAGAACACACAGACCTTCACGAACAGCGGCACGGTGCAGGCGAGCAATACACTGTCGATCGATGGCAAGTCCATCGACAATACGTTTGGCGCGCTGAAAAGCGGCGGCCTGATGGCGCTGACGACGACGGGCGATGTCAATTTGACTTCGGCGAACGTGAACGCCGGGAGCCTCGCGTTGAACGCGGGCGGCAACCTGATCCTCAATACGGCGACGAACACGCTGAGTCAGGTCGGCGACACGGGTGCCACGCGCATCACCACGACGCTGGGGCCGCTGGCACAAATCAATGTCGCGGGCGATGCGGCCATCGTGACGGGCGGCAACTTCGAGCAGAACGCGGGCGCGCTGTCGGTCGGCGGCAATCTGGGAATGCAGATCGGCGGCAACTGGGACCTCGGCGCGGTGCAGACCGGCGAGCACAAGGTGGTTGAGCGTGCGAACGGCGTGTCGGATACGAACCTCAACAGCGTGACCGGCAGTACCGTGAATGTCGGCGGCGTGTCGGCCATTGGCGTGGGCGGCGACCTGACCGCGCGCGGCGCACAGATCGATCTCGGCGGTGGCGGGACAATTGTGGCGCAGGGCAACGTGTCACTGCTGACGGCAAGCGCGACCTCGACCGTGGACAGCAACAGTTCGGGGAGTAGCTTCGGTCGCAGCTACGCGGAAACGCTGCACCAGTCCGACGAGCAACTGACGGGCACGGTCCTGACCGGCGGGCAGAGCGTCGCGATCGTGGCGGGCAAGGACCTGAATGTGATCGGCAGCGCGATCAGTCTGGACAAAGGTGATGTGACGCTGGCTGCGGCAGGCGACGTGAACGTCGGCGCGGCGACGGAAACACATGTGCTGGACACGCAGGAAACGCACAGTCACAGCACTGGGGTGAGCGGCACGAAAGTCGCGAGTGGCAGTGACCAGACGGCGATGCTGAGCCAGGGCAGCCTGATTTCGGCGGATGGCGTCACGATCACGAGTGGCCGGGACATCAACGTGATCGGGAGCACGGTCGTCGGCACCAATGATGTCAATCTGACGGCCGCGCGCGATGTGACCATCACGACCTCACAGGACACGCAAAGCTCGCAGGGCTACTCAGAGAAAAGCGAATACGGTTTCCTGTCCGGCATGACGGTGATGAACATGCTCGACGGCGGCCTGCAGGGCTATTCGGTCGGCACGCGCAAGACCACCGATGCGCAGCAGGCCACGCAGGTGACGAACAATGGCAGCATGGTCGGCGCGCTCAACGGCAACCTGACGGTCACGGCCGGTAACGACCTGCATGCAACGGGCAGTGTCCTGTATGCGGGCAACGACGTGAATCTGGCGGGCAAGACGGTCACGATTGATGCGGCGCAGGACACCACGACGTTCAACGAGCAGCAGTCGTTCAGCCAGACAGCGGTTTCTGGTGGTATCAGCAATCCGGCGCTTTCGCTGGCGCGTACCGCGATCCAGATGAACAACGATGTCAAGCACGTTGGCGGCGATGCCCGGCTGACCGCGCTGGCGGCGGCGACCACGGGCCTTGCCGCGAAGAATGCCTATGATGCGGTCATGAGCGACCCGACCGCCCTTGGCGGCGTGGGCATCAACGTGTCGCTGGGCACGAGCCACAGCAACAGCAATTCCAGCGCGTCATCGAGCACGGCGGTCGGCAGTGCGGTATCGGCCGGTCACAATGTGAACATCACCGCAACCGGTGCAGGAGCCGACAGCAACATCAATGTGATTGGCAGTGACATCACGGCGGGCAACAATGCGACGCTCAACGCCGAAGGCAGCATCAATCTTCAGGCCGCGCAGAACACCGACAGCCAGCAGAGCACGAATAGCGGGTCGAGCGCGAGCATCGGCGTGACGTTCGGCGTCGGAAAATCGAACGGCATCTCGTTCCAGGTGGGCGTGTCCGGCACGAAGGGTAACGGCAACGGCAGCGACACCACGTGGACGAACACGCACGTCAACGCGGGCAACACCCTGACGCTGCAATCGGGCGGCGACACGAACCTGAAGGGCGCGGTGGCTAACGGCCAGCAGGTAGTCGCCAACGTGGGCGGCAACCTGAACATCGAAAGCCTGCAGGACACGAGCACCTACAATTCGAAGCAGCAAAGCGCGAGTGTGGCCGTGAGCGTGTGCGTGCCGCCGATCTGCTACGGCGGCTCCAGCGTCTCGGGCAGTTACAGCCAGCAGAAACTGAACAGCGATTACGCGAGCGTCACCGAACAGTCGGGCATCAATGCGGGCGACGGCGGCTTCCAGATCAATGTGAAGGGCAACACGGACCTCAAGGGCGCGGTCATCACGAGCAGCGATACGGCCATTGAGAATGGCGTGAACAGCCTGACGACCGCGACGCTCACGCATAGCGACATCCAGAACCGCGCCAGCTACAGCGGGCAGTCGATCGGTATCAGCGGCGGCTATGGCGGCAATATCGGCAAGGGCCAGCAGGGTCAGGCGAACAACGTCAATCCGATTCCGGGTACGACCTTGCCGAAAGCCGGTGGACTCTCGATGGCGCCCCCGATCGTCATGAGCGCATCAGGCGATGCGAGCGGAACGACGAAGAGCGCGATCAGCGGCGGGACCATCACTATTACCGATGGCGCGGCACAGCAGCAGCTGACCGGGCAGACCGCCGATGAGGCAGTCGCGGGCATTAGCCGCGATACGTCCGATACCCGGGGCACGGTTGCGCCGATCTTCGACAAGGACAAGATCGAGGCCGGTTTTGATATCACGAGCCAGTTCATCAACGAGGTCGGTACGTTCGTGAACAACCGGGCGAAGGAAGCGGACGCAGCGAAGGCGGCGGCGAACGATCCGAACTTGACACCGGAGCAACGCGCGGCGGCACAGCAGCTGGCGGACCAGCTGAATGCGGAATGGGGACCGGGCGGCACATACCGCCAGATCCTGACGGCGTTAACGGTCGCGGCGGGCGGCAACGTGACGGCGGGTGCAGGCGAGTTCGCACAGAACGCGACGGTTGCATACATTCAGGAGCTGGGTGCGAGTGCGGTCAAGACGATCGCCGACAGTCTCGATAGTGAGGAGGCGCGCGCGGCGTTGCACGCTATCGTGGGCTGCGCGGGTGCAGCGGCGAGCAGCCAGAGTTGCGGCGCGGGCGCGCTGGGCGCGGCAACAAGCTCGGTGCTCGGCAGCCTGCTTGCGCCGACAGAGGGTATGTCTGCGGAAGACCGTCAGGCGCGTGAAAATCTGGTGACGAGTCTGGTGGCGGGCATCGCGGCGGCGTCGGGTGTGAATGCGGCAACTGCAACAGGCGCAGGACAGATCGAAGGGGAAAACAACCAGTTTTCGATGGCACCCACGCCGACGTTGCCGCCGCTCGGTGGTTACACGGGCGAGACCGCGAAGAAAGGCGACGGCGTGATTGCCGATCCGGCCACCGAGCTTGATCCGTCAATCAAGGCCGATACGCCGCTGGTAACACCACTTCCAGGACCAGGCCTGATCGATCAGGTGATTACGGCGGCGACACCTGATTGGCTCAGGGCGCTGCTAACCGACCCGATTACGAACAGTTCTTTCTGGTCTTCGACAAAGGATAAGACACCGGTTGAAAATGCCTACGGTCATTCGACCAAGCACGGGGACGAATTCCCAAATTACCAAAACTCGGTGCAGTATGTGCAGGCTGCACAGGGCTTTGTAAACAATCCGCCTGAAGGGACTCTGACCAAAACTCGGCCGAACGGTGACACGTTGTATTACGACCCGTCAACTAACACATTTGCATCGAAGACTAAGGACGGAGCGCCAAAAACAATGTTCAAGCCTACGGCTGGAATGGATTATTGGAATAAACAGTGATGCAAAACACAGAAGAACGCCTACCGTGCCCCTGCTGTAATAGCTTGACACTTACTGAGCATGGAGGCTATGAGATCTGCGATGTGTGCGGCTGGGAGGATGATCCAGTGCAGTCGAACGATCCTACCTTTGCAGGGGGAGCTAATCAAAATAGCCTGAACGAAGCTCGCATACTTTGGCAGATAAAGAAGGGTAACGCGCAGTAGCAATTAGCGCACGTAAAGCTGTAATTGATGGCAGTGGCGGTTTGCATGACCGTCATTGGCATCGCAAGCAGAATCAGGAATCAATCCAGTGATGAAAATCAGCAAGAGGCTGGCGGCACTGCCGCTCACAGCCCTGGTATCGCTCGCGGCTCACGCGCAGCAGACGCCGACGCCCGCAGACACCGCAGCAGCGGCACGCGCCAACGCCGAACAGAACCAGCAGGTCCAGCAGCAGCGTGACGCGCAGGCGCGCGCAAAAACCGTGAATGCATCTTCGGTGCGTTCGACCATGCCGAAGGCCGGTGAGTATCCCGAACTGCCGGATGAGCAGCCATGCTTCCGCATCGGGTCGTTCGTGCTCGATGCACCGACGACCTTGCCTGACATCGTGCGCGCGAAGGCCGCCTCGGCACTGCCCCAGGACCCGTTTGCATTCGCCCGCGACTGGCTTACCTATTACACCGGACAATGCGTCGGCAAACAGGGGCTCGACGTGATCGTCAAGGGCTTACAACAGACGATCCTCAGCCGTGGCTTCATCACGACACGCGTGCTGCTGCCCGAGCAGGACCTGTCGTCCGGCACGCTGAAACTCGCGCTGGTGCCGGGCGTGATCCGGCAACTGGCCTTCGCCGATCCGGCAACGCGCGGCACGTGGAAGACCGCGTTCCCGGCTCGTAGCGGCGATCTGCTCCAGCTGCGCGACCTCGAACAGGGACTGGAGCAGATGAAGCGCGTCAGCAGCCAGGACGTGGACATGAAGATCGAGCCGACCGACACGCCCGGCGAAAGCGATGTCGTGATTACGGTGAAGCGCGTGAAGCCGTGGAGTGTGGTCGCTTCAGTGGATAACTCAGGTAGCCGCGCAACCGGCAAGCTGCAGGGTAATCTGAGCCTCGGCATTGACAATCCGCTGGGTCTGAACGACATCCTCGCGCTCGGCGCGAACCAGGACCTGGAGTTCGGGGACAAGGGACTTGGCTCGCACGGTTTCAACGGCTCGTATTCGGTCCCGTGGGGCTACTGGACCGCGACCCTCTTCGGCAACACGAACACCTACTACCAGCAGATCGCGGCCGTGAACACGACCTTTGTGTCGAGCGGCAATTCGCAGACGGCGGGCCTGAAGCTGCAACGCGTGATCCACCGCAGCCAGAACGATGTGTCGGGCGTGGAATTCCAGCTGACCAAACGTTTCGGCGCGAGTTTCATCGAAGGCACGACCATTCCGACACAGCAGCGTGACAACACGTTCATCGAGGCGGGACTGACCAACCGGCACTACTTCGGCACTGCGCAGTTCGACGGCACCCTCGCGTACCGCCAAGGCATCAACGAATTCGGCGCGACGCCTGACCCGTACTCGACCGGCCCGACGTACCACTTCCACATGGCGGTGCTCGATGCGAACCTGTCGGTGCCGTTCGCCATCGCGAAGCAGAACCTGCGCTATGTGACGACTGTGCACGGCCAGTTCACCAACGACACGCTGTTCTTCATTGACGACCTGAGCATCGGCAGCCGCTACACGGTGCGCGGCTTCGATGGCGAAACGATGCTCGCGGCCGAGCGCGGTTTCTTCTGGCGCAATGAACTGCAGATGTCGATCGGCCAGACCGGCCAGTCGCTGTATGCCGGGATCGACTACGGCCACGTGTTCGGGCCGAACACCGCGTTCCTGGTCGGCGCGCAACTGGCGGGTGCGGTGATTGGCGTACGCGGCAGCGTCCCGGCGCGGATTGGCGGGTTTGCGTACGACCTGTTTGCCGGTACGCCCATCTACAAGCCGTCGGGCTTCGATACCGCTCGCGTGACGGTCGGCTTCCAGCTGACTGCACAGTTTTGATGGTGCGCCTGGGCGACAGGTGGGTTGTGGGAAGTAGTGTTGATCGAGACCGTTCTATTCACTTAAGGAAAAAATGAGATGTCCAATAACAGCAAGCGGTGGGTTTGGTCTGCGTCCACGATCATCGCGGGAATGTTCGCGACGGCTCTGGTGACGGGTTGTGGCGGCGGTCACGGTGCTGGCAGCACCAGTGCGAGTAGTGATGTCTCGGCGGAGCAGCAGCCTGATTCCACTCCGCAACCGGCCGCTTTTTCCTGTCCTGCCGGATACAAGAAATTTGACGTCGCGAACAGCCTTGTCCCGAACGCCGGCGTGTCGGTCGTCACCGATGATGGCATAGCGACATTTACGTTCACGACGCCGGCAACCGGCAGCAACACTGATGTTGTGGTGTGCCTCGGCAAGCCGGACCCGATCCCGGCTGGCGTTCAGGCAGACTACGTTTACGAGTTGAAAGCGCAAGGCGCACTAACGAGGTTGCTGAATCGCAGACTCACACTGAATTTCACGACGGACGTGACGCCAACGCAGATACCGCCGGCCATTGAGCTGGCGAAGGTAAGCGACGGTGCGGTGACGTATTTGCCAGTGATTGAAGGGCCGATTTATGCCGTCAGGCCAAACTACAGTCTGACAGCGAACCCGAATGAGCCCGGGTTCTATGTTGTCCGGTTGACCAAATAGGATCGCTGCCGTTTTCGGGACGCCGCTTTACAGGCCATCGGGCTTCCCCACCGCGCGGGTGACGCGTGGGGAGCGATGAGAGATCGTCCCACAAATCACAGGGTGTGATTTTCACGCCGCCTCGGGCAGCGCCGGTTACGTCCTGCCGTCGCCCTATCATCGCGCCCCGTGGGGAAAGGCGCGGGCGTTTCCGCTGCCGTGTGCAGTGCAGCGTAAACAGGTAGCCTGTACAACGTTCGACAGATCATTTGCCGTGTCGGAACGGGGCCGTCGTACCGGCACCCATCAACGACTTTGCCAGTCTGACAATACGGACGTTAAATCTGTAGACGGCTTCTGGCATGGGGGAACGGCGATCTTCCCGCACCGCAGTGCATGGGGAAACGTGGGGGAACGGCGCTGGCCGGGACGTGGGGAATATTCCATTCCCCACGGGCACCCCGCAAGGCCATATCTGGCAGGACTTTCCGAGCCAGGCCGGGTTACTCCCTTGACTTTTCAACATTTTCTGTTAATAACCCCCGCACTCCGACAAAAGGCATACTGCGCCTTGCGGGGAACCATCATGAGGGAATTCTTACAAAAAAATCGGCTTGGGCGCCGCGCGATTTCTTTAAAATGCCCTGTTACGTTTGCGCCGGCCGCCGTTTTCGCCGTGCGCTGCGCGGTCGCCGGGGGCGTATGACCGCACGGGGAGCCGGTTTCGGCGGGGTGTTGCGATGTCCGTCCGAGGCGGCGCTATTTGACAACCGCTTATTGCCAACGTCCAGACCTGACGGCGCTGCCAGCCCACGGCGCGCCACGACCATGATCCGTGCGTGCGCCGGGAGCGCGCGCAGAAGGTGCGCAGTGAGGCGCCAACCATTCAAGTCATGCCAATTATCAAACGACCGCCTTCAAATTATCCGGCCGACGACCGGAATCCCAACCACCGCAACGCCGGATCCAGCCGCGAACGCAACGGTGCCGCCCGCGACGACAAGTCCGCTGGCCGTTCGCTCGGTGCGAACATTGCAATCTGGTTCGCCGGGTTGCTGGCGACGATTGCCGTCGTCGGTGCGCTGATCATCGGTTATGCGCTCGTCGTGATGGGGCCGCAGCTGCCGTCGCTCGACGCGCTCACCGACTATCGTCCGAAGGTGCCGCTGCGCGTCTATACAGCGGACCACATCCTGATCGGCGAGTTCGGCGAGGAGCGCCGCAGTCTCGTGCGCTTCGCGGACATTCCCGACCAGATGAAGAAAGCGGTGCTGGCCATCGAAGACTACCGCTTCTACGAGCACGGCGGCGTCGACTTCGTCGGCATTCTGCGCGCGGGGTTCACGGACCTGCTGCACGGCGGCGCTTCGCAAGGTGCGAGCACGATCACGATGCAGGTCGCACGCAATTTCTTCCTGTCGAGCGAAAAGACCTACACCCGCAAGATCTACGAAATGATGCTTGCGTACAAGATCGAGCGCGCGCTCACGAAGGATCAGATCCTCGAGCTCTACATGAACCAGATCTATCTGGGTGAGCGCGCGTACGGTTTTGCAGCTGCCGCGCGCGTCTACTTCGGCAAGGATCTGAAAGACATCACACTGGCTGAAGCAGCCATGCTGGCGGGCCTGCCGAAAGCGCCGTCGGCCTACAACCCGGTGGTGAACCCGAAGCGCGCAAAGATCCGTCAGGAATACATCCTGAAGCGCATGCTCGATCTGCATTACATCACCCAGGACCAGTATGACGAGGCCGTGAAGGAGCCGATTCACACGAAGGTCGCGGGCAATGAGTACAGCGTGCATGCCGAGTACATCGCGGAGATGGTGCGTCAGATGATGTACGCGCAGTACAAGGACGAGACCTACACGCGTGGCCTGAACGTCACGACGACGATCGATTCCGCTGACCAGGACGCGGCGTATCACGCCGTGCGCAAAGGCATCATGGATTACGAGCGCCGCCACGGTTATCGCGGACCGGAAGGCTTCATCGAACTGCCGGACAACAGCGACGATCGCGACCAGGCGATCGACGACGCGCTCGCCGATCATCCCGACGCCGGTGAAATCGTTGCAGCCGTGGTCACCGATGCGACGCCGAAGCAGGTGAAGGCGCAGTTCGTCGACGGCACGGTCGCGACGATCGACGGCGATGGGCTGCGTTTTGCGGCTGCCGCGCTGAGCCCGCGTGCGGCGCAGGCGCAGCGCATCCGGCCCGGCTCGATTGTGCGCCTCGTCGCCGATGCGAAGGGCAACTGGCAGATCACGCAGTTGCCGCAGGTCGAAGGCGCGCTCGTGTCGCTGACACCGCAGGACGGCGCGATCCGTGCGCTGGTCGGCGGCTTCGACTTCAACAAGAACAAGTTCAATCACGTGACGCAGGCGTGGCGGCAGCCGGGCTCGAGTTTCAAGCCGTTCATCTATTCGGCGGCGCTCGACAAAGGCCTCGCACCGGCGACGATCATCAACGACGCGCCGCTGTCGTTCCCGCCGAGCACGCCAGGCGGAGACGCGTGGGAACCGAAGGACGACGATCAGCCGGATGGCCCGATGTCGATGCGCCTTGCGCTGCAGAAGTCGAAGAACCTGGTGTCGATCCGCATCCTGTCGTTTATCGGCACGAAGTACGCGCAGGACTTCGTCACGCAGCGTTTCGGCTTCGATGTCGACAAGACGCCGCCTTATCTGCCGCTCGCGCTCGGCGCGGGGCTCGTGACGCCGTTGCAGTCGGCGGGCGCCTATTCGGTGTTCGCGAACGGCGGTTACCGGATCAATCCGTATCTGATCGCCGATGTCACCGATGCGCGCGGCCAGGTGATTTCGCGTGCGCAGCCGCTGACGGCTGGCACCGACGCGCCGCGCACGCTGGAAGCGCGTAATGCGTTCATCATGAACAGCCTGCTGCATTCGGTCGCGACCGCCGGCACGGGGGCGGGCACCAACGTGCTGCGTCGTTCGGATCTGCAGGGCAAGACGGGCACCACGAACGATGCGAAGGACGGCTGGTTCGCCGGCTATCAGAAGTCGCTGGTGGCGGTGGCGTGGATGGGTTATGACCAGCCGAAGTCGCTCGGTAGCCGCGAGTTCGGTGCGCAGTTGGCGCTGCCGATCTGGGTCGATTACATGCAGCGGGCGCTGCGCGGCGTGCCGCAGGAAGAGCCGCAGATGCCCGAGGGCGTGACGACGCTCGACGGCGAACTGTTCTACACGGACATGACGCCTGGCAATGGCTTTGTCGCGAGCATCGGCCTCGATTCGGCGAATCCGCTTGCAGGCGCAACCGATGCGCTGGGCACGGTGGGAGCAGCGGGGCTGACGCCTCCAGATGTCTCGTCGACCGAGAAGAAGCAGATCATGGATCTGTTTGAATCGAACAAGCCGTGATGTAATCGGAGGTAAGAAGGTGCGCCCGGACGAAGATGCGTCCGGGGGTGCCTGGCGGTTACAATCCGTGAGGCATGCGGTTCCGTCCGCCTGTTGATTGACAGAATACTTCGTCCCCGCGTTTAAACGGGGCTGCTTCGCACCAGGCGCAACGCTTTCACCCGGTATCAGCCGCGCGCATGCAGGTCCAGTCCGACCGTCGTCTCCATGCTTTCCCGGAACGGCGCATTCGCCACGCACGCAGGATCAACCGGGTCCTCCCTTGAAGAACCGCATTCTTATCTGTCTCGCGACAGGCTTGCTGCGCGCGCTCGCGCTCTTGCCGTATGGCCTGGTTGCGCGCTTTGGCGTGGGTCTTGGCGCGTTGCTGTATCGCATTCCAGGCACCCGCAGGAAGGTCGTTCACACCAATCTGAAGCTGTGCTTTCCCGACCTGAGCGAGGCCGAACGCGAGCGCCTTGCGCGGGCGCACTTCTGTCATGTGATACGCAGCTACGTCGAGCGCGGGCCGCAGTGGTTCGGTAGTGCGCAGTCGCTCGCGCGTCTCGTCGAAGTGGAGAGCGCAATCGATCTTGCCGACGCGCACCAGCATCCGACGATCTTTGTCGGCTTCCATTTCGTCGGTATCGAGGCGGGCTGCATGATGTATTCGACACGGTATCCGGTCGCGTCGCTTTACACACCGATGTCGAACGTGCTGTTCGATGCGCTGGCGCTGCGCCAGCGCGGCCGCTTCGGCACGGAGATGATTCCGCGCAGCAACAGCGTGCGTCATGCGCTGCGCGTGCTGCGTGCCGGCAAGCCGGTGATGTTGGCAGCCGACATGGACTTCGGTTTGCGCGATTCGGTGTTCGTGCCGTTCTTCGGCGTGCCCGCGTGCACGTTGACGTCCGTGTCCCGGCTCGCGAAAACGGGCAACGCACGGGTGGTGCCGTTCGTCACCGAGGTGCTGCCGGACTACCGCGGCTACAAGCTGACGATTTTCGATGCGCTTGCCGATTTTCCATCGGACGATGCGGCAATCGACGCGCGTCGTATCACCGCGTTTCTCGAAACGCAGGTGCGCAGGATTCCGGATCAGTACTACTGGGTGCACAAGCGCTTCAAGAACCGGCCAGCCGGCGAGGCCGCGGTGTATTGATCAGTTGTTCGCTACGCCGTCCGTCGAAGGTTCCGCCTGCGGCGGCGGATTGCCCATTGCCTGGAAGAGGGCCGCCGTGTCGGAGAGGCGCGCGCCCGTGTAGCGGATCTCGTCGAGCCGCGCGTTGCGGTACTGCTGCTCGCTCGAGCGTGCCGTCGACTCGGGCACGGCGCCGAGCCGGTAGCGCGCGGATGTCTCGTCGAATACGCCCTGTGCCGAACGGGCCGCAAAATTTGCCGCATCGAGCGACTGCGCATCGTGTTCGAGCGCGGCCAACGTGTCGGCTACATTCTGAAACGCGGCAAGCACAGTCTGCCTGTACTGGGCCGTGGCAGCGTCGTACGCATCGACAGCCGCGCGGCGTTGAGCGACGAGCGCGCCGCCATGAAAGATCGGTTGCGACAGCGACGCGCCGATGCTCCATAGCGCGCCCGCACCGGACAGCGCAACCGGCCAGCTAAAGCCGCCCTGGCCCATCGATGCCGTCAGCGACAGGCTTGGAAACATCTGCGCCGTGGCGACGCCGACGTCGGCAGCGGCGGCCTTCAACGTGGCATCGGCGGCCTGTATGTCGGGTCGCGACTTCAGCAGATCCGATGGTATCGACACCGGCACCTGCTCGGGCACATGAAGGCTCGCGAGATCGAGATCGGCCGGCGCTGCATCGGGTGTGCGGCCGAGCAGTACGGCAAGCGCGTGACGGGTCGCCAGCCATTGTTGACGCAATCCCGGCAGACTGGCCGCGAGCGTCGCGGCGCTTTGCTGTGCGTTCAGCGCATCGGTATGGGAGGCCGCGCCGAGCTCGTAGCGGCGCGAGGTATCGCGTGCCTGCTCGTTGGCGAGCGTGATGAGGCGCTCGGTCGTGTCGATCTGCGCGTGCAGCGTGGCCGAAGCGATCGCCGCCGCGACGATGTTGGCCGCCAGCGCGCGACGCGCGGCGTCGAACTGATACGCCTGCACGTCGACGCGGGCGGCGAGCGCCGCGTTCGCCAGCCGTGCCGCGCCGAAAATATCGAATGTGTAATGCGCCTGCAACTGCCCGACGAACACGTTGTAGAGGAACGTGTTCGGCCCGGCCTCCGGAATGGCGAGGGCGCGCTGCCGGCTTGCCTGGCCGCCGGCGTCGATGGTGGGCAGCAGCGAGCTGCCGATCTGGGCTCGCAACTGCTCGCGCGCCGCGGCGAGGCTGCGATCGGTCGCGGCGAGTGTCGGGCTGTTGCGCAGGCCCTCATCGACGAGCGCGTCCAGATCGTCCGAGCGGTACTGCTTCCACCAGTCCGGCACGGGCTTAGCGCCAATGACGAACTGCTGCGTCACGCCCTGGGCTGGCACGGTCTGCATCGGTTGCGGCTCGGCGCCGTAGTGGGCTGGCTCCGGCATGGCCGGCGGAGTGCCGTTCGGGCCGAACGAGCAGGCGGCGAGCGTGAACGCCGCAGCGGCGGCGAACGCCGTCATCCTGGGAGTGAAGCAACGGTTGTCCATGATCAAACTCCCGTTTGCGCAGATGAGGAGGGCGGCGGAGACGGCTCGCGCTCATCCTTGCGCACCCTGAACGACGCCGCGTACAGCGCCGGCAGATAGAACAGCGTCAGCACGGTCGCGCTCGTAATGCCGCCCATCAAGGCGGTCGCCATCGGTCCGAAGAAGTTGGAGCGCAGGAGCGGAATCAGCGCGAGCACGGCGGCGGCGGCCGTCAGCGTGATCGGCCGGAAGCGTCGCACGGTCGCGCCGACGATCGCGTCGAAACGTTTCTGGCCGGCCGCGATGTCCTGCTCGATCTGATCGACGAGAATCACCGAGTTACGCATGATGATGCCGAACATCGCAATCACGCCGAGCATGGCGACGAAGCCGAACGGCTTGCCGAACAGCAGCAGGGTCGCGACGACGCCGATCAGCCCGAGCGGTGCCGTCAGCACCACCATCAGCACGCGTGCGAAGCTCTGCAACTGGATCATCAGCAAGGTCAGCACGGCGATGATCATGATCGGCATCTGCGCATTGATCGACGTCTGTCCTTTCGCGCTTTCCTCCACCGGGCCGCCGACTTCAATGCGGTAACCCACCGGCAGCGCCTCACGGATCTGCGCGAGCGAGCGGTCGATGCTGTTCGTCACGTCGATACCCTGCGCACCGTTGGCGACGTCGGATTGCACGGTGATCGTCGGTTGCCGGTCGCGTTCCCAGATCACGCCGTACTCGAGGTCGTGGCGCACCTGGCCGAGTGTGCCGAGCGGCACCGGGCCGTTGGGTGTCGGCATCGCGAGCGTGATGATCCGCGCCGGATCGACGCGTTCGCTTTTCGGCGCGCGCAGATCGACGCTGATGAGCTTGTCGCGCTCACGGTATTGCGTGACCGTGTAGCCGGAAAGCGTCATCGCAAGGAAGCTGGAGATATCGTCGGAACTCACGCCCAGTTCGCGCGCCTTCTTCTGATCGACTTCGAAACGCACCGAACGCTCGGCGGGTTCGTCCCAGTCGAACTGGACATTCGCGGTGCGCCTGTCGGCGCGCATCATGGCAGCGACTTTTTCAGCAATCGAGCGGACCGTCGCGATGTCGTCGCCGCTCACGCGGAACTGCACCGGATAGCCGACCGGCGGGCCGTTTTCCAGCCGGGACAGGCGCGTGCGAATTGCCGGAAACCGGTTTCGCAGTTCAGGTGCGAGCCACCGTGCGAGTTTCTCGCGCTCCTTGACCGATTTCGCGGTGATCACGAACTGCGCGAAGTTCGGCTGCTGCAGTTGCTGATCGAGCGGCAGATAGAAGCGCGGCGCACCCGTGCCGACGAAGTTGACAGTGTGATCGATCTCAGGCCGTCCTTCGAGCGCTTTTTCAAGCCGCTGCGCCTCGCGCAGCGTTGCATGGAACGATGCGCCTTCGGGCAGGCGCACGTCGACGAGCAGTTCCGGCCGGTCCGAACTCGGGAAGAACTGTTGCGGCACGAGCGTAAAGCCCGCGAGCGAGATGAGAAACAGCACGACGGTAATCGCGAGCACGACAAAGCGTCGCTCGATGCACCAGCCGACCCAGCCGCGCAGGCGGCCATAGAAGCGCGTGTCGTAGATGTCCCCCAGGGAGATTTCGTGCGGGGCGTCATGCTCGTGGTCCCCCGAGGGATGTTCTTTCGGGGCGCGCTTGCGCTCCGGCAGCATGTGATAGCCGAGCATCGGAATCAGCACGACGGCCGCAAGCCATGAGGCGATCAGCGCAATCGCGGATACTTCGAAAATCGAACGCGTGTATTCGCCGGTACTCGATTTGGCGAGCGCGATCGGCAGGAAGCCGGAGACGGTGACGAGCGTGCCCGTCAGCATCGGAAACGCCGTGCTGGTGTACGCGAATGCCGCGGCGCGTGTGCGATTCCAGCCCTGTTCGAGCTTCACGGCCATCATTTCGACGGCGATGATCGCGTCGTCGACAAGCAGGCCCAGCGCAAGCACCAGGGTACCGAGCGACACCTTGTGCAGGCCGATGTCGAACAGATACATGAAGAGCGCGGTCACGGCGAGCACGACCGGAATCGAGATCACGACCACCATTCCGGTGCGCAGGCCCAACGAAATCAGACTCACGACGAGCACGATCGCAATCGCTTCCGCGACGGCTTCGAGGAAGTCGTCCACCGACAGCGCGACCGCCTTCGGCATGCTCGACACTTCGACGAGCTTGAGCCCCGCCGGCAGATGCGCGCGCAATACGGCGGTCTGCTGGTCGAGCGCCTTGCCGAGGCGGATCACGTCGCCGCCCGGCTGCATGGTCACGCCGATGCCCAGCACCGCGTTGCCGCCGAAACGCATCTGCGTGACGGGCGGGTCGTCATAGCCACGCCTGATCGTCGCGATGTCGCCGAGGCGGAACGAGCGGTTGTTGATGCGGATCAGCGTATCGGCGAGCGCATTCACATCGTTGAACTGGCCGGTGGGGCGGACGAACACGCGGTCGTCGGCGGTCGTCAACGTGCCTGATGGCGACACGGCGTTCTGCGAGTTGATGGCCTGTGCAAGCTGCTGCGGCGTGATGCCAAGGCGCGTCAGCTGGGTGTTCGAAATCTCGACGTAGATGTGCTGGTCCGGGTCGCCGAAATAGTCGACCTTGCCGACACCCGGCACACGCAACAGCACCGTGCGTAACTGGTCCGCGTAATCGTGCAGTTGCGCGGGCGAAAAGCCGTCGCCTTCGAGCGTGTAGATGTTCGTGTAGACGTCGCCGAACTCGTCGTTGAAGAACGGCCCCTGAATGCCGGGCGGCAGCGTCGCGGCAATGTCACCGACTTTCTTGCGGACCTGGTACCAGGTCTGCGGCACGTCCTTCACGGGTGCGGAGTCCTTCATCGTGAAGAACATCAGCGATTCGCCCGGGCGCGAATAGCTGCGCACGAAATCGATCGACGGCGTTTCCTGCAACTTGCGGCCGATGCGGTCGGTGACCTGTTCCTGCACCTGGCGCGCGGTGGCGCCTGGCCAGAACGTGCGGATCACCATGACGCGAAACGTGAACGGCGGGTCTTCGGATTGCGCGAGCCGCGTGTAGGCGAGCATGCCGAAGGCGGTCGACAGGACGATCAGGAACACGACCAGTGCCTGATGGCGCAGCGCCCAGGCGGACAGATTGAAACGGCCTTCCTCCAGCCGGGCTTCGCGTTCGGCATCACGCGCGGCGTCGGAAGTGCTCATGACGCGAAGTCCTCGGGATGAAGCGGCGCCACGACCCGGACCTTCTCTCCGGCCGCTACCGTGTGAACGCCTTGCAGCACGACACGTTCGCCGTCCTTCAGCCCTTCGGAGACGGCAATCGTGCGCTCGTTATAGCGCGTGACCTGGATGCGGCGCAGTTCGAGCGTGTCGTCCGCGCGCACGATCCACAGCGCGGGCGCGTTGCCTTCGTGAAAGAGGGCGGTCGCGGGCACCACGAACGAACTGGACGCGCCGTGGGCGGCGTTGTCGCGGGCTAACGACACGCTGGCTGTCATGCCGAGGCGCACTTCGGGCCCGGGGTTCTCGAGCGTGAGTCTGGCGCGAAACGTGCGGCTTTGCGGATCGGCCGCCGGCGACAGTTCGCGCACGCGCGCCGTGAAGCTGCGGCCCGACAGTGCCGGCAACGTGACCTTCGCGATCTGCCCGACGGCAAGCGTTGCGAGCGTGCTTTCGGGCACGTCGCAGATCACGTCGACGTCGCCCGTCCACGCGAGGTTGTAGACCGACTGGCCGGCCGACACGTTCTGGCCGGTGTCCGCCTGTTCAGCGGTGATGACGCCAGTGTGATCGGAGACGAGCGTCGTGTACTGCAGCTGGTTTCGGGCGAGCGCCGCCTGTTGATCGGCCTGATCGCGCTGCGCAGCCGCGGACGCGTACGCGTCGGTCGTCTGTTCGAACTGGGCCTCTGAGATCAGGTTGTCGTGCAGCTGGGCGCGATCGCGGTCGAGCTGCTGTTTCGCGAAGACGAGGCGATGCTGGGCGGCGTCGAGCGCCGCCTGGGCGCTTGCGGCGTTCTTCTGCGCATCGGCCGGATCGAGGCGGGCGACGACCTCGCCGCTCTTCACCGAATCGCCAAGCCGCAAGCGCCGCTCAATGATCTTGCCCGCGACACGGAACGACAGCGGCGTCGAGTAGCGCGCCTCGATTTCGCCGGGCAACGCCGAGGCGACCGGCTGGCCGTCCGGATGCACCGCGACGGCGACGACGGGGCGGGGCACGGGTGCTGCCGCTTCTTTGCGGTGGCACGCGCTGAGCAGCATGACGCCGCTCAGTGCTACGACGAGGGTGGCAGTACGCAAGGGCGCGACGCCTGCGCGCCGACGGGACTGCGGACGCGCTGGAAGCTGCGCGCTAGAGCCAGGATTGAAACCGGGACGATTCACGATAACCCCAATGCGAATGCGGCGAACGAAGGTTGCAAGCGAATGCGACAGACCGCGGCAGCGGTTGGCGGATGCAACCCGGTGCGGCAAAAATCTGCACGTCACCCTTGCTTCAGATTGATGGCTGGATTCTAATACATACCTGTATCTGAATGCAAAGATGAATCGACCCATTCTGGATGCTAGACTTCGCTCATGAAACGAAAACGCCTTACCCGCGAGCAGAGCAAGGACCAGACGCGCGAGCGTCTGCTTGACGCAGCGCTCGCCATATTCATGAAGAAGGGTTTCGTCGCGACGAGTGTCGAGGACATTGCCGGCGCGGCCGGCTACACGCGTGGCGCGTTCTATTCGAACTTCCGCAGCAAGCCGGAGCTGTTCCTGGAGCTGTTACGGCGGGATCACGAAGCGATGCAGGCCGATCTGCATGCCATCTTTGAGGGCGACGCGTCGCGCGAGGAAATGGAAGCACGCGTGCTGACCTACTACAGCCGGATGCCCACCGACAACAAATGCTTCCTGTTGTGGGTCGAAGCGAAACTGCTCGCCGCCCGTGACGCCCGCTTCCGGACCAGATTCAACGCGTTCATGCGGGAGAAGCTCGAACAGCTGGCCGCATACATCCGCGAATTTTCCGAGCGCGCCGGCACGCCGCTGGCCTTGCCCGCTGAAAATCTCGCCACCGGCCTGATGGGCTTGTGCGACGGCGTGCAGTTCCTGCACACGGCCGATCCGCAAAACGTCAGCGACAGCCTGGCGCAGGCGGTGCTGGCAGCGTTTTTCTCGAGAGTGGTGTTTGGCCGCGATGCCTGATAGCAGCGGCGTCGCCGGGCAAAAAGGTACCCGGCCGGCGCAGCACTCCCGCGCCAGAATTTCTTCTCCTGCCCTACAATCGAAACGGATCGATTCACTCAGTCGATCCGGCTCGACGCTGGGCAGGATGTCCTGCCTTCATACGCTTGGCTATTCCCTCGCATAGGAGCTTCTATGACACGACTCATCGCTCTCGTTATGGTTTGGGGTGCAGTTTTCCTGGCCGGTTGCAATACCATCGCCGGCGCGGGGCAAGATATATCGAAGGGTGGGCAGGCGATCGAGAATAGCGCTGAAAAGGCGAAGTAGCGTCGAACGCACGGCGGCTTCGCGTGCGATGCCGCCGTGTTTTGCCGTCTGGTTAACGTGTTTGCGCCGCGTCGCGATTTTCGACGTGAGGATCGCGCGGCATAACCTGCCGGGAAGCGGCCGATCAGGCTACGCCGTGACGCCGCTCGATGTGCGCGCTTTCACGTCCCGAGCCCGGGACCGAAGTTGCTGCCGATGAGCGGGGTGACGGACGCGATATCGGCGTAATCCTGCTCCGGCAAGCCGTCGAGCATCGACATCACCTCGTTGCTCGCGCCGGCCTCACGCGCGGCGTCGACTAGCGCGTCCTTGTTGGCGGGCCAGGAAATGGTCCGCAGGATATCGCTGATCTGCAGATCGATCGACTCGTCGGGAATGGGCGTTCCGGTCATGCGAGCGTTCCTTGTCATGACTGTTTGGCTGCCGTGCGCGAACCGTATGACGGTCCTGCAGGCGCTTCAGGTCTGCAGATGCTCATTCGGCGCCATAAAGCGGCGATCCAGATGTCGGGATTTCGGCAAGGCTATGAACTGCCAGCGCTGCGGCTGCTGGTTGTCTACGGCGGCGACATCCGGCGCCGCGGGCGCGACGGGCGCCGCTTCGGCGCGCAGGGCGGCTTGTACCGGGCGGTCCAGCGTGCTGTCGTACGCGGTGTGCACCGGTGCGGCAAAGCATGAAGCTGACAGCGTCACCATCGTCAACAGAGTCGAGATTCTCATCGCACGAACTCCTTTGCTTACGCAGCCCCGGGGCTGCAGCAAATGCCGTGCCATTTCTTCATCCTGCAGCAGGCTGCCCACGTGGCGCGGTTCGCTAATGCAGCGTGCATGCTGCTATCTTACGACGCAAACCGGACGCGCGCTGCAGCAAAAGCGACAAAGAAATAGTCAGTCTTGCAATAATCGCGGGCCCCGTCTGTGTTTCGGTGCGAGCGGTCCTGCTCGCACCTGCGCGCAATGCGATATATGAGGCAAACGTAGAGGGCGAGATGGATGACGGACCATCCCCGGCCGAAAGACGACCGGCCGGCCGGTCAATTCGTCTGGCGATTTAGCGCAAGGGCCGGTCAGCGCAACACGCTGAACTCGGTCCACGGCCACGATGGCCGGTCGTGCATATAGCCGTTCAGCCAGTTCCACTGCGGATGGCGTTTCATGAACGCCTGCGCATCGAATGGCCGGCCGCACGGATGGCCCCAGCGCGCCAAGAACGTGAGATCGCGGGCCATTTCGCTGTCGACTACCTTGCCGTCGTTCGCGCCCCACGGATTGAAGGGCCCCTGGTCCGAGCCGCCGAAGCGGGCGTCGTCGAGTTCGAGATGTCCGCAGATCGTGCGTGAACAGGGGTTGTCGTTGCGATCCAGATAGACATCGTGATGGTCGGCGATCATTTCCTTCGCCACGTCGATATCGATCTTGCCGTGATGCTGCTCCGCCAGTTGCATGAAGCGCAGTCGCCGCGCGCCGTTCTTGCGTACGTCGGTGTAGTCCTCGCCTTCGCCGACGCATTCCTGGTTGCGGATCTTCAGATCGGTTGCCGTGTTGTAGCCGCTGTAAAAGCCGTTCTTCGTGCTCTCGAAGCCCGAGTAGTGAAGACCCAGTTCGTAGCGCGCAATCTCGCCGTTTTTCACGTCGCCGAGCAGCCAGCTGTTCGCATAGCCGCCGTTGTTCGCGACCGCAAACATCTCGCACCATTCGCCGATGCTGTTCGCGTATTGCGACGCACGCCGCGAGCGGTAGAACTCCGGCGCGCCTGCCGCGTTATAGCCCACGAAGTTGGAGATCGTCGTCTCGGTGACCATCAGGCCCGCCGACGTGACCCAGAAATCGGTGAGGCTCGAAATGCAGCCCGGCAGTCCCTGCATCAGGATCCGGTGGCCGGAGTCGGGGACGATGTCGAACACCACGTTGAAGGCGTCGCCCGCCGCGTAGCGGTCCCACGAGTTGTGCGCCATCACGATGCGGCCGTCGCGCGTTGCGTTGCCGGTCGCGATGAAGGCGCTGCAATGATGGCCGCGCCGGCCGCGCCACGGTTTCACGCCGAGGCGCGGCTGCTGTTGCGATACGTGGGTCGGCCACCAGCTTTGCAGCAGGTCCATGTAGCCGTTCCACGCGAGCACTTCGGCGAACGGCAGTTTCGCGCCGTCGGCGATGCCCTGGATTTCGTCGGCGAATTCCGTGTCGAGTCTGGGCGCGAACTGCGCGACGGCGGCATTGACGAAGGTATCGAAGTCTTCGCCCGTGTCCCACTTCGCGAGGTATCGTGCTGTCTTGATCGCATTGCGGATTTCCGCTGCAAGCAACTGGCCGTGCTGTTCGCCGCGGTCGTAGGGCTCACCTTCGATATGGACGAAGATCCATCCGGCGTGGTCGCGACGTACGGCATCGATGGACGGTTCGCTCATCTTCGCTCCGGCTCGAAAGGGTGGCTGCGCGATTGACTCATTGCGCCGCTGATTGCGCCGCTGATTGCGCCGCTGATTGCGCCGGATACTCAGGCGCAGTACGGCTCGCGGCTCGTTTCATTATAGAAATATGCCACGCTTTTCCGGCCGGCGCATGCGGGTATCACGCACTTCGTTCGCTCGGCCGCAGTGTGTTATACGGCCCGCCAGGGGAGACGCTCAACGCGCCGGATTCATGCGGAAATAGGCATCCAGCAGCGATGTTTTATAGACCACGCCAGCGAGCGTCGGACAGCTGGTGCTTTCGACGACCGGCAGGCGTTCACCCTGAAACGCCATGAAATGCTGCAGCGCGACACTGAGCGACATGTCCGGCGTCAGCACGTCGAAGTGCGACTGGAGATAGTCGGCGGCGGTGCGGTTCGACGTGTCCTGTTTATCGAGCAGGTCCGACGTAATGTCTTTCAGTGCGACGACGCCGAGAAAGCAGCCCTTGTCGTCGGTCACGTAGAGGTACTTCACCGGATATTCGAGGAACACGCGTGTCATGTCGCGTACGGTCGCGTTGAGCGGCACGATTGTTTCGGCTGGCCTGATGAGTTCGCGCATCTGGGTCGCGCGCAGGCGCATGAGTTCCTGTTCTTCGCGATGGCGATGCAGCGTGATCTCGTACATCGATGTCTTCGCGATCGCGCGCGACACGAAATACGCCACCACGCATGACAGCATCAGCGGCAGGACGACCTGATAGCTGAGCGTCATTTCGAAGATCATCATGATCGCCATCAGCGGCGCCTGAGTGGCTCCCGCGAGGAATGCGCCCATGCCGACCATCGCATATGCAAAGGGCGCCGAGGTGCCGTGCGGCCAGAGCGTATGCATCCCTTGACCAAACAGCGAGCCGAGCGTGGCCCCGACAAAGAGCGTCGGCGTGAACACCCCGCCAACCGCGCCGGAGCCGACCGTCGCTGCGGTGGCGACCACCTTGAACACCAGCACGAGGACGAGCGCGATCCAGGTCCACGGCGAATGCAGGATCGAGTTCACGACGCTATAGCCGTTACCCCACACCTCCGGCTCCCAGACCGACAGAACGCCAACAATCAGACCGCCCAGCGCGAGCCGCACGGGCAGCGGCAGCGGCAGCTTGCGAAAGCCCGCTTTCGACGCATCGAGGAGCCGCAGGAACTGCGGTGCCGCAGCGCCGCACAGGATGCCGAGCCCGACGAAGAGCAGCACTTCGATGCCCGCGACGGGCGGAAACACCGGCATTTCATACGGCGGCTTGTAGCCGGCGAACTCGCGCATCGTGATGTTCGCGACCACCGATGCCACCACCACCGGCCCGAAGCTTTCCATCTCAATCGAGCCGAGCACGATCTCGGTGACGAAGAACGCGCCCGCGATCGGCGCGCTGTACGCGGAGGTAATCCCCGCGGCCGCGCCGCACGCGACGAGCAGACGCAAACGCGCCGGATCGAAATGCACCCAGCGACCGATCAGCGACGCGCACAACGCCGCCAGTTGCACCATCGGGCCTTCGCGGCCGATCGAGCCGCCGCTCGAAATCGTGAACAGCGACGACACGCTGCGCCAGAAGCTCTGGCGCACCGGCACCACACCGTCGCCGATCGCGACCGCCTCCATGTAGTCGGCGTGATTGTTCTTGTCGGCAAAGCGCCGCGCGACCAGCAGCAGGAAGCCGGCGACAAGGCCGCCCGCGGCCGGCAGCCAGATGCGTACGGTCCATGGCAGCCGCCGCGCCATCTCGACGAAGCTGCCCGATTCGCCGGAAATGGCCCGCTGCAGCAGGGCGATCGCCTCGCGAAACACAATCGTGGCGAATGCGCCCGCGATGCCGACCACCACCGACCAGATCAGCATCGTGTGAGCATCGGACAGACGGAACAGGTCTTGTGCGCGCGTGCGCAGCTTCAGCAGGAATGAAAGCACGTAGGAAGCAGGGAACGTGAGGAGTGGGGGATCGGGCGCAAGAATAGCACTGCGGCGCGCGCCTGAGACGCGCCCATCAGGAGCCTGTTCGCTGGCGCGGGGTGAAGCACGCCTAGTTCTGCGCGGCTTGCCTTCAACGTGCGGCCTTGTCGAGTTCAGGGTAGTGCCGGAAGATGCACGATTCGTTATGCGGCAGACGTCGGTCAGACGCGAGATACGCACTGATATTCGGCCGTGCGATGACGGCGTCATGCAGCGCGGCGAGCAGCGGGTAGTGCTCGCCGAAGCGCTTCATCGCACGCGGAAATGCGTAGATCAGGCCGTCGATCAGCTGGAACATCGACAGGTCGACATAAGTCAGCGCATCGCTGACCAGATGGCGGTCGCCGGCCGGGTTCTGTTTCAGCACGCGTTCGAAGTAACCCATGTACTTCGGGATGCGGTGATCGATGAAATCGTGCGCGCGGACCTTTGCCGCATCCTTCTGGTCTTCGTAGTAGAGGCCGGTCGCGAGCGGATGATGCGTGTCATGCGCTTCGGTGACGGCATCGGCTATCGTCATCTGCAGGCCGTTCGCCACATGGCGCAGCCCCTCGTCGTGCGGGGCGAGACCGAGTTTCGGCCCGAGATACATCAGGATGTTGGCGGTCTGCGAGAGCAGCAGGTCGCCGTCCTTGAGGAACGGCGGCGCAAACGGGGGATGCGGCTCGGTCCTGCTCCTGAGCACTTTCAGCATTCCATCGGTGCCGAGGCCGTCATCGTCCGGCTCGCGTGTCGCTTCGATGTACTCTGCGCCGGCTTCTTCGAGCGCGAGCCGGATAAATTCGCCACGGCCCTGCAGGCCGTCCCAGTAATAGAGTTCATAGGCCATCGATCAATCCTCGCTCGGTTGTGTGATCCGCTGCGCGAGCAGAAAGTATGACGCGTGTGCGCCCGGCAATGTGCAATCGGGGTGCGGAAGTCCGTACAAAAGCAGAAGCGCGCGTGAAAGGGCATGGAGAGGTGCGCGAACGGGCGCACGAAGCGGAGCGTGCAGGAACGCAAAAGCCCCGCACGGAGCGGGGCTGCGACTCGGACCGGCCGGGCAGGGCGCTTCATCCGAGCAGGCGTTCGACAATCCACGTGATGCCCAGTCCGCCGCCGATCAGCCACACGTACAGGATCAAGCCGGTGGTCAGTGCGCGGGGGCCCGCCTGCTTCACCTGCGAGATGCGGGTTTCGATACCCAGAGCGGTCATGGCCATCGTCAGCGCGAAGGTGTCGAGTGTGTTCAGCGTATGCGTCGCGGATTCCGGCAGCACGTGCATCGAGTTGACGACGACCAGTGCGAGGAAGCCGAGCGCGAACCAGGGGATCGCCAGCTTGCGCGTGGTCTGCTTGCCGCTCGCCGCCGCCGCGTGGCGCGCCGAACGGTTGAGCCACACGCCGAGCACGAGCAGCACCGGCACGAGCAGCATCACGCGGGTCATCTTGACGATCGTCGCGATGTGCGTGACTTCGGGGCTGACATTGCTCGCTGCGCCGACCACCTGGGCCACTTCGTGAATCGTGCCGCCGAAGAAGAGGCCCGCGCCGAGCGTATTCAGATGCAGCCAGCCTGCGTGATACAGCACCGGGTAGAGGAACATCGACAGCGTGCCGAACAGCACGACACTGCCCACCGCCATGGCGCTCTGATGCGGCTTCGACTGCAGCGTCGATTCGAAGGCGAGCACGGCTGCCGCGCCGCAGATCGCGCTGCCCGCTGCGGTGAGCAGTGCGCTGTCGCGATCGAGTTTCATCAGCTTCATGCCGGCCCAGGTGCCGATCGCGAGCGTGCTGACGACGATCGCAACCGATTCGACGAGCCCGGGCAAACCGACCTGGGCGATTTCCTGCAGGCTGACGCGCAGCCCGAAGAAGGCGACCGCGATACGCAAAAGCTTGCGCGCCGAGAAGTTGACGCCGGCGGCCCAGCTTTCCGGCATGCCGTCGCGCAACGCGTTGCCGTAGATCGCGCCCGCGACGATGCCGATGATCAGCGGGCTCATGCCGAGGCCCGCGATCGCGGGTAACGAAGCGATGCTGGTGACGGCCGCCGCGAACAGCGCGACGAACAGGATGCCGTTCAACTGGCCGCGGGTCGACGGGGCCTGGTGAGCGACGGCTGAAGCGTGAACGGTGGACATGCTGTTCGTCCCTCAAAAAAGTGTGTCTGAAGCGATGGCCTAATCCTAATTTGGATATATCGATATGAAAAATCGTCATTTGTGACGTAAAATATCAGCTACACCGATAGTTTCAAGCCATGACCCCTGATCAGCTTATAACGTTCGCCGCTGTCGCCGAGCACCGGAACATCAGCCGGGCGGCTGTCGCACTTCATCTTTCCCAGCCTGCCGTGTCGGGTCAGCTGCGCCAGTTGCAGGAGGAGTTCGGCGAGGCGCTCTACCAGCGCGACGGGCGCGGCGTGCGCCTCACGCCGACGGGGGAACAACTGGCGAGCTACGCGAGCCGCCTGCGCGACACCTGGCAGCAGGCGCATGCCTTTCGCGACGCGTTGCGCGGGCTGGAGCGCGGCACGCTGCGAATCGGCGCCAGCACGACGCCGGCGAGCTATCTGCTGCCGTACCTGATCGCGGAATTTCACCGTCGCTTCCCGGAGGTCACGCTGCACACGGCGGACGGCAACACGTCCGAAATCGTCGGCTCGCTGGCGACGGTCGATATCGCGATGGTCGAAGGGCCGGTCGGCGCGGACCTGCCGCCGGACACCGTCGTGCATCCCTGGCGCGAGGACGAGATCGTCGCGATCATGACGCGTGCGCATCCGCTCGTCATGCAGTACACCGCGTCTGCCGGACCCCGCAACGTCGCTCTTGATGACCTTGGCGCCTGGCCGCTCGTCCTGCGCGAGACGGGCTCGGGCGTGCGCCAGATGGTGGAGCGGGCATTCGCCCGCGCGGCCGTGCCGATGCGGGTGGCGCTGGAGATCGCGGGCGTGGAAGGGGTGAAGGAGGCGGTGCGGGCAGGCATGGGCATCGGCTTCGTGTCGGCGATGTCGATGCGCCACGAAGACGACGTCCTGTGCCGCTTCTCGCTGAGCCCGGAGCCGCTCACGCGGCGCTTTTCGATTCTGATGCCACGTGCGAGCGTGCCTTCGCGGGTGGCGGAGCGCTTTCTGGAGCTGTGTCTGGCGGACGCGGGTTGAGTCGCGGCACCCGGCGCTGACGCTCGCGGCGGGGATCAGGCCATCGCGCAGCGATCATTTTCAGGGATTTCCACTATGGCGCTTGCCAGCCGCACGGCGCACTATCCGTTCATCAAAGCGCCCGAGGCGCTTTTTTCAAACCTTCAAATGGAACCGGTTCCAAATAGAGAAAGCCGGCAACAAGCAGGGTAATTCGACATGTCTGACGTGGTGATCGTGGCGAGTGCATTTGGCGTGGATGCCATCCGGCGGGACGGCCATCGTGCGTGGCTGACAGCCGCAGCCGAAGCGGGCGCGTCGGCGTTCGAGGTCCGTCGTGAGCTGTTCGCGTCTGAAGCGGAGGCTGCGCCCGAGGCATTGCGTGCACTCGGCGACGCGACCCGTGCACTCGGCATGTGGCCGGTGTATTCGACGCCTGATGCGCTCTACGCCGCCGACGGCACGCTCGACGAGGCGGCGATACGCACCGCGCTCGCGGAAGGCGCGGCGCTCGGCGCACGCTTCGTCAAACTGCAGCTGGGTGGCTTCGCCGCTGACGCCGGCTACGCGGCCGGCGCGGAAATCTCGGCCTGTGTGCGCGGCGCGAAAGCGCGTCTGGTCGTGGAGAACGGGCAGTTGAAGGCAGGCGGCCAGGTGGCGCAGTTCGTGCGGCTCTTTGACCTGCTGAGTGAAGAGGGACATGCGGATGTGCTCGGCATGACATTCGATATCGGCAACTGGCAATGGCCTGGCGAAGCGCCCGTCGACGCGGCGCATCGGCTGGCGGCGCACGTCGAATACATCCATTGCAAGGCAGTGGCGGGCGAGGGCGCACGGCGCTTCGCCGTCCCACCCACGTCCGACGATCCCGTTTTTGCAGCCGTGCTGCCGCTGCTGCCGCGCGACGTGCCGCGAGGCATCGAATTTCCGTTCGACGCACAGCGCCTTTCAGCGGACGCCGCGCACTACGTCGCGTGGCTGGCGGCCGCGTGAGTACAGACACGAATGTGCAGCAACCCCGGGCATGAAGCGCGGGACATGAAGGAGAAGCCATGCAATCGACACTCGATGTCATCACCTACGGCGAAGCGATGGCAATGTTCGTCGCCGCTGAGACCGGCCCGCTCGCCGATGTTTTCCAGTTCACGAAGCGCATCGCCGGTGCTGACCTGAACGTCGCGATCGGTCTTTCGCGCCTTGGCTTCAAGGTAGGCTGGATGAGCCGCGTCGGCCGCGATTCGTTCGGACAGTATGTGCGCGATACGCTGGCGAAGGAGGGCATCGACGCCGCCTGCGTCACGACCGACGAGCGCTATCCGACCGGCTTTCAGCTCAAGTCGAAGAACGATGACGGCAGCGATCCGGCGGTCGAATATTTCCGCAAGGGATCGGCCGCGAGTCACCTGTCGGTGGAAGACTACGTGCCGGCTTACGCGCTGTCCGCGCGCCATCTTCATCTGACGGGCGTCGCGCCTGCGATCTCGGGCACCTCTCGCGAACTCGCTTTCCATCTGGCGAAGGAAATGCGCGCGGCAGGCAAGACGATCTCGTTCGATCCGAACCTGCGCCCCACGCTGTGGCCCTCGCGTGAAGCGATGGTCACGGCGCTGAATTCGCTTGCAGCACACGCCGACTGGGTGCTGCCCGGGATCGGCGAAGGCGAGATCCTGACCGGCTACACGAAGCCCGACGACATCGCGCGCTTCTACCTGGATCAGGGCGCACGCGGCGTGATCATCAAGCTGGGCGCAAAGGGCGCGTATTTCCGCACGGCCGACGCCGCCGGCATCGTTGCCGCCCAACCGGTCGAGAAGGTCGTCGATACGGTTGGCGCGGGCGATGGTTTCGCCGTGGGTGTCGTCAGTGCGCTGCTCGAAGGGCGTCCGGTTGCCGAGGCCGTCGCGCGCGGCAACCGCATCGGCGCGCTCGCGATTCAGGTGATCGGCGATTCCGAAGGCCTGCCGACACGCAGCGAACTCGATGCGCTCGAACACCCGCAGATCACGAACATCACGGCCGTCACGCCCATGACGGCCGTCACGCAGACAGAAAGCAAGGTGTCCCAGACGCTGCACTAACCGTGCAGCAAGGCGCGACACGCCCATTCCCCGCTTCAGGTTCAAGGAGACACCCATGACCACCTCATCGCTCGCGATTCGCCGCTGGTGGACGATCATGCCGATCGTGTTCATCACCTACAGCCTCGCCTATCTCGACCGCGCGAACTACGGTTTCGCGTCGGCGGCCGGGATCAACCTGGATCTCGGCATCAGCCGTGGCCTGTCGTCCCTGATCGGCGCGCTGTTCTTCCTCGGCTATTTCTTCTTCCAGATTCCAGGGGCGATCTACGCCGAACGCCGCAGCGTGAAGAAGCTCGTGTTCTGGAGCCTGATCCTGTGGGGCGGATGCGCGTCGCTGACGGGGATGGTCAGCAACATTCCATCGCTGATGGCGATCCGTTTCGTGCTCGGCATCGTCGAGGCGGCCGTGATGCCGGCGATGCTCATCTTCATCTCCAACTGGTTCACCAGGAGCGAACGCTCGCGCGCCAACACGTTCCTGATTCTCGGCAATCCGGTGACGGTGCTGTGGATGTCGGTGGTGTCGGGCTATCTGGTGCATTCGTTCGGCTGGCGTCACATGTTCATCGCCGAGGGCTTGCCGGCGGTCCTGTGGGCCGTGTGCTGGTGGTTCATCGTGCAGGACAAACCGGCGCAGGTATCGTGGCTCACGCAGCGAGAAAAGAACGACCTCGAAAACACGCTGCGTGCCGAACAGGCCGCGATCAAGCCGGTGCGCAACTATGGCGAAGCGTTCCGTTCGCCGGCCGTGATCAAGCTCTGCGCACAGTATTTCTGCTGGAGCATCGGCGTGTACGGTTTCGTGCTGTGGCTGCCGTCGATCCTGAAGAACGGCTCGTCGCTTGGCATGGTCGAAACCGGCTGGCTGTCGGCGCTGCCTTACCTTGCCGCCACCATCGCGATGCTTGCGGCATCGTGGGGTTCGGATAAACTCAATCGCCGCAAGCTGTTCGTGTGGCCGTTCCTGCTGATCGGCGCCGTGGCGTTTGCCCTGTCGTACGCACTCGGCTCGACGCACTTCTGGCTGTCGTATGCGCTGCTCGTGATTGCCGGCGCCGCGATGTATGCGCCGTATGGGCCGTTCTTCGCGATCGTGCCGGAACTGCTGCCGAAGAACGTCGCCGGTGGTGCGATGGCGCTGATCAACAGCATGGGCGCGCTCGGGTCGTTCGTGGGTTCCTACGTCGTCGGTTATCTGAATGGCGCGACGGGCTCGCCTGCGGCATCCTATGCGTTCATGAGCGTGGCGCTGATTGCCGCCGTGATCCTGACGCTCGCGGTCAAACCGCAGCCGGCGCAACATGCCCACCCGCTTGCTACTCCGTTACAAGGAAAATGACTCGATGAAGAAAAGGATCGTCGCGTACAAGCCGCTGCCCGATGATGTGATGGCCTGGCTGCGCGAGCACGCAGAGGTCGTCGAGGTCGACGCCGCGCGGCACGACGCCTTCGTGGCCGCGCTGAAAGAGGCCGATGGCGCGATCGGCGCGAGCGTGAAGATTACGCCGGCGATGCTCGAAGGTGCGACGAAGCTCAAGGTGCTGTCGACGATCTCCGTGGGCTTCGACAACTTCGACGTGGCCGATCTCACGCGCCGCGGCATCGTGCTCGCGAATACGCCCGACGTGCTGACGGAATCGACGGCCGACACCGTGTTCGCGCTGATTCTCGCGTCGGCGCGGCGCGTCGTCGAACTGGCGGACTTCGTGAAGGCCGGCCAGTGGCAACGCAGCATCGGCGCCGAACACTATGGCGTCGACGTGCAGGGCAAGACGCTCGGCATCGTGGGGTTGGGGCGCATTGGCGGCGCGGTCGCAAGGCGCGCTGCGCTCGGCTTCAACATGCGCGTGCTGTACACGAACCGCAGCCCCAACGAACACGCGGAAAAGACCTTTGGCGCCCGGCGTGTCCAACTCGCCGAACTGCTGGCGCAGTCCGATTTCGTGTGTCTGCAGGTGCCGCTGACGAAGGAGACCCATCACCTGATCGGCGCCGCCGAACTGAAGGCGATGAAGAAGAGCGCGATTCTCATCAACGCATCGCGCGGCCAGACGGTCGACGAGGCGGCGCTCATCGACGCGCTCAAGGCCGGCACGATCCACGGCGCGGGGCTCGACGTGTTCGAACGCGAGCCGGTTGCTGCCGACTCGCCGCTCTTGTCGATGAACAACGTGGTCGCGCTGCCGCACATCGGGTCGGCGACGCACGAAACGCGGCACGCCATGGCGCGCTGCGCAGCGGAGAATCTCGTCGCTGCGCTCGACGGCTCGCTGGCCAGCAACATCGTCAACCGCGAAGTGCTGAAGCCATGAGCACGATGGCTCGCGCCCCGGCGCCGCGCCGCGCGACGATCACCGATGTCGCACGCGAAGCCGGTACCGGCAAGACCAGCATCTCCCGCTATCTGAACGGCGAGATGAACGTGCTGTCGCCCGAACTCCGGGCGCGCATCGAGGCCGCGATCGAGCGTCTCGATTATCAGCCGAACCAGATGGCCCGCGGCCTGAAGCGCGGCCGCAACCGGTTGATCGGCATGCTGGTTGCCGACCTGACGAATCCGTATTCGGTCGAGGTGTTGCAGGGTGTCGAAGCCGCGTGCCATGCGCTGGGCTACATGCCGCTCATTTGCCACGCGGCCAACGAAGTCGAGATGGAGCGGCGCTATCTGCAGCTCCTGACGACGTATCGCGTGGAAGGCGTCATCGTCAATGCGCTTGGCGTGCGGGAAGAAACGTTGCGGCCAGTCGGCGACGGCGGGATTCCGGCGGTGCTGGTCGATCGCACGGTGGAAGGGCTGACGGCGGACATGGTGGGGCTCGATAACGCCGCAGCGGCCCGGTCCGGCACCCGGCATCTGCTGGAGCAGGGTTTCGACGACATCCGCTTCGTCGTGCAGCCGTTCGAGCAGGTCAGCTCGCGACGTTTGCGCGAAGCGGCGTTTCGCGACGAGATCGCAGGTGCCCAGGGCGCGCGCGGCCAGACGGTCGTGTTCGACCTGGCTGACGAGACATCGGCGCAAGCGTCGCTCGCCGCGCTGGATCGCGATGTCGACGCGGCCTCGGAGGCGGGCAGCAAACAGGGCAGCAAACGCATCGCCTGGTTTGCGGCCAACGCGCCGGTCGCGCTGCGGCTCGCGCTTCATCTGAACACGCGCTACGGCGCGCACTGGCAGGAGCGCGTCGCGCTGCTATCCTTCGACGACCCCGAATGGGCCGAACTCGCCGGCATTTCGACGATCCGCCAGCCGACTTACGACATCGGCTATCGCGCGGTCGAGTTCCTGAACCAACGGATCGACGGCGCGACCGAGGCGGCGCGTGACTGTCTGTTGCCGGGCGAATTAATCGTTCGCGCGTCAACCGGGCGCTGATCTGCGATCATGCGGTCTGCGGCGCGCAGCGGGTGCGTGCCGGTCACTGCAAGGAAACTCATGGTTGTTGCACCCATCACCCTCACCAGCCTCGCGCTCGCGACGCTGGTCGTCGCCGCGGTTCCCATCCTCGTGTATCGACGCCTGCGGGCGCCGCTTGCGCTCAACCGGCGCGACGCCATTGCCGGCATTGCGGTGTTCGCGCTGTTCGCGATGGTGATCGAGCGGGCGATAAACGGCTATCTGTTGCATGTGAACGAAACGACGGCAGGCTGGCTTTCGAACCCGGTCGTGTTCGTGACTTACGGTGCGCTGGCCGCGGGGATCTGCGAGGAGGTCGGGCGTTTCATCGCGATGCGGCTGCTGTTAAAGCGCGCCCGTGAGAAAGCGTCGCCCGCGGCGAACACGGACGGCACGGCGCTCGCGTATGGCCTCGGTCACGGCGGTGCCGAAGCGTGGCTCGTCGGCGTGCTGGTGCAGGTGCAATGGATCGTCTTCGCCGTCTTCGAGAACCGCGGCGAACTCGAGTCGCACCTGGCCAACGTGCCTGCCGACGCCATGATGCGCATCCACCTGATTCTGGCGAGCCTTTCGCCCGCCACCGCGGGGATTTTTGCGCTCGAGCGGCTCGCCGCGCTGGTGTTCCAGATCGCGCTGTCGGTGTTGATGTGGCGAGGTCTGCGGGCTGGATGGCGCGGGATCCTGCCGCTTGCCATCGTCGCTCATGCGCTCGTCGACGTGCCTGCTACGCTGTTTCAGGCTGGCGTACTGCCGCTCCTGCTGGTCGAAGGGATCTATGGGCTCGTCGCAGTCGGCATTGCCGGTATGCTCTTCAAGCTGTTGCGCCGCTCCGCGACTCCGGCGTGAGCGCCGCGCATCGACCAGCCTGCCTACCAATCTCTTCGGCCAGTAAAAATGGAAGCCTACCAGTACGATTGCGCAAGCCCCGACTTCGAGGAACTGGCGCGCGTGATCAGCGACCTGTTCCCGGAACAGACCCAGTTCGCCGAACGTCCCGCCGACGACGGCACGCCCGCGCTGACGGTGATCTGGGTGGCGATGCGTTTCGGATCGACCGCGCGCCGTATCACGATGAGCGTCGTCATCACGCCGGCTGCGCTGGCGCGCTATCGGGCGACGCCGCCGCGCCTGCGTGGACGCAGTTTTGCGGTGCTGCGCGCGTATGTGGAAGCAACGCTCGGGTCGCTCGAAGAGATGTACGCGAATGGCGAGACCGTGCCGCGCGAGGTCACGGTCGATCTCGGCGACGAGTTCGCGTGAAGTTCGTGACGCCTTCCGGTTGGCGCTTCAGTCGCCACGTCAGTCGGCGCGGCGGTAAACCTTCGCAAAGCGCGCCGCCTGCACCACGCCATAGTCGCCGGGGGCGTATTGCATGATCCAGTCGCCGGCCGTGCCGTGCAGCACATCGCCGCCGGCCGCGGTGCGGGCCATCGAAAAAGGCGCGTCCATCTGTTTCGCCAGCACGACGGCCGGACGGTTTCGATAGGGGCCCGCTTCGCCATGCGCAAGCGCCGCGTTGGCCGGGACGTATTTCGCGTCGAAGCGCTCGCGCGACACCACCCAGCGGTCGCCGGTTGAGCCCGTGACGAGCGCGTCGCCGCGCGTATAGCGGTTGGGTCCTTCGAGGCTCATCAGTTCGCCGTCGCCCGGGGCGAATTCGACGCTGACGGTTTCGTCCTTGACGTAACGCTGTGCTGCTGCGTCGGTACGCAGGTCGATGTTCTTCAGTTCAATCATGGCTTGGGTGGCGAAAAGGTCAGGCAACGCACGCGTGATGATGCGGCAGGGGATGCCATCGCGGCTTGCAGGCGTGGCATCGAGGCCGCAAGGGTAACGCGAAACCGGCGCTTCTATCAAACAACGAAAAACGCCCGCCGGTGAAGGCGGGCGTTTTTCTGTCATTGCGGCGACGGCAGGTGTCGCAACGTCGCCGGACAACGCAGGCTGCTTATGGCTTGACCGTTGCGTCGTCCTGTTCCGCAGCGCCTTTCTTCGTGCCCGTCGAATGATGGTGCTGTTCCGCACGGTCCGGATGGCGGAACGTCGTGTCGGCCAGCTTTTTCTGATCCGGCGAGAAGCTGCTGTACAACGGGTCAAATGCGTCGACCAGCTTCTTCATGCCGTCCGCGTGTGCCTGGGCGATGGTCGCGTATTGCTGCATGTCTTCGACTGCGGACTTGGTCGCGGTGTTGCTCATGCGCTGCTCGTACAGTCCGGCCATCGTCTCGCCATTGGTACGCATGACGTCGGCGAATGCTTTCCACTGCGTTTCCTGTTGCGGCGTAATCTTCAGCTGCGAATGCAGGTAAGCGATGCGCTGCTCGACGCGTTGTTCATAGCGCGCCGCGCCCGATGCGGGAGCAGCTGCGGGGGCTGCCGCGGGCGCGCTGGCCGGCGCCGGAGTCTGGGCAAAGGCGCCGCTCATCGCCAGCGTGGAGGCGAGCATAACGAGTGTTTTTTTCATCGAAACTCCTGATGTCTGTTCGTATCCGGCAGAAGTGCGCAGTACCGGTGACGGCTGCCTGCTGAGGCTTGCAATCCTGGAAGGTTTGCACTTGCCGTTCACCTGCGCGCTTCGTCCTGGCCGATATTAGTATCACGATATGCGCGCATTACGACTGCATTGCGACAACTTCTTACAACCGAAACGAACAGGAAACGGCGGGTGGACAAATTTGTCAGCATGGAGATCTTCGTGGCTGTGGTCGAGGCGGGGAGCCTGACGGCCGCGGCCGAACGCTTCGACATATCGTCGGCGATGGTTGGCAAGCACATTCGCTCGCTGGAAACGCGGCTTGACACGCGGCTTTTGACCCGCACGACGCGCCGTCAGAGCCTCACCGAAATTGGCCGCCAGTATTACGAGCAGTGCCGGCGGATCCTGGCAGACGTGAAAGCGGCGGAGTCGCTGGCCGAGGCGATGGCGGCGACGCCGCGCGGCGTGCTCAAGGTGACGGCGCCGCTGACCTACGGCGTCGAGATTTTCTCGCCCGCGATGACCGACTATCTGACCGCCTGGCCCGAGGTGAGCCTCGAACTCGATCTGTCGAACCGGATCATCGATCTTGTCGAAGAAGGCTTCGATGCGGCCGTGCGTATCGGCCGGCTGCCGGATTCGAGCTTCGTCGCGCGGCCGTTGAAGCCGTACCGGATGCGCGCGTGCGCTTCGCCGGAGTACCTCGCGCGGATGGGCACGCCGCGCACGCCCGCCGATCTCGCGCAACATGAATGTCTGGGCTTTCTGCACTGGGGCCGCGAAGGGCTGTGGCGGCTCGACGGTGAAACCAGCGATGAAAACCAGTTGCGTGCAGGCCGTTTTCGCGCGAACAACGGCCAGGCGCTGAAGGTGGCTGCGCTGCGCGGCTTTGGTCTTGTGCTGCAGCCCGAGGCGCTGCTGGCGAAGGAGATCGAAAGCGGGCAACTGGTGTCGGTGCTGGAAGCGTTTCTGCCCGACGGGTCGCCCGTGCATCTGATCTATCCACGTGACCGGCGCGCGACGCCGAAGCTGACCACCTTCATCGATTTTGTGATTGAACGTTTCGGCGCGTAACGCAGGCTGACAGCAAACCGGTCGCTGACAGCGTGCGACGGGTGATAATCCGGCTGCGTGATGTTGCTTATGCGTGATCCCGCCTTGATCCCGCGTGGGTCGGGCAACGCCTGCGCATCGACCCATATCGACCCATCTTTCCGACGTTTCCATCTGCCATCAATGAGACCTCCGCGCCTTGACCAACTCGACGATCTCGACCGCAACCTGGTTGCCCTTCTGCAGGCGAATGCGCGTGAGAGCGTCGCGAATCTCGCGCGGCAACTGGGCGTTGCGCGCACCACGGTCATTGCCCGCATCGCACGGTTAGAGCGCACCAATGTCATCGCGGGCTATAGCGTGCGGCTTGGGCAGGACGTGCTCGACGCGAGTATCTATGCGTACGTCGGCATCATCCTCGCGCCGAAGTACGGGCCGGATGTCCAGAAACGGCTCGGCAGGATGCCCGAGGTGCAACTGCTGTGCGCCGTCAGCGGCGAATTCGACTACGTCGCCTGGTTGCGCGCCGATTCGCCCGACCGGCTCAACGATCTGCTCGACCAGATCGGCGGACTGGACGGCGTCGAGCGAACGACGACGTCGATTATCCTCGCGCGCAAGATCGATCGGGGGACGATAGGCGGTTGAGTCAGGCGGCCCGGTGGACCGCAACCAGCGGGAGGCGGGCCGCATTCGGGTGGCCTTGCATCGGCGAGCGCCTGATGCTTTTTCAGGTGTTTCGTCATATTAGAAAATCACTTCGTCATATCGTCGAAAGTAATGGTCATAGCGCAGCATCTTGTGCCTATGATTCGAACCGGCCTCTCCATAAACTGTGTTGCAAGGGTTCAGCCCGTCGGGCGCTGCGCGAGGCGCAGCACACTTTACAAGCCGTGGATAACCCACCCGGCACACACAGAACAATGGAGAAGCGCATGAAAGTTGTCATCGTTGGCGCAGGTCTGATCGGTCACACCATCGCCCACATGTTGCGTGAGACTGGCGACTACGAAGTCGTCGCGCTCGACCGCGATCAGCACGCGCTCGACAAGCTCGCCGCGCAAGGCATCCCGACGCGCCGCGTCGATTCCGGCGACGCCGCCGCACTGCGCGCCGCGGTGCAGGGCTTCGATGCACTCATCAACGCGCTGCCGTACTACCTGGCGGTGAACGTCGCGGCGGCGGCGAAGGGCGCGGGCGTCCACTATTTCGATCTGACCGAAGACGTGCGCGCAACGCATGCGATCCGCGCGATCGCCGACGACGCCGAGCACGCGTTCATGCCGCAATGTGGCCTCGCACCTGGTTTCATCGGCATTGCCGCGCACGAACTGGCGAACCGCTTCACCGAAATCCGCGACGTCAAGATGCGCGTCGGCGCGTTGCCGGAGTTCCCGACCAATGCGCTGAAGTACAACCTGACGTGGAGCGTCGACGGTCTGATCAACGAGTATTGCCAGCCCTGCGAAGCGATCCGCGACAGCCGCACGCAGTGGGTGCAGCCGCTCGAAGGCCTCGAGCATTTCTCTCTCGACGGCACCGAATACGAAGCCTTCAATACGTCCGGCGGCCTCGGCACGCTGTGCGAGACGCTGTCGGGCCGCGTCGAAACGCTCGACTACAAGTCGGTCCGCTATCCGGGTCACCGCGACCTGATGCAGTTCCTGCTCGAAGATCTGCGTCTTGCTACTGACCGCGACACGCTGAAGTCGATCATGCGCCGTTCGGTGCCGTCTACGGCGCAGGACGTCGTGCTCATTTTCATCACCGTGACGGGCATGCGCGATGGCCAGCTGGTGCAGGAAGTATTCACGCGCAAGATCTTTGCGAAGACGGTCTGCGGCGTGCCGATGAGCGCGATCCAGATCACCACAGCCGGCGCGATGTGCGCGGTGCTCGATCTGTTCCGCGAAAAGAAGCTGCCGCAAAAGGGCTTCGTGCGCCAGGAGCAGGTGTCGCTGGAGGCCTTCCTTGCGAACCGCTTCGGGCGTCTGTATGAAGGGCAGGCGCTGGAGTCGATGGCAACGGTTTAAGGCAGGAAGAGGCGTTCCGGCCGATGCCGGAGCGCCTCGCAACTTTACGCCGGCACAGGTGGCATGATCGAAACCGGCGGGAGACTGGCGCCGACGATGCGCGCGAGGAGCGTGTCATAGTCGGCCGGGCCCGGCGCGGTGTTGTCGAACATCAGGAGTTCGTCAGAGATGTCACCGCTCGGGACGAACCGCCGCTGCCGGTATTCGTCCCAGTGCGCGAGCTTGTACGCGTCGTTTGGATTGCCTCGCTGGATGATCCGCTGGTGCGCCGTTTCTTCCGACGTGTACACCCACACGATGCGGATTTCCACGTCATCTGCCACGCCGAGCCAGGCCCTGTCGAACAGGCGCCGGTCGCGCACCTCACGCGAAAGCGGCCCGATCACGAGCGTACTGATGCCGAGTTCGAGATTGTCGCGCGCCGTATCAACGAGCCCCCGATACTCAGGATCGCGCAGATGCTGAAGGTAAAGCGGACTGTCGCGATCGTTCGGGTCGCCGGTCAGCACACCCATCACCGCTGAACTGTAGCCACCGTACAGCGTGTCCTTGTCGAGCAGGCAGAACGCTTCCCGTGTCGCCCGCATAAGCGGGCCGATCAGACGCTTCGCGAGCGTGGTCTTGCCGGTACCCGCGTGCCCGCAGAAAAAAACCAGATGCGTCACAAATGCGTGTCCTTCGATGCTTCGGATGGGGCCGGCGGCCCTTCATCGGGCGCGGCGGGCTCGCGTGCGAACTTGCCGCTCGCCTCGAGCCACATCACGTTGATGATCCCGAAACCGAGCGCAACGCCCACGCCGAGAATCCAGGTGAAATACCACATCGCAGTCTCCCTGCCGGTGTCCCGCCGCTGCGGCACGTCGTGCGGCAGGCGGTCGAGTCGAAGCAAACTGCCTGGCGAACCAGGGTGGCGACGAAAATCCGCGGCCGGTACCCCGCCCGCATGCAGCGATCATGACCAGGAAGGCTACGCCGCGCAAGAGGGGCAACGCGGGTGCAACGGGCCTGTCGTCCGCCCGAGGCTTGCCTTGGACGCAGCAGTGGCAGGTATCATTGACGCGGATCAAAACGCCTTGCGTGCACGCTGGCGCGGCGTGAATCTTCCACGGAACCGAACGCGACACCAACAGAAGAGGAGAGCTCGACCATGCCGATGCGCCTGCCGGTTACATGGAGAACGTTGGCAAGCGCCGCCGTGCTGATTGCGCTTGCCGGCTGTGCGGAGACATCGGCCGACAAGGTGCCCCTCAGGGACGTCCCGGCCGAGCGCATCGTCAAACTGGGCTACACGCAACCCGAAGCGGGGAAGGTGGCGGTCGATGTGCGCCGCGAGCGCGCCGGCGACCTCGTGATCCGGTTTCGCGACGCGCTCGTCTATGTCGACGGCGAACAGGTCACCGACCTGATGAACGGCGAGCGCGTCGTGTTCTATCTGAGCCCCGGCATGCACCGGATCGCGGTATCGACGCAGTTCGACCCGGTCGTCGAATTGCCGTTCATGGTGACCGACCGCTACACCGATCACGCGAGCGTGACGTTCGACGAGGATCACCGGATCCAGCTGCGACGCGTGCCGAAGTGAGCTGTCCGCACGCGCAGGCGGGCCACGCCGTCGCATTCATGAAGAGCCGTTAACATGGCGGCTGCCCCGTCATCCTCCCGCAGAAAGGTGGCGCGCACAGCAACGTCGCGCCGCCTGCGGGCCGTTTTCAAGGTAATCAATCCATGCTGATCAACTGTGCTGCCTATCAGGACGGCCGCAAGCTGGCCGATATCGAGGTCGACGACATAAGCGTCTACGTGGCGAAGCCCGAGTGCTTCGTGTGGGTCGCGCTGAAAGACCCCGGTCCCGGGGAGCTCGACGTCATGAAGCACGAGTTCGGCCTGCACGAACTGGCGGTCGAGGACGTCCGCAACGGGCACCAGCGGCCCAAGATCGAGGAATACGGCGAGTCGCTGTTCGCCGTGATGCACACCCTCGAAATGGACGAAGACGGTGAGCTGGTGATCGGCGAGGTGGATGTATTCGTCGGCCAGAACTATGTGCTGTCGGTGCGCAACCGGACGCGGCACGGCTTCCAGGAGGTGCGCGCACGCTGCGAGCGGGAGCCTGCGCTGCTCAAGGAAGGCGCGGCGTTCGTGCTGTACGCGCTCGCGGACCACATCGTCGATCGCTACTTTCCGATCATCGAGGCGCTCGGCACGGAGATCGAAGAAATCGAAGACCGGATCTTCGGCAGGCACACGCTCGCGCAGTCGCGCGCGATCATCGAGGATCTGTACTCGTTAAAGCGCCGGCTGGTCACGCTCGACCATCACATTTCGCCGCTGCTCGAAGGCGTCGGCAAGCTCACGGGCGGGCGCATTCCACGCATCTGCGAAGGCATGGAGGCCTATTTCCGTGACGTGTATGACCACCTCGACCGGATCGTGCACACCCTCGAAGGCCGCCGCGAAATCATCGTCACGGCCGTGCAGGTCAACCTCGGGATGATCTCGCTCGCGGAGAACGAGGTGACCAAACGGCTCGGCTCGTTCGCCGCGCTGTTTGCCGTGCCGACCATGATCGCCGGCATCTACGGGATGAACTTCCAGCAGATCCCCGAGCTGCACTGGCAGTACGGTTATCCGGCCTGCCTTGCCGTGATGGGTTTGATTGACGGGGGCCTGTACTGGCGCTTCAAGAAGGCCAACTGGCTGTAGTCAGCAGGCTTCGTTCGTCCTCTCTGGCGTCTCGCGGCCGTCTGCGCGCCCACTTGCATCTCGCGCAATAAAGGGACAGCATAAGCATCCCGTTCGCGGCAAACCATGCATCGGATGGGATCTAAACGAATGCCGGACCAAGCGGGGGATCCTTGCCAGAACGTCGCCTTGCGGCACGCCAGGCGGCCTGCCGCACGCCTCGCCGCGTGCCTCTTGACCGTCACGGAGCATGTGCACTGCAGCACCGCGAACCGTTGACACGTCGAACAGGCTACGTCGAGAATAGCCCTCGCAAACGTTTGCGCATCAGCAATAATACGGCTCGCCCTGAGCCAGATAACTGGAGATACGCATGAACCACCGCATTCGCCGGCGCGTCCTGGCGGCCACAGTCGTGCTTACCGCTGCAGCAGTCCTGCCGTTTTCCACCGCTTACGCTCAAGCCGCAAAGAAGCCCAAAGTCGCACTGGTCATGAAGTCCCTCGCCAACGAGTTTTTCCTCACGATGGAAGCCGGCGCGAAGGACTACCAGAAGCACAATGCCAGCCAGTTCGACCTGATCACCAACGGCATCAAGAACGAGACCGATACGGCTGCGCAGATCCAGATCGTCGAACAGATGATCGTGTCGAAGGTTGACGCCATCGTGCTGGCGCCGGCCGATTCGAAGGCGCTCGTGCCGGTCGTCAAGAAGGCCGTCGACGCGGGCATCATCGTCGTCAATATCGACAACCGGCTCGATCCGGACGTGCTGAAGTCGAAGGACCTCAATGTGCCGTTCGTCGGCCCGGATAACCGCAAGGGCGCGCAGATGGTCGGCGACTTCCTCGCGAAGCGGCTGAAGGCGGGCGACGAGGTCGGCATCATCGAGGGCGTATCGACCACCACCAACGCGCAGCAGCGGACCGCGGGCTTCAAGGATGCGATGCAGACCGTCGGCGCGAAGGTTGTCTCCGTGCAGTCGGGCCAATGGCAAATCGACGAGGGCAACGCGGTGGCGTCAGCGATGCTCAGCGAGTATCCGAACCTGAAGGCGCTGCTTGCGGGCAACGACAACATGGCGATCGGCGCGGTGTCGGCGGTTCGTGCGGCGGGCAAGCAGGGCAAGGTGTACGTCGTCGGGTACGACAACATCGACGCGATCAAGCCGATGCTGAAGGACGGCCGCGTGCTCGCGACCGCCGACCAGTACGCGGCCAAACAGGCCGTATTCGGTATCGATACCGCGCTGAAGGCGATCAACGAGCATAAGAAGCAGTCGGACCTGTCGGGCGTGGTCGAGACGCCGGTCGTTCTCGTCACGAAGTAGGGCTGGCGGCGAACCGGCGCCGTCTCGCGCGTGCGCCGGTTCGCGGCAATTCAATAAACGCTCAAGAAAAGCGCTGCGCCGCCGTTATTCCATAGATAGGCGTCATGGGGGTGGCTGGCAAAACTGCACGGCGCGGAAGGACGCGTGGCGTTGCGCTGGCCAGGCGTCATCGTCCCGCGCGCTCAGGCGAGCGGGGCGAGTCACGAAGTCGAGCTTGCTGGTTTAGCCGCGCAGCCAGGGCTCGCTGCTAAATCGCCATGACGCCCGCGGTCGAACGCCTGCATCTTCAACCGATTCAGATCGCATGAAGGCAGGTGCGAGCGCTGCCGAACCAGGATCGCGATGGATCTAGCTGCCCACGATACGTTGCCTGCCGTACTGTCCGTCACCGGGATCGGAAAGACGTATGCCGAACCGGTGCTCGCTGACGTCGACCTCGACCTGCATGCAGGCGAGGTGCTTGCGCTTACCGGCGAGAACGGCGCGGGCAAGAGCACGCTGTCGAAGATCATCGGCGGGCTCGTCGATCCGACGGCCGGCTCGATGCGTCTCGGTGGCGAGTCATACGCCCCTGCCAGCCGGACGGCCGCCGAAGCGCTCGGCGTGCGGATGGTGATGCAGGAGTTGAACCTGCTGCCGACGTTGTCAGTGGCGGAGAACCTGTTTTTGAACCGTTTGCCGCAGGCCGGACCGCTGCGGCTCGGCTGGATCGACCGCAGCAAGCTGCGCAAGGACGCGCGGCATGCCATGGCGCAGGTCGGACTCGATGCGATCGACCCGGACACGCTCGTCGGGGAACTCGGCATCGGGCATCAGCAGATGGTCGAGATCGCGCGCAACCTGATCGACGACTGCCGGGTGCTGATTCTCGACGAGCCGACCGCGATGCTGACGGCGCGCGAAGTCGACCTGCTGTTCGAGCAGATCGCGCGGCTGAAGGCGCGCGGCGTGGCGCTGATCTACATCTCGCACCGGCTCGAAGAGCTCGCGCGGGTGGCCGGGCGGATCGCGATCCTGCGCGACGGCCGGCTGGTGCATGTCGATGCGATGGCGAACCTCACCAGCGAGCGGATCGTCACGCTGATGGTCGGCCGCGAACTGGGCGAAAGAATCGATCTGGGCGTGCGCAATATCGGCGCGCCCTTGCTGAAGGTGGAGGGCGTCGGGCGCGCGGATGTCGTGCGCGACGTGTCGTTCGAGGTGCGCGCGGGAGAGATCTTCGGTATCAGCGGCCTGATCGGCGCGGGACGTACGGAACTGATGCGGCTCGTTTACGGCGCGGATCTGAAGGATCGCGGCACGGTGTCGCTCGCGAAAGTGCCGGGGCAGCCGCCGGCGCCGGTGCAGATTCACTCGCCGGCCGATGCGGTCAGGCAGGGCATTGCGCTCATCACCGAGGACCGCAAGGGTGAGGGTCTGTTGCTGCCGCAACCGATCGCGGCGAACGTGTCGCTCGGCAATATCGGCAGCGTGGCGCGCCATGGCGTGGTGGATGCGAAGCGCGAAAACGCGCTCGCGCAGAAGCAGATCGACGCGATGCGGATTCGCAGCGCGGGACCGGCGCAGCCCGTCGGCGAGCTGTCCGGCGGCAACCAGCAGAAGGTCGTGATCGGCCGCTGGCTCGCGCGCGACTGCAAGGTACTGTTGTTCGACGAACCCACGCGCGGCATCGATGTCGGCGCGAAGTTCGATATCTATGGATTGATGGGCGCACTGGCCCGCGAGGGCCGGGCGCTCGTGGTGGTGTCGAGCGATCTGCGTGAGCTGATGCTGATCTGCGACCGGATCGGCGTGATGTCAGCGGGCCGCATGACGGGCATGTTCAACCGGGACGAGTGGACGCAGGACGCGCTGCTCGCCGCGGCGTTCGCCGGTTACCGGAGCCGTGAAGCGCTGTTGCATGCCCCCGACACGAACGAAGCAGGGAGTCTGTCATGACGAACGTGACGAACCAGCCGGACGCCGCGCCGCCGACCGATCCGTCGGCGCCGCTGGCGAGCGGCAAGCCAGCCGGCACGCGCCTGGGTTTTTCGAACTACCTTGGCCTCGCGGGCGCGCTGCTCGCGATGATCGCGCTCTTTTCCGTGCTGAGTTCGCATTTTCTGACGTACGACACGTTCAGCACGATCGCCAACCAGATCCCCGATCTGGTCGTGATGGCGGTCGGCATGACCTTTGTGCTGATCATCGCCGGCATCGACCTGTCGGTCGGCTCGGTGCTGGCGCTGGGCGCGTCGGTGGTGAGCGTCGCGGCGCTGAAATGGCACTGGGGGCCGTTTCCGGCCGCGCTGCTGGGCCTTGCCGCGGCTGCGTTGACGGGCACGGTGACGGGCACGGTCACGGTCGGCTGGCGGATTCCGTCGTTCATCGTCTCGCTTGGCGTGCTGGAAGCGGCGCGCGGTCTGGCCTACCAGATGACGAACTCGCGGACGGCCTATATCGGCGACGCGTTCGACTTCCTGTCGAACCCGATCGCGGTGGGCATTTCGCCGGCTTTCCTGATTGCGGTCGCCGTGATGATTGCTGCGCAGCTCGTGCTGACGCGCACGGTGTTCGGCCGTTATCTGGTGGGCATCGGCACCAATGAGGAAGCCGTGCGGCTCGCGGGCGTCAATCCGCGGCCGTACAAGATCATCGTGTTCGCGCTGATGGGGGCCTTGTCAGGCCTCGCTGCGCTGTTCCAGATCTCGCGGCTCGAAGCCGCCGATCCGAACGCGGGTGTCGGGCTCGAGCTGCAGGTGATCGCCGCGGTGGTGATCGGCGGCACGAGCCTGATGGGCGGCCGCGGCTCGGTGATCAGCACGTTTTTCGGCGTGTTGATCATCTCGGTGCTGGCGGCGGGCCTCGCGCAGATCGGCGCGAACGAGCCGACCAAACGCATCATCACAGGGGCGGTGATCGTGGTCGCAGTGGTGTTGGACACGTATCGGAGCAGACGCAAAAGGATCTAGCGGCACGGATGTGGGCAGTGAGATGAAATGGGCCATTCATTGATATAAGAGACCAGCGCCGGGCGCGCAAGGCATCGCGCATCCGGCCTGGTCGGCAAGAAAAACAGGCAGGAGAGAAACGGGTTATGGCGACGATCAAGGATGTAGCGGCCGTGGCCGGCGTGTCGTTCACGACGGTGTCCCATGTGGTGAACAACTCGCGGCCGGTGTCGGCCGATGTGCGCGCGAAGGTGGAACGCGCGATCAGCCAGCTTCACTACGTGCCGTCGGCGGTCGCGCGCTCGCTGAAGGCGCGCGCGACGGCGACGATCGGCCTCGTGGTGCCGAACAGTACGAATCCCTATTTCGCGGAGCTCGCGCGGGGCATCGAGGACGGTTGCGCACGCAACGGCTACTGCGTGTTCTTCTGCAACTCGGACGACGACCCCGCCAAGCAGCGCAGCTACCTGCGCGTGCTGCAGGAAAAGCGCATCGACGGGCTGATCGTCGCGTCCGCCGGCGAAGATGCGGTGCTCGCGCAGAGCCTCGCGGACTCACGCGAGCCGCTCGTGATCGTCGATCGCAACATCGAAGGCCTGAGCGCCGATCTGGTTCAGATCGACCATGAAAAGGGCGCCTATCTCGCCACCCGTCATCTGCTCGAACTCGGCCACGCGAAGATTGGCTGCATTACCGGCCCGGTGGCGACGGCGGTGAGCGCGATGCGCGTGCACGGCTTCATCCGCGCGATGGCGGAGCGCGGCATCGAGATCGCGCCTGGGGCGATCGTCGAAAGCGACTTTTCCGGTACCGGCGGTCATCGGGCGGCTGGACAGCTGTTCGACTCCGTCCGCCCCACGGCGATCTTCGCCGGCAACGACATGATGGGCATCGGCGCCCTGCGCGCCGCAGCCGAGCGCGGGCTGAGCGTGCCGCGCGACTGCTCGATCATCGGCTTCGACGACATCGAACTGGGACGTTTCACCTTTCCGGCGCTGTCCACGGTCGGGCAATCGGTTCGCGCGCTGGGCGACATGGCCGCGCAGACGCTGATCGAACGCATCACGGGCGCGTCCGACGCACCGACGCGCCGGCGCGTGGTGTCGCCACGGCTGATCGTGCGCGAATCGACGGCCGCCTTTACGGGTGCGCGCGAGGTCCGTGCGGCCGCTTGATGTGAAGTGAACGGGCAAGGGCCCGGCAGGATCGGAAGGAGGCAGATGTGGCAATCGACGTAACGCGCGGCCGGGTTGCCGTGGTGGGCAGCCTGAACATGGATCTCGTCGTGCGCGCGGCGCGTCTGCCGCACCCCGGCGAGACGCTCGCGGGCCAGGCGTTCGCTCAGGTCGCGGGAGGCAAGGGCGGCAATCAGGCCGTCGCCGCCGCGCGTCTCGGCGCCCAGGTGGCGATGATCGGCTGCGTGGGCGCCGACCCCAACGGCGCGCAGCTGCGTGCGGGCCTCGAAGCGGAGGGCATCGATTGTGGCGCGCTGCACGCGAGCCAGACAGCTTCGACCGGCGTTGCGCTTATTGTGGTGGACGACAGCAGCCAGAACGCGATTGTCATCGTCGCGGGCAGCAATGGCGAGCTGACGCCCGAGACCATCGCCCGGCACGAAGCCGTGCTCGCTGCCGCCGACGTCGTGATCTGCCAGCTTGAAACGCCGCCGGACGCGGTCAGGGCGGCGCTCGCCGCCGGGCGCCGTCTGGGCAAGATCGTGATCCTCAACCCGGCGCCGGCCACAGGGCCTCTGCCGGCCGACTGGCTGCCCTTGATCGACTACCTGATCCCGAACGAACTCGAAGCGGCGACGCTGAGCGGCCTGCCGGTGCGCACGCCGGAAGACGCGGCCAGCGCCGCTGCAGCATTACGTCTGGCGGGGGCGCGTAACGTGCTGGTGACGCTCGGGGCGCAGGGCGTGCTGGCCGCGCTCGCCGGCGCGACCCCGGGCGATGCGGACGATGCGGGCGACCCGGTCCACTCCGTTCATTACCCCGCCCCGCAGGTCAAGGCGATCGATACGACTGCGGCGGGTGATACCTTCATCGGCGGGCTCGCGGCGCAACTCGCGGAAGGTGCGGCAATCGACGCCGCGATCCGCTTCGCCCAGCAGGCCGCAGCGCTTTCCGTAACCCGCGCCGGCGCCCAGCCGTCGATTCCGCGGCGCGCAGAAATTGCCGCCTGATGCCTGATAGGCAGGCATTTTGTAATTTATGCCATAGCGTTTCACCTAAATCGTCAGACAATATAAAAACTTCAAGTCCCCTTCTGCCTTGCCGTAAACGCATTTAGAGCACCGTACCTAAACCGGTGCCACATGTGCAGCAGGGCATCGCAACGTGCTGCACATGCCGTCTCCTCATTCGACGTATTACAGGACGAAGCATGTTGAACAAGGGCATCACGATCAAGGCACGTATCGGTTTGACGATGGCGTTTCTCGCTGCGCTGCTGATGGCTATCGGCGTTCTCGGTTTGGTGGGCATGAGCCGCTCCAACGACGCTTACCGGGACACCTTTACGAACCAGATGCCCAGCGCGGTCGACATCGACAACGCCGAGCTGTTTGCCGCGCGTGAACGCCTGGCGCTGGACCGTGCAGCTTTCCTGATTGGAACGCCGGAAGCCGCGCAAACGATTGACAGAGCCCATACGATGCGCGCGACGTCGGAAACCTGGTGGAAAAAATACCTCGATCTGCCCCGCGGGGCCGAGGAAGATCGCATGGCGCAGGACGTGGCGGCCAAACGCGCGGCGCTGTATCAGGTAGCCGACGCGTTTGCCGCGTCGGTCTCCGCGAACGAGCAGGCGAAGATCGTCGACGGCGCGAAGCAGATGCAGGCGGCCTACACCGAGCTGTCGAGCGTCGACGACGCGCTGCGCAAGTACCAGTTCACCCAGGCCCGGGACGGCTATGACAGCGCCCAGTCGAGCTTCGAAACGTTCCGCATCGTGACGATCGTCGCGATCGCCGCCGGCGTGCTCGCGGCCCTGTTCTCCTACATGACGCTGCGCCGCGCCATTGCCGGGCCGATCGGCGAGGCGCTCGCCCATTTCGACGCGATCGCCGCCGGCGATCTGCGCCGCCCGGTCGTGGTGCGCTCGCATGATGAAATGGGCCAGTTGCTCGAAGGCGTGGGCAAGATGCAGCGCAGCCTGATTGAGACCGTGCGCTCGGTACGCTCGGGCAGCGAATCGATCGCGACCGCAACCCGCCAGATCGCCGCGGGCAACATCGATCTGTCGTCGCGTACCGAAGAGCAGGCATCGGCGCTGCAGGAAACCGCGTCGAGCATGGAAGAGCTGACCGGCACGGTCAAGCAGAACGCCGAGAACGCCCGCCAGGCGAGTTCGCTCGCGGCGAACGCGTCGGAGATCGCCAATCGCGGCAACGCCGTGGTGGGCCAGGTCGTCGGCACCATGGGCGACATCAACCAGAGCTCGGCGAAGATCGCCGACATCATCTCGATCATCGAAGGCATCGCCTTCCAGACCAACATTCTCGCGCTGAACGCGGCCGTCGAAGCGGCCCGCGCCGGTGAGGACGGGCGCGGCTTCGCCGTGGTGGCGGGCGAGGTGCGCAGCCTCGCGCAGCGTTCGTCGGCGGCGGCCAAGGAGATCAAGGAACTGATCGATACGTCGGTGGAGCGCGTGCAGTCCGGTTCGGCGCTCGTCGACGAGGCCGGCCGCACGATGACCGACATCATCGGTGCGGTGCAGCGTGTGACCGACATCATGGGCGAGATCGCGGCGGCATCGGAAGAGCAGAGCAGCGGCATCGACCAGGTCGCGCGCGCCGTCACGCAGATGGACGAGGTGACGCAGCAAAACGCCGCGCTCGTCGAGGAGGCGGCCGCCGCAGCCCAGTCGCTCGAAGACCAGGCCGGCAAGCTGCGTACGGCGGTCGCGGTGTTCCAGCTCGAAGAGGGTGCGGTCCAGTCCTCATTCGGCGCGAGCCAGCCCGTGCGCCGTGCGAAGCCGGTCACCGCGGCCCGCAGGGCGGCGCCGGCCGCCCCGAAGCCCGTCGGTGGCGCGCTGGCCCCGGTCGCGTCGGCCGCTCCGGCGAGAGCCGCTGCCCCGCTCGCTGCCGGCTCGGACAAGGAGTGGGAAACCTTCTGACGAACCTGCGGCGCCTCCTCGCCGGAAAGGAAGACTGCGAAAGACCGTGAGACCGCCGTTGCCTGTGCAACGGCGGTCTTTTTTTTGTCTCCCGATGGGCGGACAAATCAGGTTCCGGTACATTGTCGGGCGCGAAGGTTGCTCGCGCCGCCTTCACATGTCATCGTCCGCCTGCCGTACGATGCCCTCCGATGCACTTGAAACGCAGCTAAACGCGACAGCAGGAAAGGACACGACATGACGCATCATGATCCCCATCGAGGTCTTTCCACGCGCCTGCTCGAGGCGCGCCGGCAGCGCAGTCTGATCGAAGACCTGCCGCCCGACAGCCTGCCGCCCGACGCGGCGAGCGCCTATGCGATCCAGCAGGCGGTCATCGCGGGCCTCGGAACCTCGACAGGCGGCTGGAAAATCGGCGCAAGAAGCCCGGGCGGCGCCGCTTCGGGGGCGCCCATTCCCGCCTCGCTGGTGCTGCCGTCGCCGGCCCGGATCCCCCGCGATTCATTTTTTCGCGTGCTGGTGGAACTGGAGGTCGCCTTCCGTTTCGACGGGCCGATCGAGCCTCGCGACAAGGCCTATGCGCGAGACGAAGTGCTGGCACGGCTCGGCGTCGTGCTGCCCGCCATCGAAATCGTCGATAGCCGCTTTGCCGAATGGCCCAACGTCGCGGCGCTGGCGCAACTGGCGGATGCGCAGAACAATGGTGCGCTGGTCACCGGTCATGCCGTGCCCTATGCCGGATTCGCGCGCACATTCGACTTCGTTTCACCCGAGCTGGAGCTGACTTTCGACGGCGAATCGCTGGTGCCGGAAACAACCGGCAATCCTGCTGGCGACCCGCGGGAGCTGCTGGTGTGGCTCGTCAACCATTGCGCGGCCATGGGTATCACGATAGAACCGGAGTGGACCATTACGACGGGCACGTATGTCGGTGCGCACCGCATCGAACAACCCGGAACGGTGCATGGTCATATTGACGGCCTGGGCGAAGTGGAAATCGTCCTGACGTAAGCGGTCTGAAGCCTGCTCTCACGGGGCTCGCTGCCATCAGCAGCCTCGATGGTTGAGTGCCAGTGCACCCGTTACCGACGTAAGATCAGGGAAGGGACCGCGCGGTTACGGCTGCATTGTTCGAGATAGTGGGACACACCCATCTGTTACAACTCATCCCCTACCTGCCGTAAACCCGCTCGTGTAATCGAAAAGCGCGCCTCGTGCGTTCAGGAAAAGAAGAGCCGGGAGCGTTACCCGGCAGTCCCAGCGCGAGCGCAGCAAAGTGGTGAAGCACACATGCAACAGGATCCAGTGTGCGCGCGCAGACAGGCGAACCCTTGTTCCTTTGCGATCGTCTGACTGACAGGGTGACAGGGCATTTGCGCCGTGAAGGCGGAGGGTATCGCTGCTCTACTGCGCTGAATGAAGCAATCTGGTCGCAGGATTGTAGGTGACCCAAAAAGTCCTGGCCAGACGACGAATGTAACGACGCTGTTGTGAGACGATTTTCGCAACGTAGTTCGTGAAAAAAAATTTAAAAGGGTTTAGGATGAATTCGAGCGATGTCGTTTCCGATTAGCGCGCCGCGCACGACATCGGTCTAGACTTTCGGCGAGGAGGTAGCATGGATATCTACAGCAGTTTCGCGACCCGCTTCGAGAAAACCCGGGAGGATGAACTCTCGCTCGAAGAGTATCTCGCGCTCTGCAAAGACAATCCCGCCGCGTACGCCACTGCGGGCGAACGCATGTTGGCAGCAATCGGCGAACCTGAACAGATCGACACTCGTAACGATCCGCGCTCCTCGCGTATCTTCGCGAACAAGGTCATCAAGGTATACCCCGCGTTCCGTGAGTTCTACGGAATGGAAGAAGTGATCGAGCATGTGGTCTCCTACTTCCGGCATGCCGCTCAGGGGCTCGAAGAAAAGAAACAGATTCTGTATCTTCTGGGGCCAGTCGGCGGCGGCAAGTCGTCGATAGCGGAACGTCTCAAGCAGCTGGCCGAACGTGTGCCGTTCTACGCGATCAAGGGGTCGCCCGTGAACGAGTCGCCGCTCGGGTTATTCGACTACGACGAGGACGGTCCCATCCTCGAAGAACAATATGGCATTCCGCGTCGCTATCTGAGGACCATCCTGAGTCCATGGGCGGTCAAGCGGCTGCATGAATATAACGGCGACATCCGCAAGTTCCGTGTGGTGCGTCGGTATCCGTCGATCCTCCGGCAGATTGGCATCGCGAAGACCGAGCCGGGCGACGAAAACAATCAGGACATTTCATCGCTGGTCGGCAAGGTCGACATCCGCAAGCTCGAACAATATGCGCAGGACGATGCCGATGCATACAGCTATTCCGGCGGCCTGTGTCTTGCGAACCAGGGCCTGCTCGAATTCGTCGAAATGTTCAAGGCGCCGATCAAGGTCCTGCACCCGTTGCTGACGGCGACCCAGGAAGGCAACTTCAAGGGCACGGAAGGCTTCGGTGCGATCCCGTTCGACGGCGTCATCCTCGCTCACTCGAACGAGTCGGAGTGGAAGGCGTTCCGCAACAACCGTAACAACGAAGCCTTGCTCGACCGGATCTTCGTCGTGAAGGTGCCTTACTGCCTGCGCTACTCGGAGGAAATGAAGATCTACGAAAAGCTGATCCGCAATTCTTCGCTCTCGAGCGCGGTCTGTTCGCCGGGCACGCTCAAGATGATGTCGCAGTTCTCGATACTGACGCGTCTGCATGAGCCGGAGAATTCGAGTCTCTTTTCGAAGATGCAGGTGTATGACGGCGAAAACCTCAAGGACACCGATCCAAAGGCGAAGTCGTATCAGGAGTACCGCGATTTTGCGGGCGTCGATGAGGGCATGACGGGCGTGTCGACACGCTTTGCGTTCAAGATCCTGTCGCGTGTGTTCAACTTCGATTCGACCGAAATCGCCGCGAACCCGGTGCACCTGATGTACGTGCTCGAACAGCAGATCGAGCGCGAGCAGTTCCCACCGGAAACCGAACAGAAGTATCTGTCGTTCGTGAAGGACGTGCTGGCCTCGCGCTACGCGGAATTCATCGGCAAGGAAATTCAGACTGCCTATCTGGAGTCGTACTCCGAGTACGGGCAGAACATCTTCGATCGCTATGTGACGTACGCCGACTTCTGGATTCAGGATCAGGAGTTCCGCGACCACGACACCGGCGAGAGCTTCGACCGCGCGGCGCTGAACGCGGAACTGGAGAAAATCGAAAAACCTGCGGGCATCAGCAACCCGAAGGATTTCCGCAACGAGATCGTCAATTTCGTGTTGCGCGCGCGTGCTGCGAATGCCGGCAAGAACCCGGCGTGGGTCAGCTACGAGAAGCTGCGCGTCGTGATCGAAAAGAAGATGTTCTCGAATACCGAAGAACTTTTGCCGGTCATTTCGTTCAATGCGAAAGGGTCGGCGGAGGAGCAGCGCAAGCACGAGGACTTCGTCAACCGGATGGTCGCCAAGGGATACACGCCGAAGCAGGTGCGGCTCCTGTGCGACTGGTATCTGCGCGTACGCAAGTCGTCATGAGGCAGCAGATGTACCGCCCGCGCGGCGCCACTGCGCGGGCAACCTGCGAGGCGCAAGCCGCATGGACATGAGGTTGCATGCGCAACTTGCGTCTCGCGCTCCAGAAATTAGAGCGGGAGACCGGATGTGCTTCACCAGATCATCGACCGCAGGCTGGCAGGCAAGAACAAGAGCATTGCAAACCGCGAACGCTTTCTGCGCCGCGTAAAGAACTATATTCGCCGCGCCGTATCGGAAGCGGTACGCGATCGCAGCATCAAGGATATCCAGAACAACCAGAGCATCACGATTCCGCGCAAGGACATCGCGGAACCGTCGTTCCGGCACGGCCCGGGCGGCAAGCGTGAGATGGTGCACCCTGGCAACTCGGACTACATCCGCGGCGACAAGATCCCGCGTCCCGGCGGCGGTGGCGGCGGTGGCGGCGGGAACAGCGCCAGCAATGAAGGCGAGGGCCAGGACGACTTCGTCTTCGAGCTGAGCCGCGAAGAATTCATGCAGTACTTCTTCGACGACCTCGAACTGCCGCGCCTCGTCAAGACCCATCTGCTTGCCGTGCCAACCTGGAAGAGCATCCGCGCGGGCTGGGCAGCGGAGGGCACGCCGAACAACATCGACGTTGTGCGCTCATTGCGTAGCGCACTCGGCCGGCGCATCGCGCTCGGCTCACCGCTCGTAAACGAACTGCACGAGCTTGAAAAGCAGCTCGAAGTGCTGAAGGCCGACCCGGCCGACCGTCGCGAAGAGATCAAGGTGCTCGAAGAGGAAATCCATCATTTGCGCGGGCGCATCTGGCGCATCCCCTTCATCGATCCATTCGACCTGCGTTACGTGAACCGCGTGAAGCAGCCGCAACCGTCCAGTCAGGCCGTGATGTTCTGCCTGATGGATGTGTCGGGCTCGATGGACGAGCAGCGCAAGGATCTCGCGAAGCGCTTCTTCATCCTGCTGTACCTGTTCCTGAAGCGCAACTACGAGAAGATCGAGGTGGTGTTCATCCGCCATCACACGCGTGCCGAGGAGGTCGATGAAGACACGTTCTTCCACTCGACCGAAAGCGGCGGCACGGTGGTGTCGAGCGCGCTCGAACTGATGAAGAAGGTCATGGAGGACCGGTATTCGCCGACTGAATGGAACATTTACGGCGCACAGGCCTCGGACGGCGACAACTGGACGGACGACTCGCCGAAGTGCCGCAAGATGCTGGCAGATGACATTCTGTCGAAGGTGCGCTATTTTGCGTACATTCAGGTGACGCCTGAAGAGCAGAACCTGTGGCTCGAATACGCGCAACTTGCGCTGACCGCGCCGCATATGGCGATGAAGAAGGTGGAAACAGCGGCGGACATCTATCCGGTCTTCCGTGAACTGTTTGAAAAGCAGGTGGCGTCTTCATGAGCACCAAACATCTGCACAATGAAGCGCGCGGCTACCAACCGGAACGCAGAAAGGGCGCGAAGGAGAAGGACGCCGGAAGCGCCGGGCCATCCGGATCCGTTGGATCCAGTGAAAAGGCAGCCGCAGCACGAGGGCAAACCGAAGTGCCCATAAAGGGGCAAAGGGAAGTCCGTATGAACGTTGCCGATAGACGGCCTCTGCCGTGCCCGTCCGACTGGACCTTCGAACTGATCGAAGAATACGACACACACATATCCCATGTTGCAGAGCAATATGGGCTGGATGTGTATCCGATCCAGCTCGAGCTCATCAGCGCTGAACAGATGATGGACGCGTATGCGTCTGTCGGCATGCCGGTGAATTACCGGCACTGGTCGTTCGGCAAACATTTTCTCGCTACCGAAAAAAGCTACCGTCGCGGACAGATGGGTCTTGCGTACGAGATCGTCATCAATTCGAACCCCTGCATCGCGTATCTGATGGAAGAGAACACGATGACGATGCAGGCGCTCGTCATCGCGCATGCCGCGTATGGGCACAACTCGTTCTTCAAGGGCAACTATCTGTTCAAGCTGTGGACGGATGCCCACGCGATCATTGACTACCTCGTCTACGCGAAGAACTACATTGCCGAGTGCGAAGAGCGGTTTGGCCTTGACCGGGTGGAGGAACTGCTCGATTCGTGCCATGCCTTGATGAACTACGGCGTGGACCGCTACAAGCGGCCGCAGAAGCTGTCGCTCGCGAAGGAATCGGCTGCGCGCCGGGAGCGCGAGGCGTACCTGCAGTCACAGGTGAATGAACTGTGGCGCACGTTGCCGAACAAGAGGGAAGTGCTGCCGGAGGAACCCGAGGACCGGTATCCGCCTGAGCCGCAGGAGAACCTGCTGTATTTTGCGGAGAAGAATTCGCCGTTGCTGGAGCCTTGGGAGCGCGAGGTGATCCGCATCGTGCGCAAGGTAGGGCAGTATTTTTATCCGCAGCGGCAAACGCAGGTGATGAATGAAGGGTGGGCGACGTTCTGGCATTACACGTTGCTGAACACGCTCTACAACCAGGGCAAGCTCGAAGACGGCTTCATGATGGAGTTTCTCCATTCGCACAGCAACGTCGTCTATCAGCCGCCGGTGACGAAACCTTACTACAGCGGTATCAATCCGTATGCGCTCGGTTTTTCGATGATGAGCGACATCCGGCGGATCTGCGAAACGCCCACTGAAGAGGACCGGCAGTGGTTCCCGGATCTGGCGGGGAGCCCGTGGCTGGACGCGTTGCATTATGCGATGCGCAATTTCAAGGATGAATCGTTTGTCGCGCAGTATCTGTCGCCTCATCTGATTCGTGAGATGCGGCTCTTTTCAGTCCTCGATGATGATATGCGGGACGCGCTCGAAGTATCCGCCATTCATGACGACAGCGGCTATCGGTACGTGCGTCAGGCGCTTTCGCGGCAGTACGATATGCATCATCGGGAGCCGAACATTCAGGTGTGGTCGGTCAATACGCGAGGTGACCGGAGTCTTACGCTGCGGCATTTCATGAGCGATAACCGGCATCTCTCCAGTGACAGTGAAGAGGTTTTGAAGCATATGGCCAGACTCTGGCAGTTCGATGTTTATCTCGAGAGTGTTGATGAGAATGGGACTGTCAGGAAGCGGTATGAGTGCCGGTATGTGCCGCCGATTGTTCGGGTTTGAGTATTTTGGTTTTTTTCCCTCTGGCTTTTGCCTGATTTGTTAGTCGTTTATTAGTGTCGCCCCTGTCCGGGGCGGTAGCGACTTATCTTCGTCTTCACTGTCGAACCGCAAGTCGCTGTCCTCGGCGCGGAGGCGCACATAGCTGCCATGGTCATATGTGACGCGACAACACGGAGATCGCATTGCTAGTCTAGAACCGCGCAGTGGCCTGAAAACCCAAGGTCACGCGCGCGTCGTGTCAATGGAATGAAGGACAGCGCGTTGCTCACCTGCAGTTGTTGTTGCCTTGTCATACCTGCCTTGTTACCAACCAGACACCAATAAAAATCACTGCTGCGCCGACGATCTGCGTCGGCCTTAACACCTGCTCATGCAGCGCCGTGAACGCAAGCACGACGAGGATCGAGACCGCGACCATCAGCGGATAGGCCACGCCCAGATTGGCCTTGCGAAGCGCGAGCGCATAAAGCACGAAGCCGACTCCATAAGAGCCCATTGCCCCAGCCCGGAACAAAAACGGCATCCATTCACCACCCGCTGACGGTGTAGCGGCCCGGAGTGCGGCGAGCCGCAACAGGACGCTCGCCAGCCCGCTCAATGTTCCGCTGGCAATCAAGGTGATCAACGACATCAGGCACCCACACTCGAATCCACGCGCGCCGCTGTATGTTTCCCTTCTGAGTCGGCGTCTGAAAAAATCTGCCCGAACTGGCGCGCGCCATTGAGCGCGATCAACACGATCGCCGGAAAGACAATGGAGAAATTGCGGGTCTCGTCGCGATAGCCAAAGAACGCGAACAGCACCAGCACCGGCAGGAAAGCCGCGAAGAAGTACCACCGATAGCGCGTGCCCGATTCTCGCCATGCATGGCGGAAGAAGACGATCAGCGGCACGAGCATTAGCGGGTTCTGCAGGCTCGGCGTGAATACGCCCTTCGCAATGAGGTTGTAAAAGCCAAAGTACGACTTCGGATTGAGCCAGAAGCGCAGGTTATCCAGCACGTGAAACTCGACGAGACCACCGGCGTTGTCCTCGTAGCCGCCCAGGATGATGTGCCGGCTCAACGCACAGCAAGCCAACTGGATCACGAGCCAGCCAATGCGCTTCGACATTGCAACGTCACCTTCGTGCAGGAAAATGAGCGCCAGCGGCACGAGAAAGAACGTTTCCTTGTTGAACGAGAACAACGCGACGAAGATCGTGCAGGCGATCATCCAGCGCTTGAGCAGGAAGTAGCATGCGCCGAATACACCCAGCAGCTCGATGAAGTCATAGTAGTACCCGCCTTGCTGAAAGGTGAGCGGGTAGATAAGGCTGAAGCCGACGACGAAGCCCACCGCCTGCCCGAACGTGAGGCCACGCATCCTTGCGAGCTTGTACACGAACCACAATGCGAACACTGTTGACAGGACAACGGCGAGATAGGCCAGGTGATAGGTGATGGCGACCACCGGCGTCCAGAATTCATCGGGAACGCTGTGGAGTATCGCATACCGTTCTGCCGTCTCCGGTGCGTTGATGAAAAGGCCGAAGACGATCACTGCCGCGAGTGACGAGCCGATACCGAGCGGCCACAGCACTTCAAGATCCGCGACCCGGTAATCGCGCCCAACCGTGACGGCGTCGGCGCTCCTGCGCAAGGACACCAGCTCGGCGCAGCGCTTGACGAGTGCGAGACTCAGGAATGTGAGGACCGAAAACGCGAGCAGCCAGTGACTCGTGCTGATATTTACAGCTACCGATCCCGCGAAGATTCTCAGCGTGTATAGCAGCGAGAGCGTAATGACGTCGATCATCACGCGCGTTTTTAGAAACAGGCTGTAGGCGGTGGTCAAGATCAGGTACAGCAAGAGCATCGCTGCAAACGCTGGCGATGTTGAGAACGCGAGCGAGAGCGACGCTATGAGTAGCGCCATGGCGCACAGGATGCCGTTCGATATCGACAACGCGCCGCTCGCGAAGGGTCGCTGCCGCTTGCGAGGATGCCGCCGGTCGCTATCGAGATCCCAGAGATCGTTCGCGATGTAGGTCGCTGACGCGCCCAGCGACATCGAGACAAACGCCATCGTGAGCGTCGCCAGCTTGCCGGTATCAAAGAAGGAAAATGCAGTCAGCAAGGGCACGAAGAGTACGGCGCGGCTTCGATTGGCCAAGGCGAAAAACGCCGCGAGGAAGAAGCGTGAATCCAGGGAAAACCCTGAACAAAACGCAAAAAACAGAAACCAGAAACAGACAATTTCGCTCCATTCAACCTTACAACCCGCTAAAATCCGCGACTGCGCGCACCGGGCACCACGAGCACAAAACAGCAAACGACGAAAACCAAAAACAAGGACCATCCAACAGCATGACCGACCAGACCATCCTCCAGCCACACGATACCCGCCGACGCATTTTCGCGATCGTAGGCGCGTCCTCCGGCAACCTCGTCGAGTGGTTCGACTTCTACGTCTATTCCTTCTGCGCAATCTATTTCGCGCCGGCGTTCTTCCCGAGCGGCAACACCACGACGCAGCTGCTCAACACCGCGGGCATCTTCGCCGCGGGCTTCCTGATGCGCCCGATCGGCGGCTGGTTCTTCGGGCGGTTGGCCGACAAGCGCGGCCGCCGCTTCGCCATGATGGTCTCGGTCTTCATGATGTGCGGGGGCTCGCTCGTCATCGCCGTGCTGCCCACCTACGCACGGATCGGCGCCCTGGCACCCGCGTTGCTGCTCGTCGCGCGGCTGTTCCAGGGGCTGTCGGTCGGTGGCGAATACGGCACCAGCGCGACCTATATGAGTGAAGTGGCGCTCAAGGGTCGTCGCGGCTTCTTCGCTTCGTTCCAGTACGTCACGCTGATCGGCGGCCAGTTGTGCGCGCTGCTCGTCATCGTGATCCTGCAGCAGACCCTCTCCACCGAGGAACTGAAAGCCTGGGGCTGGCGCATTCCGTTCGTCGTCGGTGCGCTCGCGGCACTCGTGGCGCTGTACCTGCGCAAGTCGCTCGACGAAACGACCACCGCCGAAACCCGCGCGCGCAAGGAAGCGGGCACGATCCGCGGTCTGTGGGCGCACAAGGCCGCGTTCGCGACGGTGCTCGGCTTCACGGCAGGCGGCTCGCTCATTTTCTACACGTTCACGACGTACATGCAGAAGTACCTGGTCAACACGGCCGGCATGCATGCCAAAACGGCCAGCACCGTGATGACGGCCGCGCTCTTCGTCTACATGATCATGCAGCCCGCATTCGGTGCGCTGTCGGACCGTATCGGCCGTCGCACGTCGATGATCCTGTTCGGCCTCCTCGCCACCATCGGCACCGTGCCGCTCCTGCATACACTGGGCGACATATCCAACCCGTACGCGGCATTCGGCCTCATCGTGGTTGCCCTCGCGATCGTCAGCCTCTACACGTCGATCAGCGGTCTGATCAAGGCGGAAATGTTCCCCGCTGAAGTGCGTGCGCTTGGCGTGGGCCTGTCGTACGCGCTCGCGAACGCGATCTTCGGCGGGTCGGCGGAATATGTCGCGCTGTGGCTCAAGCAGGCCGGCAGCGAGCCGACGTTCTACTGGTACGTGACGGCACTGTGCGCGGTCGCGGGCCTCGTCTCGTTCCGCATGCGCGATCCGGGTAAGGAAGGCTACCTGCGCAACGAGCCGTAAGCCGCGACGCGCAGGGCACAGGCGCGCATGCGCCGCGGCGGTCATTGCCAGATTCACCACACGACAGACTGCAACAGACGGCGGCACCGGAGACACCCGGCGCCGCCGTTTTTCGTTGGGGCTTCACGCTTGCCGTCCAGGTGAGCACACGGTTTATCACTCCAGCAGATAAACGTAGCGGATTTGCTTCGTTGACCCGCGGCAGACAGGGTCGTAGATTGATGGTCTGACGCCGCATGCGGCGCGTGTTGACCTGCATCTGACGATCTGACGAAGAGTTTCGCGTGACGACTGCCACTCCTACCCAGGCGCCTGCGAGCGCTGCTGTTTCGCAACGCATCGAGATCCGCCCGTTCAACGCCCGTGTCGGCGCTGAAGTGCTTGGCCTGGATCTGAACCAGCCGCTTTGCGCCGACGACTTCGCGCGCATTCATCGCGCGCACCTTGATCACCACGTGCTGGTTTTCCGCGACCAGCGCATTACACCGGACCAGCATATTGCCTTCAGCCGCCGCTTCGGGCCGCTGCAGATTCACGTGCTGCACCAGTTTCAGTTGCCCGGGTATCCGGAAGTCCTGATCGTGTCGAACATCGTCGAGGACGGCAAGCCGATCGGTCTCGGCGACGCCGGGCATTTCTGGCATTCGGACCTCTCGTACAAGGAGAAGCCGAGCCTCGGGTCGCTGCTGCACGCACAGGAGTTGCCGGCGGAGGGCGGCGACACGCTGTTCGCCAACATGCACCTCGCGTGGGACACATTGCCTGCGCATCTGCGCAGCGCAGTGGCAGGGCGCACGGCCGAGCACACCTACCTCGCCAGATACGCGGAACTGCAAAAGCGCAGCCCATGGCGGCCAGATCTGTCGGCCGGGCAGATCGCGCAGGTGAAGCCGGTCGTGCACCCGATCGTGCGCATGCATCCGGAAACGGGTCGCAAGGCGCTTTTCGTCAGCGAGCATTTCACCACCCGCATCATCGGTTTGCCTGAGGACGAGAGCCGCCACCTACTCGAGGAAATCTTCGCGCACAGTGTCCGTCCCGAGCATCTGTATCGGCATGTCTGGTCAGAACACGATCTCGTGTTCTGGGACAACCGCTCGCTGATGCATCTGGCCGCCGGCACGCCCGACCATCTGCGTCGCAAGCTGTATCGAACGACCATCGAAGGCGACGTGCCGTTCTGACGGCGACGCCGTCCGCGCTGTAGCTTCAGGCTTCCATTCCAGATCCATGCTGACCGGAGTTCCGATGTCGTCTTCGTATCACCCGGCCGCGCCGCGGTCGTTTTTCGCCCGCCGGTTTGCCGCCGTGCTGTTCACGCTTTCGATCGGTACCGCCGGTCTGGGCGCTGCGGCGCCAGCCCGGGCCGAAGGGCAGATCCGCGTTGCCGAGCAGTTCGGCATCGTCTATCTGCTGCTCAACGTCGCGCGCGATCAGCAACTGATCGAGAAGGAAGGGCGCAAGGAAGGGCTCGATATCAAGGTCGACTGGGTGAAGCTGTCGGGCGGAGCGGCCGTCAACGACGCGCTGCTCTCCGGTTCGGTCGATATCGCTGGTGCGGGCGTGGGCCCGTTGCTGACGATCTGGGATCGCACGCACGGCCGGCAGAACGTGAAAGGCGTAGCGTCGCTGGGCAATCTGCCGTACTACCTCGTATCGAACAATCCGGGCGTGAAGACGATTGCCGACTTCTCGGATAAGGACCGCATCGCGCTGCCGGCGGTTAGCGTGTCGGTGCAATCGCGCGTGTTGCAGTTTGCCGCCGCGAAGCAGTGGGGCGACAAGGAATACAACCGCCTCGACAAGCTGACGCAGGCGGTTCCGCATCCCGACGCTGCGGCCGCGATCATCGCTGGCGGCACGGAAATTACCGGTCACTTCGGCAATCCACCGTTCCAGGAGCAGGAGCTGGCAGGCAATCCGAAGGCGCATATCGTGCTGAGTTCATACGACGTACTAGGCGGGCCGAGTTCAGCGACGGTGCTCTACGCAACGGAAAAATTCCGCAACGACAATCCGAAAACGTATCGCGCATTCGTCGATGCGCTTGCCGATGCGGCGCGCTTCGTTACCGCAAATCCGGACGCGGCCGCCGACATCTATCTTCGCGTGAACCAGTCGAAGACCGACCGCAAGCTGTTGCTGTCGATCATCCGCAGCCCGCAGGTGCAGTTCAAGGTCGCACCGCAGAATACGCTGGCGCTCGCGCAGTTCATGTACCGCGTGGGCGCGATCAGGAACCAGCCGAAATCGTGGAAGGATTATTTCTTCGATGATCCGGCGACGGCAGCGGGTAGCTGAACGGCGCGAATAACATTATCGAAAAGCATTCGTTGTGCGCACATTAACAGCGCCTTACGATGAAGTGTTTCTGTCGTGATCACTTTGTGAACTGGGACTCTCGCCCGCTGCGTGCAGCGGGCTTTTTTCGTCTGCTTTCTGTTGACAGTCGGGCAACACGGCGTCGAACCAGGCGACTACGCGCGTCGCGGAAGCAGCGTTTGCGGCGCTTATGCATCAGGCTGTATTGAATATGCGCAAACATTGGTTGGTGTGCGCGCGCGGCACCCGTATGTTGTCGTTTTACCTTTGCGGTGCCGTCGTCGTGAACATCACAACTCATTTTTCGCTGTGTTTTACGGTGCTTTTCTCCATGCAGGCAGTGTGTGCACAGGAGGAGATCTGATGGTGGCCAACCCTTCCGTCCTGTTTCCCCACGACGCCCATCCATCGTCGCCAGCCGTGGCCGGGCAGCACAGTGATCGCCTTCTCGCCGTCGACGGCGTGAACCTCGAGTACCGCACGCGCGAGCGCATCCTTCGGGCGACGCATAACGTCAGCTTCGATGTCTATGGAGGCGACCGCTTCGTATTGCTCGGTCCGTCGGGCTGCGGCAAATCGACTTTGCTGAAGGCGGTGGCGGGTTTCATCCAGCCCACATCCGGCACGATCTCGCTCGACGGCGAGCCGATCCGCGGCCCGGGTGCGGATCGCATCGTCGTGTTCCAGGAGTTCGACCAGTTGCCGCCTTGGAAGACGGTGGTCCAGAACGTGGCGTTTCCACTGCGTGCAGCGAAGAAGATGGGCCGCGCGGAGGCGAAGGAACTGGCGCTGCACTATCTGGAGAAGGTCGGCCTTGCTTCATTCGCCGATGCTTATCCGCACACGCTGTCGGGCGGCATGAAGCAGCGTGTCGCGATTGCGCGCGCGCTGGCGATGCAGCCACGCGTGCTGCTGATGGATGAGCCGTTTGCCGCCCTCGATGCGCTGACGCGCCGCAAGATGCAGGAAGAACTTCTACGGCTGTGGGAGGAAGTCCGCTTCACGCTGCTGTTCGTGACGCATTCGATCGAAGAGGCGCTCGTCGTAGGCAGCCGGATTCTGTTGCTGTCGCCGCATCCCGGCCGCGTGCGCGCCGAACTCAACAGCCATCAATACACACAGGACAGCTTCGGCCGCAGCGATTTTCAGCGCAGCGTTGCCCACATCCACTGTCTGCTGTTCGAAGAAACGGAGCCCGTTCAATGAGCACGCCGTCTACGCTTTTACCGCCCGTGCGCCCGGAATATGAGCGGGCGCCGGAGCCCGTCGGCGACCTGCTCGTCGAAGCACCGTTGCCACTCGGGAGGCGCCTCCTCGCGCAATCCTGGTTGAGCAAGACGTTGATCGCGCTGGTGCTGATCGCCGTCTGGGAAATTGCCGCGCGGGTGATCAACAACGATCTGTTGTTGCCGACGTTCGGTGCAACGCTGGTTGCGTTCGTGCAGGGCGTGCTGTCTGGTGAACTGGTGCAAAAGACGGCAGTGTCGATGTCCGTTCTGCTGCGCGGTTATCTGCTCGGCGTTGCCCTCGCTTTCGCGCTGACTTCGCTCGCGGTATCGACCCGCGTCGGCCGTGACCTGCTGTCGATGCTTACGGCCATGTTCAATCCGTTGCCCTCGATCGCGCTATTGCCGCTCGCGCTGCTGTGGTTCGGGCTCGGCACGGGAAGCCTGCTGTTCGTGCTGGTGCACGCGGTCCTGTGGCCGCTCGCGCTCAATACTTACTCGGGCTTTCGCGCCGTGCCCGCGACGCTGCGCATGACCGGGCGAAACTATGGATTGACTGGTCTGCGTCACGTCGTGCTGATTCTGGTGCCGGCTGCGTTACCGTCGATCCTGGCTGGCCTGCGGGTGGGCTGGGCCTTCGCGTGGCGAACGCTGATTGCCGCTGAACTGGTCTTCGGCGCGAGCAGCGGCAACGGCGGGCTTGGCTGGTACATCTTCCAGAACCGCAACGAGCTGTACACCGATCGCGTATTCGCGGGTCTCGCCGCGGTGATCGCCATCGGCTTGCTTGTCGAGCATCTCGTGTTCGATACGCTGGAACGGGTCACGGTGCGTCGCTGGGGTGTTCAGCAATGAAGCTGCCATGTCGCGCGCGTCAGGACACGACAATGTCGGTACCCAGCGCGCGCAACAGATCGCGCAGCGCTTCAGCCTGTGCCATTCGCGCGTCGCTGCGCAGATGAATCCGCAACGCGCGGCCGTCGATGCCGTCGACGGGCCGCGCGAGCCACAACTCCACCGCCAGTCCGAGGCCGTCGGGCGCATGCTGGGTGACGGGTTCAACGACGCGTGGTTTGAAACAGGCACTCTCAGACATGACGACTCTCCCGCTGACCGATGCTCCTTCGTCATCGTAGTAACAGGGACGCCTGTTTCAAAGCAACGAATCCATCTTTCCAAATTCCCTGCGGTGTCAGCGCGACTGTGCGACCGGTGCCCGGCGACCAGGCTTGAGCATCGAGCGGGCAATCATCAGGAGGTGGTAGTAGAGCCGCATGCTGAAGCCGTACCGGTAAGCATACGGGTGCTGGAGTGCGATACGCAGCCCTTTGACGGGATCGTTGTTGCGTGAGTACACCGACACGACGATCGGCACGATGCGACGCAAGGCCAGCCTGCGTGCGGGCTCCAGCCTGCGGTCGAGGCGCAGGTTGCGCACGAACCGGTAGGCGGACACCGAAGCCGCGCTCACCGAACGTTTCGTGGCGGTCGAAATCGACACCTCCGTCTTGCGATAGAACGATACATATTCGTCCAGGTAGTACACGCGCTTTGCCGCAAGACATAACTCAGCGCCGAACACATAGTCGCAGCACATCCCGTACTGCTCTTTGTAGTTGATCCTGCGCACGAGGTCCGCGTTGGCCATCCAGCCGTTATTCGGAAACATCTGGATGAGGCCGGTGCGTCCCGGCGGCTCCTGCAGGCCTTCCGCACTTTGCGTGCGATAGAAGTCGGCGTTGAGCCGATCGCTCACTTCACGGTCGACTTGGCCCGACTGATCGACTTCATATTGCTTCGCAAAGGCAACCTCGAGGTCGGGCTGGCGATCCCATAACGACACCAGACGTTCGACACCGTCCACGGTGAGGTAATCGTCGTCGTGAATCAGCAGTATCTTGCTGCCCGTCGCGCGTGCGAAGAGGCTCGCGACATTGCGGGCCTGGCCGAGCGACGGCGTATTTTTCACGTACCGGATGCGCGGCTCGCTGGCGTAGCGTGTCGCGATCAATTGCTGTGTGTGGTCGTCCTTCGAATCGTCACCGATGAGGATTTCGATGTTCGTGTGCGTCTGCGCAATGCATGACTCCAGACACTCGACAATGAGCTCCGGGCGATTGCAAGTCGGCAGACAAATGGAGACTTTTGTTCGAGTCGTCATCGCTTTCGCCTTGAATGTAGAGGGTCAATGCAGCGCGTCCACATGACGAACTACTCACCGTGACTGGTTACGGTAGTCGAAAAAAAGTTAAAAAAAATCCTCAATAAATCGACGGAAAAGACGATGTTTTAAAGGGGGCGGAAGCTGTTTTCGTGAATCCGTCGCACCACGAACGGCAGGAAGTAGTTCGCGGGGCTGTCGGAAAGCCTCGCAGGAGGACGCGATGCGGGACGCGGGCCGGGAGGTTTCTGGCCCGCTTTTTTTGCCAGGATTAATGCCGTGACGTCATCAACGATATGACAGATATGCTATCGCGGAAACGACGCCCAACCGACAGAATGCTCCCCAGTGCGGTGATGACCGCGGCTCATTGGGAGATCGACATGTTTGTGATTACGGGTATTACGGGGCAGGTGGGAGGCGTCGTGGCGCGTCGTCTGCTGGCGGCAGAAGAGGACGTTCGCGCAGTGGTGCGCAACACCGCAAAGGGTGCTGCGTGGGCGCAGCAAGGTTGCGAAGTCGTGCTTGCGGAGATGGACGATGCCGACGCGCTGGCTCGCGCGTTCGCTGGTGCAAAAGGGGTGTTCATCCTGCTGCCGCCCAACTTCGATCCGTCGACGGGCTTTCCCGAGTCGCGCCGCATAATCGCCGCGCTGCGCGCGGCGCTCGAAAGCGCGCGGCCGGAAAAAGTGGTCTGCCTGTCGACGATCGGCGCACAGGCGGCGCAGACGAATCTGTTGCAGCAGTTACAGATCATGGAGCAGGAACTGGGATCGCTGCCGATGCCGGTCGCGTTTCTGCGGGCAGGCTGGTTCATCGAGAACGCGGCATGGGACGTTGAACCCGCGCGTACCACTGGCGTGATTCCGAGCTTTCTCCAGCCGCTCGACAAACCGGTGCCGATGGTGGCAACCAGCGATATCGGCCGCGTGGCGGCGGACCTGCTTCGCGAAGAATGGGGGGGGCGGCGGGTCGTCGAACTGGAAGGCCCGTGGCGCGTCAGCCCGAATGACGTTGCCGCGGCGTTCAGCCGTCTGCTTGGCCGGCCCGTGCGGATGGAGCCGGTGCCGCGCGATACGTGGGAAACCTTGTTCCTGTCGCAAGGCATGAAGAATCCGACGTCGCGTATGCAGATGCTCGACGGCTTCAATGAAGGCTGGATCGGGTTCGAAGCCCCGCAAGCGGAAACGCTGAAGGGGACCGTGACGGTAGAGACGGTCCTGCAATCGTTGATCGAACGGATCGATTGAGCGGCTCGCATCGACCGGTTCAGCGGCACCTGGAGAAACCGATGGCATCCGAAGCGCTCATGACGGAAGTCATGAGCGCTTTCAAGCCGGAGTTTTCGTTGCGTCGTCATCGGTGCTCAAACCCGACGGCGAGCGACAGCCGCGCCGTTACGGGGCAATATATCGATTTGATACGCAGCGAATCGACGGGTGGGGGCCACGGTCGCCTTCGCGACACCGGAAACCGACGCAGGGAGGGAAGAACAATCGTGCGCACGGTCGAATATCAGTTCTCGACGATATGGCGAATTGATGCGCCCGTGCAGGCTGTCTGGGCGGTCATTCGCGATTCCGCTCGCTGGCCGGAGTGGTGGAAGAATGTCGAACGCGTGGCCGAGCTTGCGCCGGGTTCAGGCGAGGGTGTCGGCGCGATGCATCGTTATACGTGGAAGGGCGCACTGCCGTACCGGATCGTGTTCGACATGCGCGTGACGCGGGTCGAGCCGCTGATCGCGCTGGAAGGCGAGGCGAGCGGCGACGTCGAAGGAACGGGCCGCTGGCGCTTTTCCAGCGAAGGCCGCGCAACAGTCGTGCGCTACGACTGGCACGTCCGCACGAGCCGGCCCTGGATGAACGTGCTGGCGCCACTCGCGCGGCCGGTGTTCCAGTGGAATCACGATGCGGTGATGCGCGAGGGCGGCATCTCACTGGCTCGCGTACTTGATGCGCGATTGATCGGCATCGAGCAGGGCTGAAAAATGTGGGGCGCGCGGCCGCCTCATTGCCTGCGCGCAGACTGCGCGCAATACGCAGCACCTCTTCTGCTGACAACCCCTCGTGCATGAATCCGATGAAACAGCGTTTTCCGGACCACGCGTCACCGGACCATCCAGCGGATACGGCTGCTCATTCTTTACCTCACAGGTAATCGACGTGCTTTTCGGCCTGCGGCACATTTTCCATACCGCAGCGCCTTTTCGACGATACCAGGAGGTTCCTCATGCACAAGCCGAACATGCAGCCCGCCACCGATCCGGGCTATATCCGTACTGCCGGCGACGTCCGCCTGTTTTACCGCGACTGGGGTGACGGCACGCCGTTTGTGTTCCTGTCGGGCTGGACGCTCAACGCGGACATGTGGGCCTACCAGATGCAGCCGCTCGCGAGCCAGGGCTTTCGCTGCATCGCCTACGACCGGCGCGCACATGGCCGCTCGAGCGATCCGGGCCGCGGCTATGACTACGACACGCTTGCCGACGATCTTGCGAGCGTTCTGGACACGCTCGACGTAAGCGGCGTCACGCTGGTCGCGCACTCGTTCGCAAGCGGCGAAATAGTGCGCTACGTCAGCCGGCACGGAGCCGGACGGATCGCGCGTCTCGTGTTCGTGGCGCCCGCCGCTACACCGTTTCTGTTGAAGACAGCCGACAACCCGAACGGCGTCGATGCGCACGTGTTCGAGGAGACGCGCGCGGCGTTTGCGAAGTCCTTTCCAGACTGGATCGGAGCCAACGCTGCACCGTATTTCGGCCCCGGCACGTCGCGTCTGGCGATCGACTGGACGGCGGCGATGATGTTGCAGACGTCTTTGCAGGCGGCCATCGAACTCAATCGCATCCAGACGACGACCGATTTCCGTGCCGAACTCGCTGACATCCGGTTGCCTGCGCTGATCGTGCATGGCGATTGCGATGCGTCGGCACCGCTCGAACTCACCGGGCGACCGACAGCAAGGTTGATTCCGAACGCGAGGCTCAAGGTCTACGAAGGCGCCGGTCACGGCTTTTACCTGACGCATGCAGAGCGACTGAACAGGGATCTGGTCGAGTTCGTGCGTGCATGAGTATGGGCAGCTCAAAACCAGTGACGCGTTCCCGGCCTCGCGTGCGCGTGCAAAGGTCATCGCATGATGCGAAAGATGACGCTTTGTCATCTTCGACATGACCTGAGCGCTATCGCCAGCGTCGCGTGCCGGGGCTAATCTGCAGGCAATGGCAGCGACAGCGACTGTCGGTTGTGCACGCATCCACTGGAAAAGGAGAATTCATGGCACGCGTTTTCATTACCGGATCAGCGGACGGACTCGGTCAGATGGCCGCGCATCTGTTGATCGACGAAGGTCATCGGGTCGTGCTGCATGCGCGCAGCGAAGCGCGCGCAAAGGAAGCATGGCAGGCCGCACCCGGTGCCGAGGCGGTGGTCGTAGGCGATCTGTCGAGCATCGCGCAGACTCGCGCGGTCGCGGAACAGGTCAATGATCTTGGCCGCTTCGATGCGATCATTCACAACGCGGCGGTGGGTTACCGCGAGCCGCGTCGCATCGAAACGGTCGATGGCTTGCCGCATGTGTTCGCGGTCAACACGCTGGCGCCGTACATCCTCACCGCGCTCATCAGCAAGCCGAAGCGGCTGGTCTATCTGAGTTCCGGGTTGCATCAGGGCGGCGATGAGACCCTGCAGGACCTGACGTGGACGCAGCGTCCCTGGCAGGGCATCGCGGCATACTCCGATTCGAAATTCCACGACGCGCTGCTTGCCTTTGCCGTTGCGCGCCGATGGCCGGACGTGCTGTCGAACGCGCTGGAGCCAGGCTGGGTCGCGACGAAAATGGGCGGCGCGGGTGCGCCGGACGATCTTCAGGCTGCGCCGAAAACACAGGTCTGGCTTGCCGTCAGTGAAGATCCGTCTGCCCGTGTGACGGGAGAGTATTTCTATCACATGAAGCGGCGCGCGCCGAATCCTGCCGTGCACGACGAGCGTCTTCAGGACCGCCTGCTTGCGGCGTGCGAGCGTTTCTCCGGCGTCAAACTGCCGCTTTAACAGGAGTAGTATGAGTGCATGTCACTCAACTTTCCGAATCCGAGCCGTAGCTACGATGCCTCCCGACATTGCGTCGTGTTCTGGGGCTACGATAACTCGCGAGAAATTGCCTTCCAGGTCGATGAAGCCGTGCTGTCGAACCTGAGCCCCGGCATGGGTTCCGATGAATCGTCCATGCTCGCGGCGTTCGATCTTCATCATGATCGCGTGCTGTTGCTGGCCCGGGGCGTTTATTCAGGTGGTCCGCAGAACCGGTACAGAATCTCGTGAAAGCCATGCCAGTGGCTGCGCGAGGGATGCGCTGCATGGCAGCCTTGCAAACCGTTACCGAATAGTCCTTGCTTCACAGGCGCCTTCAGCGTACTGTGGTACTCGAAGTTCAAGAAGGTCGATTGCTGATCATCAATGTGTCGCCTCTTCAGCGGTATTCGTTGTCCTCTCACTCCTTGATTCTTCTCTGGCGCTCCGCTACGGAGCTGATACTTTATTTTTCACAAGGTTTGTTATGGATACCGGTACCGTCAAGTGGTTTAACGACAGCAAGGGCTTTGGATTTATTACGCCGGATGCAGGCGGCGAAGACCTGTTCGCCCACTTCTCCGAAGTGACTGGCGACGGCTTCAAGACGCTCGCTGAGAACCAGAAGGTGAGCTACGAAACGAAGCGTGGCCCGAAGGGTCTTCAGGCAGCGAACATCAAGCCGCTGTAACGCTTGAAGGTCAGATGCCTGCATCCGTGGGCATCTGACGCTGGCGGCATCCTCCTCGGTGTCCGCAGTTTTTGGTTCTGCAATATCCCCAGCATCTCTCCGCGTTTTTCTCCTGTTGTCCCTCCCGCTTTTTTCCTCGCTTCAGCCCTATAAGCTGTCAACCTGCACGTCGTGTTGCGGCGCGCAAGAATTCGTTCGCCTCGCGCAATGGGTTCATTCCGTCGTTGTCCATGGATCGCGCAGTCGTGACGCAACTCGCAGTTTGGTTGTTAGACTGGCGATATCAGGGCGCCACCGCCCGAACGTTCAGGAGACACCCATGACGAAGATCGCGTTCAAGGATTTCGAGCGGCAGGTGGTGCAGCGTCACCTGATCAAAGGCAACGCCTATGAAAACGCCGCAACGCTCGTTGAACGGGCGAATGCCTGGATCGGCGAAAACAGCATCGATGTCGTGAACGTCGAAAGCCTGTCGACGTTCGGCACGGGCGACGACACCAGCGTGAGCCACTGGTATTCGGGAATACGTATCTGGTACCGGGAGGGGTGATCGCCGGCTTGAGCGGTGTTCCCCTTGGCTTGTGGCCGGATAGCCCCCGATGCGGCGGTTATCCGGCGCGCCTGAAGGTTCCTTGACACGGCTCTTTAGACTGCCGTGCGGGGAAACAGCAACCGGCGCGCAATTATTCCTGCGCCGATGCTGGGTCTTTCGCTGGATACACGTGGGCCCCTCGCAGCCGAGTCTGCCAGACCGTCAGTCACGGCCGGGGACAGGTGCTACGATGACCCGAACTTGCCGCGGAGGCTTCGATGCAAAAGGCCGCTCTGTTTCACGTCGTTCTTGACTACCTCGAAGCGAACGATACGCCGTCAGGCGACGTTCAGAGATTCGTCGACCGCTGGCACCGGCTGAAACCGCAGGATGCCGCTCCGTGCCCCGTCTGCTACCTCGCCGGCGAAGAACAGCCGCTCGTTCCGTTGCCCGCGGAGGGCAATTTCAATCCGGTCAGTTGCCCCGCCTGCAAGACCCGGTTCGACGTGCCCGTCGACGATTGACGCCCGGCGAGCGGCGGATGAACGAGCGCCGGGTAATGGGGCACTTTAAGAAGAAAAAGAACGGATTCGCGCGCCTGCGTCCGGGAGCGCATCGCCTAAAATACAGGCATGCTCGCCGCTGGGCGAAGGAGGTTGAGATGGCCGAGTCGATGACGGGAATGTGGCTGGGAGTGATTGTGCTGATCGTCGCTGCGATTCTGGTGGCAGAGCACTATCGGCGCGAACGTCGCAGGGGGCGGCAGCTTCGCTGGCTCGACACGCACCCCACGCACGACTGGTTGCACCACAGGCACTGATGACGCTGCCCGCATGGCAGGCCCCTGCGGCAGGCGTCACGCAGAACCGGCCCTCCGAACGCGGGGCCTCGTGACAGGATGAGTCAATCACCGGATCTGGCTCGGAATTTCAACGTTCGCACGATGACGGCCGCCGAGGTCGCGCTCGCGCTCGACTGGGCCGCCGCGGAGGGCTGGAATCCGGGCCGGCACGACGCGCAATGCTTTCAGGCGGCGGATCCCAACGGTTTTTTTATCGGCGAGTGGCAGGGCGCGCCGGTCGCGTGCCTGTCTGCCGTCGCCTATGACGACGGTTTCGGTTTCATCGGTCTCTATATCGTCCGCCCCGGCTTCCGCGCAATGGGCTTCGGCATGCGCATCTGGCAGCACGGCATGGCGTATCTCGGCAATCGCAATGTCGGACTCGACGGCGTCGTGGCCCAGCAGGCGAACTACCGGAAATCGGGCTTTGAGCCTGCATGGCGCAACATCCGCTTTCAGGGCCTGGTGCAAGGCGCTGACGGCGCCAACGTTTCAGAGGTGTCGGCGCTACCGTTCGAGCAGCTGGTGGCGTACGACAGCCTGCATTTTTCCTGCGAACGCGCACGGTTTCTCGCCCAGTGGATCGGCCAGCCGCAGAGCGCCGCGCTGGCGGTCGTGAGCGGCGGCCATATCCGGGGCTACGGCGTGCTGCGCAGCTGCCAAACCGGCTGCAAGATCGGCCCGCTTTTCGCCGACGACGCACTCGTGGCGGACGAACTGCTGCGCGCGCTCTGCGCCCGGTTTCCCGGGCAAACGATGACGCTCGATGTACCGGAGACCAATCCCGCCGCGCTCGCCCTGGCCGGGCGGCATGGGATGGCCCGCGTCTTCGAAACCGCCCGCATGTATACGAAGGAGGCGCCGGCACTGCCGGTCGGGCAGGTGTTCGGGGTGACGTCCTTCGAGCTCGGTTGAAGACAGCGTCTCTACGGCTCCCCGCCGATGTCGCCTGGATATTGACCGGATAGCATGTCCGGTATCCAGAGGCTACCTGAGACGGAGGAAAACATGATTTCGAGCCGGAATGAAGTCACGCAGATGATCGTCGCCGCAAAAGTGGCCCGTGGCATCAAATGGGCGGACGTGGCGAGCGCCGTCGGTCTGAGCAAGGAGTGGACGACTGCCGCGTGTCTCGGGCAGATGACCCTCGACAAGGCGCAGGCCGAAACGGTCGGCAAGCTGTTCGGCTTGCCGGATGAAGCGGTCGCATGGCTGCAGATCGTCCCGTACAAAGGCTCATTGCCGGACGCCGTGCCGACCGATCCGCTGATCTACCGCTGGTACGAGATCGTCAACGTGTATGGGACGACGATCAAGGAACTGATCCACGAAGAATTCGGCGACGGCATCATGAGCGCCATCGATTTTTCGATGGACATTCAGCGTGAGCCCGATCCGAAGGGCGATCGCGTCCAGGTGGTGCTGTCCGGGAAGTTTCTGCCGTACAAGCGCTATTGACGACTGGTGCGGCCTGAAGGCGTCGCGGGGACATGTTGTGGGCGAGCGGGAGCGCCCGCTCGCCTGATCAGGCGATCACCGCACCTCGCTCGTTCAGCAACTGACGAAGAATCCCCCGATGACATCGGCTCTCGTCTGCGCAATAGCAGCCCACGGAAAAGTGCGTCGTTTTCGATAACGCGGCCAGCAGATCCAGCACCTTGCTGGCGTCGCTGCTGTTCATCTCGGCGCGGAATTTCCGCACAAACCCGTCCCATTCCGCCTGGCTGGTCGCCGCTTTGGCCTGAGCCATCAGGTCCGGGCTGGGCGACAGCATGGGCAGCCAGACATCGTAGTAGTCCCGGCTGCTGAACTCGGTCCTGGGCACACCGCGCGGCGGCCGCCGAACCGTGCCGATTCGCAAACCTTCGTCCGATGTTCGTGCGGATCCGAGCTGAACAATTCTGATGCTCATAATTCCATCCGGGTGGTTTAGCACCTGTTGTGTGACATAGGCAGTCAATCCGCAGGACGTCCGCGCAGAACGCTCGCGGCGGTAAGGCGGCGCGCGGGGCATGCCAGCGCCGTTGCTTCCCTGTCACGAGACAGCGGCCATCGGATCCCGCGCTTCGCGACATGCGATGCCGCCATCGCTGAACAGCAGTGGAGGAAAGGATTTTGCCGCCTTATACTCAGCTCCAGCTATGGTTCGTGGGAGCACGGGATGAGACGCGTCACTGTCCGGCGATCGCCGGTTCACGGGAAAGGGGTATTCGCACTGCGGCCGCTCGCGGCGGGCGAGCGCGTGCTCGAATACAAAGGCGAACGCATGAGCTGGCGTGAGGCGGTGCGGCGTCACCAGCGTTACGGTATCGACGGGCACACATTCCTGTTCGGTCTGTCCGACGGGCGGGTAATCGACGGCAGTCGAGGCGGCAACAGCGCGCGTTGGCTCAATCACGCGTGCAACGCAAACTGCGAGACGGTGGAAGATGGCGAACGGGTTTTCATCGAGACCACCACGGACATTGCAGCGGGTGAAGAACTGTTTATCGAATACCGGCTGGTTGTCGATGAAGAGATCGATGACGCCACGCGGCAGCAGTACGCGTGCCATTGCGGACGCGTCGGGTGCCGCGCATCGATGCTCGGGGATGCCGTGTGAGCGTATCCGAAGGATGGCGTCATAGAAGCCTGTGGCGCATGACAACGACAACGTCATGCGCCACGCCACCCTCGAAGGCGATCCATTCAGGGCTGCACTGGCTGCCATGACGGGTCCGGGTCGAACGACCTGAGCGCGGCTGCAACATCAGCCGAGCGTGGCCCAAGGTTCTTCTGATACACCCGGCCGTCCTGGTTGACGATGAAACTCATCACGCCGGTCTTGCCGTATTCGGCAGGCCACGCGACGAGACCGTAGCCCTTCATCAGCTTGCCGCCGTCCACGTAGTCCTGCGCGCCGCCTTTTGCGTGCTGGCCTTGAGCCGTGAGAATCCGGAAGTGATAACCGTAATAGCCCTCTTTGGTCACGGATTCGCGTTGCGGCATGGCTGCCGCGAGGGGGCCGAGCGGGCTTTCCGCTTCGCCTGGCGCGGCAGGCCAGTACAGGCCGTCATGCTGACCCGGCGTGCTGATGAGCCGCTGGGCATATTGCTGGTTCAGCGTGTTGTAGTCGTGCTGCGCGTCGACATAGGCGAGCGCGGTCATCATCGCTGCGTGTTCGTTGCGACCGATGCGGCGCGTGAAGATTTCATCTCGTCCGGCGACCGGATCGAAATGCCAGCCGTGTGAAGTCTGTACGAGCGGAATCGGCAACGTCCAGCCGTCCGTTCCGACGGACAGATGCTTGCTGGGGTGCCCTTCAAGCGGCGCAGGATTGTCGACGATCTCGTGTCCTTTCGCCCATTGGGCGAGGAAATCATAGATATCGTCCTCACCCACGTTCTTCGTCGGGATGAACTTCGTGTAATCGTTGCCAAGCACATGCTTCAGCGCGTCGCGATTATTGGTGGCGAGCGCATCGACAAAGGCATTGGCGGCGGCATCGGGCGTCGGGTAGACGGCCTGTGCGTGCGCCGCCGTAGCGCCGAGTAGCAGGGCAGACATAACGATCGTCGTGCCGACGATGCCGGGAGCGACCGCAAGCGTGACAGCGCTAAAGCGGCGTACGCGAAGTGCAGGGAAGCGGATCATGAGCGGCTCCTTTGAGATGGTTCATTGCCGGCCGATGGGGCGGTGACCACCGCCACCGCCGCCACCCAATCCGCCGCCGCGTTGACCGCCGCCGCCCGCACCCAGTCCGCCGGCACGTTGCTGACCGCCCCCCGCACCCAGTCCGCCACCGTGTTGTTGACCGCCGCCCCCCGCACCCAGTCCGCCACTGCGTTGTTGACCGCCGCCTGCGCCCAGGCCGCCTCCGTTGCTCGCCAGCGACTGCCGGCTCGCTTGCCCGCGCTGCAAATCCTGACGTGCGGCGTTGCCGTCCCCGGCGCCGCGCAGCGCGTTGTCGCGGTTGACGTTTTGTGCGCGATTCTGCAGCTCGCTGTTGTTGAGGCCGCCCTGATTCTGCGCGCGGCCTTTGAGGTCGTTGGAACTGACTCCACCCTTCTGGATATCCTGAAAACGCTGGCTCGCCGTGCCGCCGAGATTCTGACCGGTCCGGTTCTGAAGCGTCTGCTCCGCCTGTGCGCGTGACGCATCGCGGCCCCGGTAAGCATCGCGTTGCGCGGCGTTGAGGTTCGCATTGCGATTGACGTTTGCGTTGCGATTCCAGTTCGTCGTGTTGGTGTTCGTGTTGATCCGGTTGTTCACGTTGATGTTGTTGTACCGGTTGACGTTGACGTTGACGTCGTGAGTGTTCCAGTTAAAGCCGCCCCACAGCGAATTCGCCACCGCGATGCCAGCACCGAACGCGAGGCCCGCGGCAAGCCCCGTCGCTATCGCATAGCCGGGCGGCGGCGGGACATACACGGGCGGATACGCCGGATAAGGCCACGTGCCATAGACGACCGTCGGGTTATACGTCGGTACATAAACGACCTGCGGATTCGCCGGGACGATCTGGATCGTGCTCTGCTCGACGATCACTTTCTGCTGTTCGGTTGTTTGCAGGTGACCGGCCTGCTGGGCCTGTCTGCGCAGCTGCTGCACGGAGTCCATCACGTCGTTCGGCTGCGCGAGAAACGCGTTGCCGATCTGTGCGACCCAGTCGGGTTTCGACGCCATCGTCGCAAGCACCTGCGGAAACGCGACCAGCGATTGCACGCTTGGGTCCCACGGCTGCGACGCGACGGCCTTCACGGCGTCGTCGCCCTTCATGTTCGGATTGGCCCTCGACCAGGCCGCCGCAGCCTCGACGTCCTGCGGGAAGGTGGCAGCCATCAGCACCTGAGCGAGGAGGGCGTCCGGGTAGAGTGCAATCGGTGCGGTCAGCGAGTCGATCTGCTGGCTGGAAAACTGCGCGGCGTTTTGCGCATAGGCGGCAGAGGGTGCGAGGACGCCGATGAAAGGCGGTGCGCCGGCGAGTGCGGCTAACAGAATCAGTGAACCGCTCGGGTATGCCCTGGATCGTTTCACGATGAAGTCCCCCTGTACCGGCATCCGCACGCAAACGACCGATAAGCCGCCTTCATTGCAGAATTCCGATGGTGACCAGTTCAGACTAGCAATTTTTCCTCGGGATTTCAGGTTTTTCTGGTCATTGTCAACCCTTGATCTGCGGGTGGACGCTTGCGAAATAAAGCGCTATCCGCGCCTCACCACCGACTTATTTCGCGCCCGCGAGCCACGCCCGCCAGCCGCCGGTGTGGGTGATGTCGAGCGCATTCTGCAGGCCGTGCTGTTCGCAGATGAAGCCGGTTTCCCAACGTCCATCCGCGAGCTCGATCTTGCCGAGACCGAGCGGGGCGGGAATGCCAGCGAGAAACGAGCCGACTTCCGCACTGGGCAACTCCCATACCTCGACGGCAATCGCTGCGCTCGCCTGACTGACCCGCGCCATGCCCGGACGGGAAACGCCGCCGCCCGTCAATGCGTAGAGCCGGTAGTGCGGTGCGCTGGTCGTCGCAGCGACGAGCCGTGCGCCGCGTCGCGTCAACTGGCCGTTGAGCGGCAGGCCGTCAAGGTGCGCGCCGCACACGACAAGGCGCATCCGGTCGTGACGTGCGTTGCCGGCAGGTGCGTCGAGATCGCATGACACGCCGCCGACGAGCGGCAGTTCGAGCGCTCGCTGAAACCCATCCGCGACACTCAACAGATACTGGTCGGTGAATGCGCGGCCGAAGAGCGTCACGCCCCAGGGCAGGCCGCTCTTCATGAAGCCGGCCGGCACGGCGAGCGCAGCGTAGTCGAGCAGGTTCATGAAGTTCGTGTAATAGCCGAGCAGCGAATTCGCGCCGATCGGATCGCGCTCCAGTTCATCTAGTGTGACCGGACGCGGGAAGGACGGCGTCAGCACGAAATCGAGCGTATCGAGCACGGCGTCGCAGGTTGTTTTCAGCGCCTGCAGGCGGTATTGCGCGCGGAATGCGTCGACAGCGGTGGTGCCCGGCGCCTTCGCGAGCACATCACGGATCACGGGGAGCACCGCCTCCGGTTGCGTCTCCATCAGTTCGCCCGCGACGCTGTAACGTTCCGCGACCCAGGGGCCTTCGTACAGCAGCTTCGCCGCTTCGATAAACGGTGCGAAGTCGATCTCGACCGCCTCGCCGCCGAGCGCTTCCAGCGTCGCTCGCGCGTGAGCGAACAACGCCGGACTTTCTTCGCAACCGGCGAATTCGGCTACGCGCGGCACGCCGAAACGAAAGCGCGCGACCTTGCCGAACGCTGTCGCGTCGTTCCATTGCGGATTGGCACGGCTGTAGGGATCGGCGGGGTCCAGTTGCGCGGTCAAGGCAAGCAGTTCGCTGGCTTCGCGTGCGGTTGCGGTGAGGAACGTGACGCAGTCGAGCGTGCGGCACGCGGGTACGACGCCCGCCGTCGATAGCAGGCCCTTCGTGCCCTTCAGCCCTACGAGGTTGTTCAACGCAGCGGGCACGCGTCCGGAGCCTGCGGTATCGGTGCCGAGCGCGAAGCTCGCGACACCCAGCGCCACGGCCAGCGACGACCCCGAACTCGATCCGCCCGACGGATAGTCCGGCAGCACGCTGTTACGGCACTTGCCATAGGGCGAACGTGTGCCGTTCAGACCGGTGGCGAACTGGTCGAGATTGGTTTTCCCAAGTGGCACCGCCCCGAGCGCAATCAACTGCGCGACAAGCGTGGCGGATTCAGCAGGCGTGTACGCGAAGGCAGGGCATGCAGCGGTCGTCGGTATGCCCGCGAGGTCGATGTTGTCCTTGATCGCAAACGGGACGCCAAAAAGCGGTAGCGATTCGACATCGCGTGTTTCCAGCGCGGCGAGATACGGTTCGAGTTCCGCCTCGGACAGCAAATGAATGAACAGGTGATAGTCCGCGTCGAGCGCGGCCGCGCGCTCGCGCAACCCGCCAATCAGACGGCGCGGCGTGGTGGTCCCTGCGCGGTACGCCGCGCGCAGCGTGGGCAGACGCAGATCGAATGAAAACATGCCGGATCCTGAGGAGTAGTTGTTCATGGCTTAAGCCTCACGCGCGTCCGATCACCACGACACGCTGTCCTGCCCGCACCGGAGAACCGGGTGCGACGTACACCTCGTCGACGATGCCTGAGCAGGGTGCCGTGACCGAAATCTCCATCTTCATGGATTCGATGACGAGCAGCACGTCGCCCGCCGCGACCGTCGCGCCGGGGTTGACGTGGACCTGCCACAGATTGCCGGCGATCTCGCTGTCTACCGCGACCTGGTGGTCTTCGAGCGGCGTCGTGCCGATGTCGGCGGCAGTGGGCGACTCCAGCGCTTCCAGGGCGCTGCCCGCCTCGTGCCAGCGCTGCCGTTCGGCCTGAAACGCGGCCTGCTGCTGCGTGCGGAACTGGTCGATGTCGTCGGCTTCGCGCTCGATAAAGGCCTGATAGTCGGCAAGCGACAGTTCGGTTTCTTCGATCCGCAGCGGGTAACGCCCGAGCGGAAAGTCCGCGCGTATCTGCAGCAGTTCGTCTGCCGGGACTTCGTAGAAACGGATCTGGTCAAAGAAGCGCAGCAGATACGGGCGGCCGGCGAAGTCCGCCGTTTGACGAAAGCGATTCCACATCTGCAGCGTGCGCCCGACGAACTGGTATCCGCCCGGACCTTCCATCCCGTACACGCACAGATAGGCGCCGCCGATGCCGACCGAGTTCTCCGCGGTCCATGTCCGTGCCGGGTTGTACTTGGTCGTCACGAGGCGATGGCGCGGGTCGAGCGGCGTCGCAACCGGCGCGCCGAGATAGACATCACCGAGACCCATCACGAGATAACTTGCCTCGAAGACGATGTTCTTCACGGCGTCGATCGAATCGAGATCGTTGATGCGGCGGATGAATTCCAGATTGCTCGGGCACCATGGGGCGTCCTTGCGCACCGTGGTCATGTATTTGTCGATGGCGAGCTGACAGGCCGGGTCGTCCCACGACAGCGGCAGGTGCACGATGCGCGACGGCACGCGCAGATCCTGTTGCAGCAGCACACGCTGCCAGGTGCTTTCGACTGTGGCGAGCAGGGTGGCGAGCGGCAGACGTTCAGGCTGGTAGTGAATCTGCAGCGAGCGGATGCCGGGCGTGAGGTCGATCACACCTTCGATGTCGAGCGCCTCAAGCGATTGCATCAGCGCATGGCCGCGAAACCGCAGCACGAGGTCGAGTTCGGCCGGGCCGATTTCGAGCAGCAGGTGCGTATCGCCGGACAGGCGCGCGACGAGCCGCTCGCGATCCGAGCCGATGTCCAGCACTATCGGCGACGCGAGCGCAGGCGTTGCGCCGATGCGCGAGCCGTCGAGCGGCGCTGCGTCTGTCTGCGCTTCGAGCATGGCCGTTTCGACATGGCGGGCTCGCGCGGCGGCACGCGCCGTTTCGATATCGACGGGCACGAAGCGCACCTTGTCGCCGGCCTTCAGTTGGCCGATCTGCCAGAGGTCCGCCTCGATGATCGTGACCGGACAGACGAAGCCGCCGAGACTGGGGCCATCGGGGCCCAGAATCACCGGCATGTCGCCGGTAAAGTCGATCGCGCCCACCGCATACGGATTGTCGTGAATGTTCGACGGATGCAGGCCCGCTTCGCCGCCGTCCTGACGCGTCCATTCCGGCTTCGGACCGATCAGGCGCACGCCGGTGCGGCTGGAGTTGAAATGGATCTCCCATGCGGTCGCCAGAAAGCGGTCGATGTACGCCGCACTGAAATATTCCGGTGCGCCGTGCGGGCCGTAGATCACCCGCAGCACGCGCACGTCCTGCAGTTGCGGCGTGAGCGGGGCGGGCAATGCTGCGCCCGCCGTACGGTCAGTGAGTGGTTGAAGGTGCAGTACATCGCCGGCGCGCAGCGCGCGGCCGCCATGTCCGCCGAACTGTCCCAGCGTGAATGTGCTTCGGCTGCCGAGATACTGTGCAACGTCGAGTCCGCCGCGCACGCACAGATAGGCGCGCGCGCCTGCGCCGCGAATCGTGCCGAGCGCGAGCGTCGCGCCAGCCGCGATGAAGAGCGCCGTGTGGAGCGGCTGGGGGATGTCGTCGATCGTGACAGGCAGCGCCGCACCTGTGATGGCGACGACCGCATCGGTATTGAAGCGCAGCGTCGGGCCGCTCATGGTGATTTCGAGCGCGGCAGCGCATGCGTCGTTGCCGAGCAGGCGATTGCCGAGCTGCAACGCGCGGTCGTCCATCGGACCTGACGGCGGAATGCCTACCGCCCAGTAGCCGAGCCGCCCCGGATAATCCTGGACCGTCGTCTGCGTGCCGCCGCTCAACACCTCGAGCGTGGTGGCGTGATAGCGGAGACCTTCGAGGCAACGCGTCCACGGCTCGCCGCTCGCGAATGGCGCGTCGTCGAGTATTTGCCGCAGATAGTCGCGATTCGTCTCGACGCCGTACAGGCGCGTTGCGCCAAGCGCCGCGCCGAGCGCGTGGCGCGCTTCATCGCGCGTCGGCGACCAGGCGATCAGTTTCGCCAGCATCGGATCGAAGTAGGGCGGCACCTCGCAGCCGGCTTCGATCCACGTATCGATACGCAGTGCGCGGCCATCGGCAGCGGGGAACGCAACGTCCGTCAGCAGGCCCGGGCTGGGTTTGAAATCACGGCCCGGATCTTCGGCGTAGAGGCGCGCCTGGATCGCGTGGCCAGAGGGCCGCAGCTCGCGCATGAGCGTATCGAGCGGCGCCAGCGTACCGGCCGCGAGTTCGACCATCCAGCGCACGAGATCGACACCCCAGACCTGTTCCGTCACACCATGCTCGACCTGCAGACGCGTGTTCACTTCGAGGAAATAGAAGCGCTCGGCGAGGCTGTCGTAGACGAACTCGACCGTTCCCGCCGAGCGGTAGCTGACGGCCTTCGCCAGCCGGATCGCCGCGGCGCAAAGCGCGTCGGCCATACCGTCGGGCAGGTTCGGCGCGGGTGTCTCCTCCAGCACCTTCTGGTTGCGCCGTTGCACGGAACAGTCGCGCACGCCAAGCGCGATGGCGTCACCTCTGCCGTCGCCGAAGACCTGCACTTCAAGATGACGCGCACGCTCGATGTATTTCTCGAGAAACACGCCCGCGTCGCTGAAGTTGTTCTGACCGAGGCGCTTCACGACGTCGAACTGCGACGTCAGTTCATCGACCGAGCGGCACACGCGCATGCCGATGCCGCCACCGCCTGCCGTGCTTTTCAGCATCACCGGGTAGCCGATGCGTTCTGCCGCCTCCAGTGCAGCGGCAATGTCGTCGAGCAGACCGGTGCCCTCCAGCATCGGCACGCCCTGCGTTGCGGCGATCGAGCGCGCGGTGTGCTTGAGCCCGAAAGCACGCAACTGATCGGGTGTCGGTCCGATGAACGCGATGCCGGCTGCTTCGCACGCCTGCGCGAAGGCGGCGTTCTCCGACAGGAAGCCGTAGCCCGGATGAATCGCCTGCACCCGTTCGGCACGCGCGACGGCGAGGATCTTGCCGACGTCGAGATAGGTCGCGCCGGCCGCGCCTTCACCCAGACCGTGCGCCGCGGAGGCTTCTGTGACGTGCCGGCTTGCGCGGTCGGCTTCGCTGTACACCGCGATACCCGCCACATCAAGTTCGCGCAGCGTGCGCAGGATGCGGCAGGCAATCGCGCCGCGATTGGCAATGAGGACTTTCTCGAACATGAGAGGACGTGTAAGGCATGGGCGGGCCGTCCCGCCACGTGGGCATGCATGCCGTGGTCGTCCACGGCGTGTCAGCGATGAAGCTGTCTGGCGTTTAGTGCTTTGTCTGCACGGGCGAGGTGGCGGCGCGGTGCATCGGGAAATAGCGTTCCGCGCGAACCCGCAGCACGTCGTAGATCCAGTTGCGCAGGGTCTTCAGTTCCATATCAGCAGCTCCGCGGGCGTCGGGTTGTAGGCGTTGCAGGGGTTGTTCAGCTGCGGACAGTTCGAGATCAGCACGATCACATCCATTTCAGCGCGCATCTCGACGTATTTGCCGGGCGCCGAAATGCCGTCTTCGAACGTCAGGCCGCCGCTCGCCGTCACCGGCACGTTCATGAAGAAGTTGACGTTCGCATTGATGTCGCGCTTCGACAGGCGGCCGTCGTGCGCACAGGCACGCAGGTAGTTGTCGCGGCAGCTATGCATGTAGCGCTTTTCGAGTGCATAGCGCACGGTGTTGCTCTCCTGTGCGCAGGCCCCGCCGAGCGTATCGTGACGTCCGCACGTATCGGCGACGATCGTCAGCATCGGGTTGCCGAGGTTCGAATAGAGCACCGTGCCGGTGGTCAGATACAGGCTTTGCTGGCGACGCAGCGTACGTTGAGCGTCGTAGCGTTCGCGCGGGTCGGCGAGGCTGTAGAACAGCGTATCGACGGCCTGGTTGCCTTCCAGGTCGTGAATGCGCAGCGTCTGGCCGGCCTTCACTTCCTTGAGCCACGGTTCGCCCGCCGCAAGCGTTTCGCGATAGATCGCATCGGCGGGATTCCTTGTGCTTTCGATGAGCGTGGTCGTCATCTGGCGTGCTCCGGTCAAAGAAAGAAGCGTTCGGTATTGATGAAGCCGCGGACGTTTTCGTCGCAAGACGTGCGGCAGAGTTCGGCGACCTGCGGGTCGGCCTCGGCCAGCGTGAGCCTGACGGGCTTCGGCGCGTATTCCGGATTCGGGTCGAGCGGATGTTGGATCGCCGTCAGCACGACGAGCGTGTTCATCGGCGCGTACAGCTCGACGTAGTCGCCGGCCTTCGAATTGCCCGGCACGAAGCTGAGCGCGCCGGCGTCGGTGACATCGACACGGCTGAACAGGTTCAGCGTCATCAGCAGATCGGAGAGGCCGAGGCCCCACTTGCCGAGTTCGACGAGCAGGTTGTCGGTGCCATTGCGGAAGAACGCGTTGCGCAATTCCTGATAGCGGCCGGTGCCGTATTTCTGCTGCACTTCTTCCGCGTTCGATACGCCGGTGAGCGTGTCATGCCAGCCGCACGTGTCCGCAACGATGGCGGCGAGCACGCGGCCCATGTCGGAATACAGGCAATGACCGGCGGTGAGTTTTGCAGTGTGCTGGCACTTGAGCGTGTCGGGCAGATTGAGGCGCTCGCTTTTCTCTGCGGCGTTGACCATCATCACGCTCACGTTGGCGCCGCCGCGCAGATCGGTGATCCGCAGCGATTGCCCACGCCTGACGATGAGCGACGCGTGAGCGCCGCCGGGAACCGTTTCTTCCAGTAGATAATCCATGTTGCGTTTCCCTTAAGCCGGAATCACATCGGCGCGCGATGCGCCTTCCACCACGGCCTGCGCCATGTGAAGGGACGATATCGAGTCGCGGCTGTGATCCAGTGGAATGTTGTACGTGATGCGCGCGCCGTAAGCCTGCGGCGCCTGCGGATCGACGCGCACCTTGTCGAATACCAGCACGCGGCTGCCGAGCGCGAAGCCTTCCTTCAGATCGTGCGTGACCATGAAAATCGTCAGGCCGGTTTCGCGCCACAGCGCGAGCAGCAGTTCGTGCATGTCCTTGCGAATGCCTGGGTCGAGCGCGCCGAACGGCTCGTCGAGCAGCAGCACGCGCGGCTTCATCACCAGCGCCTGCGCAATCGCGAGACGTTGCTGCATGCCGCCGGACAGTTGATGCGGGTACTTGTCGAGCGCGGCGCCGAGACCCACACGCTCGAGCATCGACACCGCTTCGTCCTGCGCCGCGCGACGGCGTGCGCCGAAGAGACGGCCGGTGAATTTCGCCTGCGGCAGTTCGAGCCCGAGCAGCACGTTGCGCATGACGCTCAGATGGTCGAACACCGAATAGCGCTGAAACACCACGCCGCGATGCGCATCCGGTTCGCCGGGCAACGGCTCGCCGTCGAGCAGGATCTCGCCGCGCGTCGCGCGTTCCTGGCCGAGCAGCAGGCGCAGGAAGGTCGACTTGCCGCATCCCGATGCGCCCACCATCGAACAGAATTCCCCTTGCCCGATCTTCAGGTTGATCCGCTCCAGCACGACCTGCTCGCCGTACTCTTTCCAGACGTTACGGACTTCGATCATCGTGAGCCTCCGCCGTACCAGGGGAACGCCCATTTCGTGAGGCGCCGCAACGCTTCGTCCATCAGCCATGCGAGCAGCGTGATCCACATCACGTAAGGCAGGATCACGTCCATCGCGAGATAGCGGCGCACGAGGAAGATGCGATAGCCGAGGCCGTCCGTCGATGCGATCGCTTCGGCGGCGATCAGGAAGAGCCACGCAGAGCACAGCGACAGCCGCAACGCGACGAGGAGCCGCGGCAACAGTTGCGGCACGATCACGCGCAGCATCAGCGTCCAACTGGTGGCGCCGAGTGTCTGCGCCTTCACCCACAGCTCGTTCGGAATCTCGCGGGCGCGCTGCTGAAGATCGCGGATCATCATCGGCGTGATGCCGATGACGATCAGCACGACCTTCGACAGTTCGTCCAGCCCGAACACGATGAAGAGGATCGGCAGCACGGCGAGCGGCGGGATCATCGAGATCACCGTGATGAACGGGGAAAGCGTCGCCGTGACGAGCGGAATGCTGCCCGTCAGGATGCCCGCCACGAGGGCGATCGCCGCGCTAACCACGAGACCGATGCCAAGGCGCCGCAGGCTCGACGCCGTGTCGGCCCACAGCAGATGCTCGCCGGTGCGCCTGTCCTCGGTGAAGGCGAACTGTCTGACCGCGTCGCTCATTTGCGTCGCGCTCGGCAGCAGCTTGTCCTCGGGGTTCGCCGCGAGGCGCAGCGACGATCCCGTGAAGTACACCGCGACCAGCACGATGAACGGCATGAGCAGCAGCATCAGCGCGCCGCTGCGGCCTGGATGTCGGTTGATGAGTCGCATGTCGTACAGTCTCGTGGTTCAGGGGCTCTACAGCTTGCCGTCCGCGGCCAGCCGTACGTAGGTCGGATCGAAGCGCAGCTTGACGTTGCTCTTGCTGCCGACGATCACGCCCTTGTCGAAGGCCATGCCGACCGCGTTCGCGTCGGGCGCGCCCTGGCCGAGCAGGCCATGGTCGAATGAGAACTTCGCGACGCGCGTCATGGTTTGCGGCAGGCTCGGACTGGTGGCGAAGTCGAGCGCGGCCTTCGGGGTGTAGAAGAGCGCCGTGGTCGAGAGCTGGCCCTTGAAGCCGGCGAGGTCGGTGCCGGAAGCCTTGGCCATCGACGTCAACGCAGCCGTGCTGCTGGCGCTATTCGCATGCATCAGCGCGACCATTTCGAACCATGCGCCGGTGAGCGCCTTGCCGAGCGCCGGGTTGTCCTGAAGCGTCTTCGTGTTGACGACCATCATGTCCATGATTTCGCCGGGGATCTTGCTGGAATCGAAGACTTCGGTGACGTTCGGCTGTCCCTTCAGGTCGGCGAGCATCGGGTTCCACGTGACGGCCTGCTTGACGGTGGGCGTGGCGAACGCGGCCGAGATGTCCGCATCCGATGTGTTGACAACCTTCAGGTCGCGCTCGCTCAGGCCGGCCGATTCGAGCGCCCGCGCGAGCAGATAGTGCGAAACGGAGAACTCGACCAGATTGACCGGCTGGCCTTTGAGGTCCGCGATCTTCTTGCCGTTGCCCTTGATGAGCACGCCGTCGTTGCCGTTCGAGTAGTCGCTGATGATGAGCGCGGTGGAGTCGACGCCGCCGGTGGCGGGAATCGTCAGCGCATCCATATTGGTCATCGCGCAGCCGTCGAACTTGCCGGCGGTGTACTGGTTGATCGATTCGACGTAGTCGTTGAGCTGGACGACATCGACATTGATGCCGTATTTCTTTGCCCACTTCGAGACGATGCCCTGGGTTTTGGCTTCGCCCCATGGCATCCAGCCAGCGTAGATGGTCCAGCAGACCTTGAAGTCCGTGCGCCCGGCGGCAAACGTTGGAGTGGAGGCGAGAATGGAGAGAGCGGTGACGGCAGCAGCGAACAGACGGAGCTTGCGCATGAAGTTGACCTCGGGTTGACGGGTTATCGACGGCAGGAGCGGCGCGACTTCTCGCGTTCTCTCCCGGGCTTTTATCCCGCCGTGTAACCTCGCCTGAGGTCGACAACTCTCGGACCAGCATCCGCTTCGCATGACGCGATGCAGACCGGAACCCTAGTCGTCCATTGCAAATTGTGACTACCAAACCGGATGTAGCGCCGGCTCCTTGGGAGGCTTGAAAAGCGAGAACTGTGCCATGCAATGTATTGCCGTGTGCAGGGCGTCTGGTGCGATGGCGATGCCCTGAATCGAGGCAGGAGCGCCATGAACAGGCGCCGCGATGCCCGGCAATGGTGCAGGTTGGGGCATGCCGTCCGTTACCGCAACGGACGGTCTGTGCGGTGGTTGTGCGAGCAATGTGCGCCGGCGGTCACGCTGTGCGATGGCCGCTTTCGAGGTGGTCGACGAGCAGGCGGGCAGGCATTGGCAGCGTCTGGAAATTGCGGGCGATGATGAGAAGAGGGCGCAGCGACCACGGTTCGTCGAGTTCGACGACACGAAACGATGCGGCGTGCCGATACGGCACGACGCTGCCCTCGGGCAGCACGCCGATGCCGAGACCCGCGCTCACCATATTGCGCACGCCCTCGAAACTCGTCACCTCGATGCGCACGCGCAGGCGCTTGCCGGTGCGCTCGGCGGCCGCGCGACACAGCTTCGGGATCGACGTGCCGTACGGCATGCTGACGAAGTCTTCGTCGAGCGCTTCCGCAAAGCTGACGCTTGCGCGCGCGGCCAGCGGATGATCCGACGGCACGATCAGCACCAGCTTGTCGGTGCGGTACGGATGCCATTGCAGATCGCCGAGCGAATCCGTGGCGGCCGAGCAGATACCGAGGTCGGCCACGCCGCTCACGATCGCCTGCACCACTTCGTCGCTGGTCTTTTCGACCATGTCGATCCGCACTTCCGGATTCGCACGCAGAAACGAGTGCAGCGCGCCTGGCAGATACTGAACCATCGCGGTGAAGTTCACATAGATCCGCGCGTGCCCGCGCAACCCTTCCGAGTATTCGGACAGCTCATCCGAAATCTGCTGCAGATGCTCGATCAGGCGCCTCGCGTGGTGATAGAGCGCTTCTCCCGCAGGCGTAGCCTGCACGCCGCGGCTGTGGCGATAGAGGAGCGGCGTCCCGGCATCGCTCTCGAGGTCCGATACGCGCTTGCTGACCGCCGACGCCACAAGGTGCGTGCGCCCCGACGCCGCTGCTATGCTGCCTTCCTCGATCACCGCTACGAAGATGCGCAGCGACTCCATGTCGAAGCGTACCGGTCGATCTGCTGCAACACGCATCTGCTCTCCTGGGGAAGGGTTTTCCCGTATTTTTCCGCTTGCATCCATCGCGTTTGACGATGCCTGCATTGAACATTCAGAAGTTCTCAAGATGCCCGGAACTCCGCATCCTATGAGCAACAGGGATTCGATCGGCGCGGCGCCATCGTTGGTCATGCGGCGCTGACGCATCGCGCTTTGCGATTTTAAGTCGAGGTCGCGACTTTTGTTCGGCGCCCGCCGCCCTGCGTACAGGTCATCATCTTTACCGGGTAAGGAAACGCATCGATGAGCGCAACACTTTTTTCTCCCTTCGAACTTGGTTCGCTCAAGCTGGACAACCGCATCATCATCAGCCCGATGTGCCAGTACAGCGCCGTCGACGGCTCGGCGAGCGCGTGGCATCGCACGCATATCGGCAACCTGTCGCAAAGCGGCGCCAGCCTGATGCTGCTCGAAGCGACCGCGGTGGAAGCGGGCGGCCGGATCACGCCATACTGCCTTGGCCTTTACTCCGATGCGAACGAAGCGGCGCTCGCGAGCGTCCTCGACGAGGTCCGCCAGTTCAGCGACATGCCGATCGGCATCCAGCTGTGTCACGCGGGACGCAAGTCGTCGAGCGAGCCGCCCTGGCGAGGCGGCGCGCAGATCGCGCTGAAAGACGGCGGCTGGCGCGCCTACGGGCCGTCGGCGCTGCCCCAGTCCGAAGGAGAAATACCGCCGCTCGAACTCGATCACGAGGGCCTGAAGCGCATCCGTGACGCGTTTGTCGAGAGTGCGCGGCGGGCCGCGCGGCTCGACCTCGCTGCCATCGAACTCCACTTTGCACACGGCTATCTGCTGCACCAGTTTCTCTCGCCGGTTGCCAACCAGCGGAACGACGAATATGGTGGCTCGCCGGAAAACCGGATGCGCTTTCCGCTCGAGATCTTCGACGCGGTGCGCGCCGTCTGGCCCGCCGGGAAGCCGCTCGGCGTGCGTGTCTCGGCAACCGACTGGGTCGAGGGCGGCTGGGACATCGAGCAGACCATCGAGCTTGCGCGGCGCCTTCACGAGCGCGGCTGCGACTGGATCGATGTCTCGACGGGCGGGGTGTCGCCGCGCCAGAAAATTCCGGTCGGGCCACACTATCAGATCCCGTTTGCCCGCGCGGTGCGTGAAGCAACCGGCATGAAGACCATAGGCGTCGGCCTCATTACCGACGCGGCAGAGGCCGACAAGGTGATTCGCGACGGCGACGCCGACCTGATCGCTCTCGCCCGTGCCGTGCTGTGGGACCCGCGCTGGCCGTGGCATGCCGCCGCCGAACTGGGTGCGACCGTCAAGGCGTCGCCGCAATACTGGCGCTGCGAGCCACGCGGCGCCGGCCGCGTCTTCGACGGCGCGGCGTTCGGGCAACGCTAGCCCCGGGCTCGTGGCCAAAGTGAGAGCCGGCGCACGACCGGCAACACGCAGAAACACCCTGATGAAAGCATGAAGGAGACGAAAGATGGAACACGGACACCTTGCTGTCAGCACACGGAACCGCTGGTACGACGGCCTGACGTCGATGCACTGGCGCGTGCTCAAGGCAAGCTTTCTTGGCTGGATCTTCGACGGCTACGAGGCGCTGGCGCTCGTCGTCGTCCTGGGGCCGATGCTGCACTCGGTGCTGTCGCCGGCGCAGGCGGCGTCTCCCACGATCTACGCGGGTCTGGTCATCGGAATCACGCTGCTCGGCTGGGGCGCAGGCGGTCTGGTCGGCGGGATTCTCGCGGATTACGTGGGGCGCAAGCGCATGATGCTGTGGTCCGTGTTCCTCTACGCGGTGCTCTCGGGTTTGACTGCGTTTTCGCAAACCTTCTGGATGCTGTGCGGACTGCGCTTTCTGACCGGCCTCGCAATGGGCAGCGAATGGAGCACAGGTATCGCGCTGCTGTCGGAGACATGGCCGGAGCAGGCCCGTGCGAAAGGGGCAGGCTTCCTGCAGTCGGGCTTCGGCTGGGGCACCTTGATCGCGGCGCTCGTGTGGTACGCGCTTGCGTCGACGCATCCGCTCGGCGCTGAAACGTGGCGGCTGATGTTCGTGCTGGGCGCGTTGCCGGCGCTCTTCGTGCTGTATATCCGGCGCGGGGTGAACGAGTCGGAGAAATGGCAGCGTGCGGTGCGCGAGAAGCGCTGGAGCGCGACGAACGTCGGGCCGGCCGCGGGCGAAGCCTCTGACTCCGGCAAGCGTCCCTTCACGCTGGCGCAACTCTTTAGCGAACGCGAAGCGCTGCGCCGCACGCTGATCCTGCTCGTGCTGTCGATTGTCACAACCGTCGGCTGGTGGGCTATTTCCAGCTGGCTGCCGACCTACACCGTGGCGCTCGCCAGGGCGGAAGGCATCCCGGACGCGCTGTCATGGGGCTCGAAGATATCGATCGTCTACACCGTCGGCGCGATCGTGGCTTACATGGTGGCGGGCTTCGTGGTCGACGCAATCGGTCGGCGCGCGTTCCTGTCGCTGACTTTCGTCGGCGCGCTGGTGACGACATTCATCACCTACAAGCTGACGACGAGCATCGAAGTGATGATGTGGGTCGCGCCGGTCAACGGTTTCTTCACGCTGGGCTGTGCCTATGTGTGGATGGCCATTTATCCGGGCGAGCTCTTTAGCTGCAGCGTTCGTTCGACCGCGATCAGCTTCGTGTTCAATGCTGCGCGCCTGATCGCGTGGGTTTTCCCGATCATTGCAGGAAGCATGATCAAGTCTTTCGGCGGCGTGTCGCAGGCGGCACTGGCGATGGGCTCGGTATATCTGCTCGGCATCGTGCTGCCGTGGTTCCTGCCGGAGACGCGCGGCGCGGGCATGCCCGACTAGGATGGGGCCTTCCGGTTGCCGGTGACGGCGCAGCGCCTGCTGCGCCGTCATGTCGTTGAGCGTTGGATATTTGTAAGATAAATTATTTCTTTCCCCGCGGAATAATTTCGCGCGATTGATGTTTAGTCCGTGTGGTCGGCAGCACACCGCGGCTCGATCGACAGCCCTGCACGGAGCATCCATGTCTATCCGCCTGAAACTCGGCATTGCGCTCGTCACCCTGGCTTTCGCCGGTGCCTCACTCGCCCAGACGCCGGACGTCAAGCCGACGCGTATTCGCGGTGAGATCGTCTCCTTCGAGGGCGATGTCCTGAAGGTGCATCGCCGCAGCGGCGATACGGTTTCGATCGAAGTGAAACCGACCGCTGGCGTGTCGGCCGTCAAAGCCCTGCAGCTTGCTGACATCAAGCCCGGCACGTTCATCGGCACGGCCGCCACGACCGGCGCGGACGGCAGGTTGACCGCAACCGAGGTGCTTGTCTTTCCGGAATCCGCGCGTGGCTCGGGTGAAGGTCACTATGCATGGGACTTCGGTCCGAACAGCTCGATGACGAACGCGAACGTCGACGCGGTCGTCGAGGGTGAAAGCGGCCGCGATCTGAAGCTGTCGTACAAGGGCGGCAGCAAGGTGGTGACCGTCCCGCCCAATGTTCCGGTCGTGACCTTCACGCCGGCCGACCGCACCGACCTGACGCCGGGCAAGAAAGTGTTCGTCGTCGCAACAGCCGCGTCGCAGGGCACTTTTGTCGCGCAACGCGTCCTGGTCGAAAAGGACGGCGTCGCTCCGCCGATGTAATGGCCGGTTGTGCGTGGACGGCCTGCCTCGGGCGATCCTCGGGGTAGCGGTAACGGTCGGCTGTCAGCGCGGCGGCGCCTTGTTCGCGCCGACGCCGTCTTCGATCAGATACGCATCACGCACCGCGCAGCGCGGCCGCCGCATGGCGCAGCGCCGTGCGCAGACCTTCCTCCACAACTGGGTGATAGAAAGGCATCTCCAGCATCGCGTCGACGCTCAGCTTCATCTGCAGTGCCCACGCCAGCAGGTGAGCGATATGCTCGGCATCCGGCCCGATCCATTCCGCGCCGAGAAACTGCCGGCTGGCCCTGTCGACATAGACATGCATCAGTCCGCGATTCTTCAGCATGACCCGGCTGCGCCCCTGGTCTTCGAAGCTGACCTCGCCGGTCACGAAGGAGTCGGGCGCAAGGTCGGCATGCCGGGCGCCCACCATCGCGATTCCCGGATCCGAGAAGAGCACGGCAATCGGCGCGCGGCGCACCAGCGGCACGACATTCGGGAAGCGGGCCGCGTTGGTGCCCGCGGCGCGTCCTTCATCGGCGGCTTCGTGCAGAAGCGGCAGCACATCGTTCGCATCGCCGGCGATGAACACAGGATGCGCACCCGCCTGTAGCGTCAACGGGTCATAGACCGGAACGCCCTTGCTATCGAGCTGGATGCCTGTGTTGTTCAATGCGAGGCGGTCGAAATTCGGCTTGCGGCCGGCGGTGACGAGCACGTAGTCGAACGTGTCCTCAGCCAGTTCACCTGCGTCGTTTCTGAAACGCAGCTGGACCTCGTCGCCCTGGCGGACGGCCGCTTCGACTGTTGCGTGCGCTTCAAAACGGAACGACTGGCGGAAGGTCTCGTGGGCATAGGCCTTGATCGCCGGATCGGTGAGCGGACCGACACGTCCACGTGCGCCGAGCACGGTCACGTCCACGCCGAGATGCGCAAGCGCCTGCCCGAGTTCCAGTCCGATCACACCGGCGCCGACTACCGCGACCTTGCGCGGCAGGTCTGACCATGCGAACACATCGTCATTGACGATCGCACGATCGCCGAGGGCCTGATACATCGGCGGGATCACCGGCGACGAGCCCGTCGCGATCACGATGCTGCGCGCCCGTACGCGGGTGTGGTCGCCCACCTGAAGCAGGCCGTCGTCGATGAAGCGCGCGTAGCCGGTGAGCCTGTCTTCGGCCGGGATGGACTCGACGCTATCGAGCACGAAGCCCACGAAGCGGTCGCGCTCGCTCTTCACGCGCTGCATGACTTCCCGGCCGTCGATGCGGATCGTGCCGTCGATGTGCACACCGAATGGCGCCGTGTGCGATGCGGCATGCGCGGCTTCGGCGGCGGCGATCAGCAGCTTCGACGGCATACAGCCGACGCGCGCACATGTCGTGCCGTGCGGGCCGCCTTCGATCAGGATCGCTGAGGCGCCGGCCGCCTTCGCCGCGCGGTAGGCTGGCAGGCCGGCGCTGCCGGCGCCGATGATGGCGACATCGATGTGAACTGTTTTCATGACGTCCTCGAAAGGATGAATTCGGTAAATGAGTGCCGGCTGCGCGCCTGTCGCGGGTCCGGTAAAATCCTGCTGCTTTCGTTGCAGTCACTGTATGTCGCCGCGCTCGCCGGGCGAATCCTCAAACGACGCAAGAACCTGCTCAAGCGGCTCAATATGGATCTGCTCAGTCGAGTCCTTTCCCTGATCCCCGTCACTGGCCGTCTGGACGTGCGTTGCCACTTCGGCGCGCCGTGGGCGATCTCGCAGGGCAATTCGGCCATCCGCGAGATTCCGTATCACGTGCTGCTGTCGGGAGAGGCCGTGCTCGAATACGGTGACAGCGCGCCCGAGAAGCTGATCGCGGGCGACATCATCGTGTTTCCCGCGGGCGGGGCGCATCGGATCCACGACGGCAGCGGCGAGTCGGCGTCGCCGCCGGCCGAGCGGCAAAGCATGTCGCTGATGATTGCGGAGAATGAAGGGGCGGGCGCGCAGGCCGACATCCTGTGCGGGCGGTTTCTGGTCGGCGCGGTGCCCGACCGGCTGTTGCGCGATCACCTGCCGGGGCGGCTGGTGGTGCGCAGCGCGCTCCACGGGCCTGGCGCCACCAACGGCGAGGGCGACCCGGCCGCATCGATGGCCGGCTCGCGGCTCGCGCGGCTGATCGAGTTGATGAGGGAAGAAGCGGTCGACGAAGGCCCCGGCAGCGAGACGCTGGTAGGCCATCTGTCCGCCGCGCTCTTCGCGTTGACCCTGCGCTTCGCGAGTGTGGGGCCGCAGGCGCCGCATGGCCTGCTCGCCCTGGCGGGGCGGCCGCGGTTGCAACCGGCGATATCGGCCATGTTCGAGTCACCCGCACAGCCCTGGACGCTCGACCAGTTCGCGGCGCTTTGCAATATGTCGCGAGCGACCTTCGTGCGGCAGTTCCAGGACGCAATCGGGCGTTCCGCCACCGACGTGCTGACCGAGGTACGCATGACGCTCGCAGGCCGCACGTTGCTGCAGTCCGGGCTTGCGGTTGCGGAGATCGGCGAAATGGTCGGCTATCAATCGGACGCCGCGTTTCAACGCGTGTTCAAACGCCTTATCGGCGTCACCCCGGCGCGCTACCGCGCATCGGGTGGCCAGGTCGAAGCGGGATAGACCCGCGCCGCGCTGACGGCGTGTGCCGTCGTCAGTTCAATTCTTCTTTCCTGACGTGATCGGACCGGACGTGACGCGACATGACGCGCGCCACGCGCCGCCGCTTGCACAGGCCGCGTCGTCGCGGAGAACGGTCGCCGCATGGCCCGGTATGCGCGCGGTCAGGGCAGGCGCGTCGCGCATTGATTCGAATGAGCATCTTGATGAGCCGTCCCGCGATTAACGCGAAAGGGACTGACTTTTATAGTTCAGTCACGCCGTCACCGACGGTCCCCAACGCTATCTACCGGGAAACAGCATCATGTCCACTGTAACGATCTACACCAAACCCACCTGTCCGTACTGCATCGCCGCCAAGGCGTTGCTGCGCAACAAGGGCGTGACGTTCAACGATATCAGCATCGAGGGCGACCGTTCTGCGGCTTCTGCGCTCGCCGAACGAACAGGACGCCGCACGGTGCCGCAGATTTTCATCGGCATGACGCACGTCGGCGGATTCGACGATCTTCACGCGCTCGACGAGGCCGGCGGTCTGGATCCACTGCTCGGCCGGCAGGCACAAATCGGTTGAGGGGAGCAAGCGCCGCGACCGGACTGAGGACGTCCGGTTGCGTTAGCGTATATGCTTGCACGTTTCTCCAACGTGAAGTCGCCGCGCGAACCTCGCAGCCATGATCCATCCTGATCTTTCCGGCGGTCTTCCAGGCCCCAGCCTGCAGGCGCTCGACCTGTATGCGTTACTGGGCATCGTCGCGGCTCTGCTGCTTGGCGGCATGGTCAAGGGCGTGGTCAGTATCGGCGTGCCGCTCGTCGCGATGCCGATACTCAGCCACTTCCTGCCGGTCAAACAGGCGGTGCTGCTGCTGTCGATGCCGATCGTTCTCGGCAACATCCCGCAGGCGCTGGAAGGCGGCGACATGCTGCCGACGGTACGCCGGATCGCAGCGCCTCTCGCCGGCACGGTCCTCGGCAACCTCGTTGGCGTGACCGCGCTGATTTCGCTCTCGCCGCACCGGGCGCAGGCCGCAGCCGGAGCGGTGCTCATGTTTGCGGCGCTCCTGCTGCTCGCGACGCCGAAGCTCACCCTGTCGCCGTCTGTCGCGAGGCCCGCAGGGTTCGCGCTTGGGTTCGGCGCGGCGGTGATGGAGAGCATCGCGTCCGTGCCGGGTCCGCTGCTGGCGATGTACCTGATCGCATCCGGCGCGACCGGCAAGGCATTCACCAAACAGATCGCGATCATCCTGGTGGTGTCGATCATCACCCTCATCATTGCGTTCAGCGGCGGTGCTCACGCGAGCTGGACCGATCTCGCCATCTCGGGTGCCGCGAGCATCCCGGTGGTCATCGGTATCCTGCTCGCGCGGCCGCTTCGCGACAGACTGTCGCCCGCCATGTTTCGCAGGCTGGTGCTGCTGTTCGTGGCCGCAGCGGCTGCGCAGATGATCTGGAAGTCGGGCCTCCTGTAGCTGCCTCACGACCGCCGATCCCGGCGTGCGGAAAACACGGGACATGATCCGCTTGCGGCGTCGTTCCCCGCCGAACCGCGCCGCTCCAGTTCGCGCGTCTCTCTAGACGCGCTGTCGTTGATCGCTGTGGAATTCGGGCAAAACTTCTGCCGCCAGTTCTTCGAGCACTTCCCGGACCGGCCGCTCTGATGTCAGATTGAAGCTCACATGGTGCGTGCCATTCTCACGCATGTCCCGCAGGAGACTGGAAAGGGCACGTCGTCCTGTCCGGTATCCGAGCGGGATTGGCGTTGCGGGTTCGTTTGCGTCCGCGCCCAGTTCGAGGCGCATCGCAACCCCGAACGCACGGAATGCACCCGCGGGGAGCCGGTCGACCGCGGCTCGCCACATGCTGTGTCGTGCTCGCTGGATCTGTGGCTCGCGATGATAGGTCATCCAGCCGATGGCGTTGCGCGCGATCCAGTCGACGCTTTGTCCGCCCGAACCGACGGCCAGCAGCGGAACGGCAGCCAGCGGCCGGGGCAACAGAAAAAACGCTGGAGTGTCAGCCTGAATCCGGTCGGGGATGATGCGCGACGTTACGTTCAAGGCCGCCGCTACGGTTTCCCAGTGCGTGCGATAGATCTCGCGCCGTTGATCTGAATCCTGGCCGAAGGCGGCGAATTCAGGAGGCCGGTCGCCGGAGCCGAGACCAAGAATGAACCGGCCGCGCGACAAGGTGCTGACGGAAACGGCCCCCTTCGCAATATGCAACGGATGGCGCAGCGTGAGCACGATAGCGCCGCTAACCAACGCGATGTTCCGGGTGTGCGAGGCGAGGGCGCCAAGCCATACCCACGGGTCCAGATGTCCGACCGGGTCTGGATAGTCGGCGCTGTTCAACGGCACGTCGCGCACCCAGAGCGCACGATAGCCGAGTTCATCCGCGAGGCTGGCCAGCGCGACCTGCTCTTCGAAATCCACGACGATGTTGCCAGCCCGGAGCAGGGGCAATGTCAAACCGATCGAAAGACTGCCTTCCGAAAGGACCTGGCGCTCGACGGGAATATCACTAACGGAATTGGGGTTGACGTTGGCTTCCGACATCTGCTTCCTCGTTGCGCCCAACCATCTGCCCCTGCGCGTCCGGGCAGGCGACGGCGTATCCACCTTGCAGGGTGTCGATGCTATCACCGCGGACCGATACCGGTAGTAGCCAGGCCTGCGTCGTATGCGGTCACGGTCTGCGTTGTTCCGGTCAGCGAAGTCGGCGCAACGCTGCGCTTTGCGGCCGCCGCGGCGCGTCCGGTCCTCAGCCGCGAGGATTGTTCGGGAATTGAAAACGGTGATTTCACGCTATCGGCATAGATATTCGATAGAGACGGCATACACTGAATCCCATTCGCGACGCACCGGACATCTTTCAGTTGGGTGATCGCGCCTCGGAAATCGCTATATCACCGGAGTCTCATCATGAAGAACAAGCTTGTTGCCGCGCTGCTTATCGCAGCCTCAGCTGCTCTTGCCGCGCCCGCATTCGCCAGCGGCTACGGCCCGGCGCCTTTCTATCGTCCGTCCGCGGGCGCGCCTGCCTCGCAGCGTGGCCAGAGTGCGCAGACTGTCGCCGCCGAGCGTGGCGATGCCGTTAGCTCGCAAGGCAACGCGTTTGGCGGTGTCGTAGGGGCGTCGTCGCAATCGGGCAGCGGTGAGCTGGTGTCTGCCCCGCGTGATGCGTCCGTGGGTCGTTAATCGTTCTCTCCTGAACGCATGCAAGCCGTACGCGTTGCGCTTGCATGCCTTGTGCACAGACATATCGTCGCAAAGAGGTGATGCAATGTTGAAGTTTCTGGAATCGCTGGCTTATGTGGGCGCATTGGCGCTGTACCTGACTCCGTCCATCATTGCGGATGTGCGAGGACGTAAAGACACATTGGCAGTCACGATCGCGAACGTGCTGCTCGGATGGACGATCGTCGGCTGGTTCGCGGCGCTCGCGTGGGCCCGTCATCCGGTCAGCGACAGAAAACTGACCCACATGGCGAGGAAATCGCGCCGTGCGGTTGCTCGCGCGACGATCGAATCGATCGTCGCCCGGGCGCGGCGTCGCTCGAGTCTCGTGCATCGCCCGGTCTGAAATCGCGGTGATTTGCCGGGTGTGAGCGGTTGACCTCGCTAACGGCAAATCTCACTCGAACACGATGCGCGGAAAATAGAGCGAGACGACCCGGTTGGGCTGGTCGACGATCTCGTTGATATGCAGATCGCCGCAGACGCTGCAGAGTAGATAGGCATCGACGGCACTGAGGTGGTGCTGCTTCGACAGCAGGTCGACCATTCCGCTGTCAGCGGCTCGCGCGCTTTCCATGAGATCCGGACCGATGCCAGTTGTCACCTCGTAACCCTTCGCATCCAGATGACGGCTGATGGGACCCGGTGTGGTGAATCGTGGAAACTCGAGGTGCGCACAGTCACCCATCGTTAGCGATCCCAGGCAATTACACGGCGGCAGATCCGTAGCGGAACAGAACGTCAGATTCTGCAAAGCGTGCCGCTAGCGAAGCGAAACTGTTGCTGAGGACGAACACTCCCGACTGCCATGCAGAACCACTGACTAACATGCCAGCCGGTCGACCTCCCTGACTTCCGCGCAATCACCCAGGTGACTAACCGGCACCCTTTCTCAATAAGGGAATCTACCTGGCAAGAAGCAGGCTGGATGCGGATTTAACAAAGTTAGAATCAAAACTCTAATTGCACAGGCTCAGCGAGGTATCAGGTTGTAAGCCCGCTCGCCCGATAGCACACCGGATTTGCCCCGCCTGGCACTTGACAGGCGCTTGTTGAAGCCAACAGTGGAGAGCCGTTCCGTTGCCTCTGCATGGTCGTCATTCGTAGCGAAGCGATCCAGCACAGCAATTCCATTTCGCCGGCAGACAGTCATGTTAAGTCCCCACGAATTCACCACGTTAATGCTGCTCAACCATAACCCGGATCAGATCGACCCGGACCGTATCGAGATCCGTACCCTCATGGAACGTCGACTGGCGGCACTGGAGCCACTCGCATCAGGAAGCCGGCGTCCTCGCATTACACCGGAGGGTCATGCCGTTCTGCAGGCTGTTGCGCGCATCCGATGAATGACTGTGACATTCGCATGTCCGCATGTGAAGGGAACCCAGCGGCGCGATCAACGGCGGTCGGCGTGGGTTGAAATAACGGGGCGGCAATCGGCAACCCGACGTGAGGAGGCGCTAATGAGCGAGTCGTGGCTTGGGATCGTGTCGGGAATGTTCGTACTGGTGACAGCGGCGATCGCGGTCGCCGGGCATTATCGTCGCGAGCGTCGTCGTGAGCAGCTGCTCCGGAATCTGGATCATCACGACTGGTGCCGCTGGGTCCGGGTCCGCAGATGATCGCGGATGACCGTTTAACGAAGCATGAAGCGGTGTCGGGCGCTATCGCGGTTCCGGGATACCCGTTTGCGCTGCGATCATGCCAATCCGGCTACAGAACCGTATGGCACAAAGCCACATCGACGAGGTGAGTATGTGGTGGGACCATCAGGCGGAGCAGGACCTCTCACATATACAGGCCGCGGTCTGTCAGCTGGAGCGTCTGGGCAACAGGCTCGGAACCGTCGAGGTCAGTGCCGTGATGAATCCGGAGTACTGGCGAACGCGCATCCGCGAGGTGATGGCACGCCCTGACGCGCCGCCTCGCATCGTGCAGAAGGGGCTGGCGCTTCTGGCGAGGCTGGACCGTCTGCCTGGCGCGCCGCCCACCGAGGGGCGCAACGAGCGGTAATCGTTGTCTTCCACAGCTCGAGCATTGACCCGTGCGAACAGAACTTAACCGGACAAGGCCAGATATTGGTGAAGGGACTGGATGGCAGCCGCGCCTTCTCCTACCGCCGTAGCAACTCTCTTTACCGAGCCGCTGCGAACGTCGCCGACGGCAAAGATGCCAGGCCGGCTTGTTTCCAGATAGTGTGGCGGGCGGTCTGACGTCCACTGAGGGCCTGCATCGGGTCCGGTCAGCACAAAACCATTCCTGTCCAGCGCAACGCAATTGCCGAGCCAGCCGGTATTCGGCTGGGCGCCGAGAAAGAGGAAGACGTGCCGGATGGGCTTCTCTTCGATCTGCCCCTGGCGGTCCCACTTCACGGCCTCAAGCTTTGTGTCGCCGTACAGTTCGACGATCTGTGTCCTCAGGTGCAGCGTGATATTGGCCGCCGCGTCGATGCGCCTGATCAAATAGTTCGACATGCTCGCATTGAGTCCGTCGCCGCGAATCACGATGTGGACGTGACGCGCGAATCCCGCCAGAAACACCGCTGCCTGCCCGGCAGAATTGCCACCGCCGACGACAATCAGTTCTTCGTTGCCGCAGAACGCGGCCTCCATGAAGGTCGCACTGTAGTAGACGCCACGCCCCTCGAAGTGCTCGAGGCGCGCGAGCGACGGCTTCCGGTAGCGCGCACCGGTCGCAATGACGACAGCCCGGGCGTCGACACTCTCGTCGTAGTTCAGTCTGATATGAAAGGGCGGGTCGTCCCGGCACTCTATTCCGAGCACTTCGATCGGCACACCGACTTCCGCGCCGAACTTGCGGCATTGAGACAGACCGCGGCCCGCCAGCGCCTGCCCCGAAATGCCGGTCGGAAACCCAAAGTAGTTTTCAATCTTCGAACTAGTGCCCGCCTGACCACCGGGTGCCTTGGTGTCGAGGACGGCGACCCTCAGCCCTTCGGACGCGGCGTAGACCGCGGCCGCAAGACCTCCCGGTCCCGCGCCGACCACGACGACGTCGAAGCACGCGCCATTCAGCCTGTCCGGGCTCAGGCCGATTGCATCGGCGACTGCCCGGTTGCTCGGCCGCTTGAGGACTGCGCCCTGTAACGTGATGACAACCGGCATGTCGGCTTCCGTTGCGCCATAACGCGCCAGAAGTTCTTTTGCCTCCGCATGCTCGACAATATCGAAGTAGGCCGAGGGCTGACCGTTGCGGCTGAGAAAATGACGCAGACCGAGCGTGGCCGCGGAGGCTGAGCTTCCAATCACCAGGACGCCCCCGTGCGGGCCCTGAATGAATGCGACCCGGCGCAGGATAAAGGCACGCATGATGGTTTCGCTCAACTCGGCTTCCGCAATCACGAGTGCGCGTAGCGATTCCTCGTCAATGGCGATGACCTCGCAATCCGACTTGGCGCGTGCCGTAGCCACCGCGGCGCGGCCCGCGAGTGTACCGACCTCGCCGGTGAAGCTGCCTGGACCGTGCACCCCCAGAACATGCGGGCCGTCCCTCGAGTCTCTTGTCGCCTCGATTGTTCCGGAGACGATGGCGAACATGCAGATATGCCGCTCGCCTTCGGTGAACAGAACGTCGCCCGTGTTTAGCCGGCGGCGCTCGCCATATCGCTCCAGCAGCGCGAACTGCTTTTCGTCCAGCGTTGGAAAGATCTGATGGTGGCGACTGCCGCCCGAATCCAGCTCGTCTGGTTTCCCCGAAACCTTGTTGTTCATGATGGCGTTCCGAATTGGCGGGCGCACACTGCGTCCCGGCTGCTATCCAAGCAGTTCACGATGCAATGCCATGAACTCCTGGGAGAGCTTGTGGCGGGGATCGAAGTGAATCATCGGCCGCGCATATTGATGAGACTCCCGAATTTTCACGGAGGAGGACAGCCGGGACGCCAGCACCGGCAAACCCTCACTGACCAGTTCCTCGACCAGCTGGAGCGGCAGGCTTGCGCGGGGTTGAAACTGGTTGATCACGATTCCCTCGACCTCCAGTCCGGAATTGTGGTCCTGCTGAATCTCCTTAACGTTGTCGAGCAGCGTGTACAAGGCGCGACGGGAAAAATCGTCGCAGTCGAAGGGGATCAGGCAGCGTTCAACCGCAATCAGCGCGGAGCGGGTGTAGAAATTCAATGCCGGCGGCGTGTCGATATAAATGGCATCGTACGCATCCAGTTCATTGAGCGCGTCACGCAGCTTGTAGATTTTGTAGCGGGATTCGAGCTTGCCGTGCAGCGCATCGAGATCAGGATGGGAGGGCATGACATCGAGATTCTCGAACGGCGTGGGATGGATGAACGTCGACACTGGCGTCGGCCTGAAGCTGAAATTCAAGGCGGTTTCGAAGAAGTCCGCCACGCTCGGCTTGAGGTCACTCGCCTGTTTGCCGAGAAGATACTGGCTTGAGTTGCCCTGCGGATCGAGGTCAACGACGAGCGTGCGCATCCCCTCGCTGGCGTTTATCGCCGCCAGGTTGCATACGATGGTCGATTTGCCGACTCCACCCTTCTGATTGAATATGACACGCCGCATTTGCCTCTGCCCCTTATTTCAAGATCGCATGAAACGTACAGCTTACCGCAGTGGAGTTGCAGCGCGACGACCCGTTCGGTTGACTCGCCATCTTCCGTGGGAACTGCCGGGGGACGCGTATTCATCGGTATGACCAGGCGTCACGTTGCCCGATTGCACGTGGCCCGCGACAGACCACTTGCGACGCACTCGCAGGGCAGGAAGGTCGGCAGTTATGACTGAGGTGTGAACCCGTCGAGACGGATGCCCAGTTCGGCTGCCAGATGCTCGACAAGCGCCCTAAGTTGAGTCAGCTCCTCTCTCTGGCGCTTCTGTTCCGCCTTCAGGGCCTCGACTTCGTCGGACGAGACTGACTCCTCGACGGCGCCACGCCCGGGTGCTTCATTCAGACTGACTTCGCCGCACAGCAGGTGCATCCAGCGATTTTCGCGCTCGCCTGGCGTGCGTGGCAGTTTGACTACGCGTGGCGGTTCGCGGGTCGCGAGTTCGTCCAGAAACGCCTCCACCGACGAGACATCGGCAAAGCCATGCAGCCGCGCGCTGTTCAACCGCAACTCGGCCGCCGTCTGTGGGCCGCGCAGGAACAGCGTGGCGAGCAACGCGGCCGCCTGAGCCGGTATCCCGAGTACGCGATTGATATTGTGCTCGAAGCGCGGTACGCGGCTGCTGCTGCCTTCCAGCACCAGGCTCAGGCGTTTCAGACTGTCGATGGCGGTAAGTACGTCTGCCTCGGTGACGTTCATGACCGGGGCACGCGCAGTCTTCTGGTTGCATCCCGATGTCAGCGCATTGAGCGTCAGCGGATAGGTGTCGGGCACCGTGTGCTGCTTCTCGAGCAGCACGCCCAGCACGCGCGCCTCAAGCGGCGTCAGGGAACGGATTGCCGGGTTCGAGAAAGCTTGGGGAGTGGAATTCATAGGGAACGTCGCAACGCAGTTACCTGTGTGCGAACTGATAGTAGGTCTGGCAGGAAAGTCTGTCTGTGGGTCTATGATAACTGGCGCGGGCACCGCGCACGAGCGGCCCTTGCCGCCGACATCGATCACGCCTGTCCGGTCTCACGCGCTGCAACGGTTTCATATCGGCGCGGGCGCGACGTGGTACGGCTTGCCCGATCCGCTATGCCGATAGCGGCTTCATCCGGACTCAGCATTCGCAGTTGCCGCCTGCTCGATGGCTGAAATCGTGCGTGTGCTCGAACGCCAGACACCGGATGGTGCGCATCAAATCCCTGCCTCGTGTTCCGAGCCCGTCTTCGGTCCGAGCCGGTCGCTGCTGGAGGGCGCGTGCACGTCCCGCGACGCGAATCCCGCCTCGTTCTGCGGAAGGTCGAACCACTCCGGATGCGTGCACGTTTCGCGAATGTCGGCAAGGCCAGAGCACCAGTGGTCCAGCATCGTGTTGTAGCCGAACTGAAAATCCTTGAAGTGATTCTCGTACGGCTTGTCCCGGTAGATCAGCTGCACGACGTTGTAGCGCTTGTCCGTCGACATCCGCGCCGCGATCCTGCACCACGGGTCGTTTTCAAGCGCCTCGGCACTCACATGACGCAAAACCTCGCGAAGGGTCCGGCGCAACAGCTGATCGTGACGCGCGTGGTGAGTCACGATTCTCGTCCGGCTGGAGTACTGGATGTCTTTGGTCCGGCCGTCCACCTGTTCCATGTTCGTCGGCAATTCGCCGCGTGCGCTCCAGAGATCGACCTGGAAGACGAGGGTGTCGCGCCGCGGAATCTGTCCGAGCACCTGGACCAACGGTGTATTCGAGACAAGGCCGCCGTCCCAGTAAAACTCCCCGTCCACTTCGACGGCGGGAAAGCCCGGCGGCAACGCGCCGGACGCCATGAAGTGCTCGGGTCTCAACGTGATGTCCTTATTATCGAAGAACGTCAGATTGCCCGTCGCCACATTGACGGCACCCACGCACACTCGCATGCCGCCCCGGTTGATGCGGTCGAAATCGGCGAACCGCGTGAGCGTGCTGCGTAGCGCCGAGGTGTCGTAATGGCTTGCCTCGATCACCTGGCGCGCCCAGGGTCCTAGCGGCTGCGGAAAACGTGGGGCAAAGAAACCGCTCTGGCCTTCGAGGAGCGCGCGGGTCGAATACCACGCGGCAAATGCCTGCCGGTAGGCGTCGGAGATTTCGAACAGGCGGCTCTCGAGCTCGGAAGGCCAGAAGTTCAGCGCGGAAGCCGGCTGGCAGATGGTCGTCCAGAACTGCTTCAGTGCGTCGACGCGCGCTTCCGGTGCATTTCCGGCGATGATCGCCGTGTTCAGCGCGCCGATCGAGATGCCGGCCACCCAGTTCGGATGGATGTCAGCCGCGGCAAGCCCCTCATAGACACCGGCCTGATAGGAACCCAGTGCGCCGCCGCCTTGCAGGACGAGCGCGACGGTCTCGTACTGCCGCGCGATTGTTTCGTTGAGCGGCACAAGGGCGTGATTTGTTTTGGTCGCCATATGAACCTCGCTGTGAATGCAACGATCGTAACCCGCCTGACCCTCGCCTGTTGCAGTACGACGGTAATGCGTTCACCTGAGGCGCGGCCGTGCGTGGTCAGCGGTTCTGCTGGTCGTCCGCCAGGTAGTCGATCAATTCCTTTTGCGTTGCAACAGGTCTTTCGAATGGGCGACGTGCTCTCATGGCTGCGATACAACATGTCAATTCTATGGCAGCCGATCCGCGCGATACGTAGAACGAACCCATCATGCGTGCGCCGGCGCGACGCCCCGGTTGCCGCCGGAGTCGACCTGGCGATTATGTAGTTGACTCGCTACAAAGGTGTGGCGACATCATGCAAATATCGGCTATAAAGTCGAAGTATGGAATGGACGCCAAACTGGCTTATGCAAAGAGCATCCGGATACCTTGAACCGCTCACGTCGAATCGTCGACTGCGTTGAGCCGCATGGGAGGGATCCGAAGCTTGTCAGACATGGCGCATACTGGTCGCGTTCACGCCCGGCTTCGAGCTTCTGCGGGGCTCTGCGGTTGCGAAAAAGGAGACCTCGACAGATTGACCCCGTCTGGATGCCCGATTGGATGCCGCCGGACGCTGTCGGCGGTTGAGCGCTGGAGAGTATGACTACCATGGAGTACGTGATGGCAACCAAACCACAATGGCGTACGCTGTTATCTCTGAGCTTCCTGTCGTTGGCGCTGTTGGGCAATGGCGCCCGCGCACAGTCAGTCCCGATAGTGACGGGCGAGCAATGGACCACCTCTTCGGATGAGGCCAAGAAGGCGTATCTGGTTGGCATTGCCAATCTGCTCGAGGTCGAACGCGCCTACTACGGTAGCAATACGCCGGCCGATAGCCAGGATATCGCACCGCGTTTCGTGAAGGGCATGCAAGGTCAAACCCTCGACAGCGTGCGTCAGGGTCTCGACAACTACTACGCCGCCAATCCTACGAAAATCCAGCATCCGGTAATCGAGACCATCTGGTTTCAAATGGTCCTGCCTGGTCTGAAAAAGAACCCGTAACGGAGATCGATCATGAAACGACTTCGCTGGATCGCGGTGATTGGGGCTATGCCGATCGTGATCGGATGCACGGACATGACGCCAAGGCAGCAGGGAACGATGAGTGGTGCTGCAATCGGCGCCGCTGGGGGGGCCGGTATTGCTGCCATCTCGGGCGGCGACGCCTGGACTGGTGCGATCATCGGCGGCGCCGCCGGCGGAGTGGCCGGCAATATCAGGGGCGGTCGCCAATAATATCGCCGTGCCGCTGCGGCGTGCGAACCTCGCATCGGCCGGATTGAAGAAGGCTCGAGCCTCACTCCTCACGAGGTCGAGTTATGTAGTTGCATCGTCGTCCGCCGTTCAATCATTGTGACAACAGGAGAAAATTCAATGAAAGCAATTCACGCAATCAAACTGGCAAGCGGCGCGCTGCTCGTAATGGCCTCCATCCAGGCCTATGCCCAAACGAGCGAAGCGGCGCCTGCCGCCGACAACATGGCCCCGAACGCCAAGGCCCAGCACAAGGCAGATAGCGCCGCCAACCGCGCGTTGGGACGAAAAGTTCGTACCGCGCTCTCCAAGTCGTTGGGGGTCGGCGCGTCCCATATCACCGTTCGTGCAAGCCATGGCGCCATTGTTCTGCAAGGCACGGTACCGGAGCAGGACTTGAGCGATAAGGCAACCGATATCGCCAAGGGCGTGGACGGCGTCACTTCGGTGAAGAACGCGCTGTCGATCCGCGCGGAAGGGACGTAAGCGCACCCGTCAGGCTCGTTCCTGCCGCCTGGCGCTCGTGGCGCGTGCTGCCGTTTTTTCACCACGGTAGCGCGTCGACCGCGAGCCGCCTCGCGCACGAAATCGATTCGACTGGCAGGACGTTCACCGGGACGATCCTGTTGTAGATATTTGGGTGGAAAAACGCGCGTTTGGGCGGGCCCGTTCGTGACCGGTTCGTGGCCCAGCGTGTGAGTGCGAAGATCACGCCGCGGCGCGTGTCGACGCAGCAGTCCGGTTGCCGCACCGAAGGATCGCGGGAGCTTCGTGCTGAAGCGGGACCTTCCGTGGAGGAATGAGGAAGCCATGTTCGCCCGCCCGGGTCATGCTCCTGTCTGTACGCCTTCAAAGGCGCGGACACGCATTGCCGTGCGTCACGCAATGCTCGTCGGTGTTGCGATGCTGGCGCTTACGGGCTGCGCGCAGCCGTGGCAGCAGTTCCAGCCCGGCGAAGACCAGTCGGCGATCATTGCCCGCCTGGGTCCGCCGCGCGAGGCCTATGAACTGCCGGGCGGCGGCAGACGGCTGATGTGGCCGACCCAGCCCATGGGTGTAACGACCGTCGCCGCCGACGTGGATGCGTCCGGCAAGATTCTGAACGTGCGTCAGGTGCTGCAGGCGAGGGAGTTCTATCGCGCGGAGATCGGCAAATGGACGCGCGAGGACGTACTGATCAATTTCGGCCGTCCCGTGCAGACCGCATTCTTTCGGCGAACGCAACGGGAGGTGTGGTCGTATCGATATGTCGAAAACAACATCACGCACCTTCTTTTCAACTTTTCATTCGACACCGACGGCATTTTGCGTGAAACGCAGAAGACGCCTGACCCGCTGCGTGAGCGGGATATCCGCAGATTCTGAACCGCTGGTTTTACCATTGCAGGCAGACAACCGGACAGCCCGTCCAATGTCCGATGTTATAACTGGCTGATTCGGCGCATGTCACGCCTCGGGGCCTCAAACCACGCCTAGCAGCTCTTTCAGTTGCGCGGTTTTCGACCGGCTGACCGGCACCTGGGTCTGCTCGGCATCGTCCATCACCAGATTGACGCTTTCGTCTGACTTGATCAGTTCGACCGCATACGGAAGGCTGACGATATGGCTGCGGTGCACCCGCAGGTAGATGCTGTCGTCCAGCCGCAGTTCGAGATCGGCGAGCGAGAGATTGGACAGATAGTGGTCGTCCTTCGTGACGATGGTCGTGTAGTGCCCGTAACCCTGGAAGCGCACGATGTCCTTCAGGTCGATCAGGATCACCCGGTTTTTCCGGTAGACAGGAATCTTGAAGAGGCGGCGCGGCTCTGCGAGATGGCCGCCCGATCCGTGTCCGGACGGCTCGGTCGTGAGATCGGTAACGTCGTAGAAGATCATGCAGGTGCCGCACGTGCCACCGATGCCGCTCATCCGGGAGACCTTGATCATCAGGATCCGGTCGGGGATGTTGATCATCATCGCAACCGGCGGCGGTGACTTCACCGGGCAACCGCCCGCATCGCGCGATTCCAGCAAAAAACGCAGTTTGTCGCGGCTTTTTTCCGGGTGCAACTGCACCACATCGATTCCGAACAGCTTGTCCTGCTGAACCCCAAGCGATTGCTCGCTGGCAGGGCCGAGAATCTGCAGGGCGACGTCATTGAACGCGGTCACGTGACCCTGCGCGTCGAGCCATACCATCCCCGGATTGAACTGCTCCAGTTTGTGCTGAAACGTCTCCCCACGACGAGGTTCCGACGCCGCTAAAGGGGCGTGTTCAGGCGGTTTCATGCCAGGTCTCCTGCCCTCATGGGGCTGTCAACGCTCTCAGGCGAATTGTCTCCGTTGTATGTCTTTTCCGCATTTCGCGCAAGTTTCGGACCGTTCACGCAGAGCATTCCTCAGTTCGGGAAATCCGTATTGAAAATCTGTTGCGCGTCGTGGAATCGTCATTCAGTAACGGTGGTGGCCTGCGCGCGCCCTGGCACGGAATCATCCGCCGCGAACCGGTTTCATGCACGTTTTACGGTGGTTGGCGCGCGTGCGCCACCACTCGGGAAATCGCGTTGAATTGCTGCGTTGCATTGTGAAATGCTCGACAAAGGCCGATGACGCTCCACTTCGCGGGCGGATGACAACCAAAGGAGGCCCAGGTGATCCCTCGACCATTCGAATATCACGTCCCGCGCACCTTGCCGGAAGCCATCGCGCTCCTCGGCGAACTGGGCGACGAAGCGAAACTGCTTGCTGGCGGACATAGCCTGTTGCCGATGATGAAGCTGCGTTTTGCCGAACCGGGCCATCTGATCGACCTCGGCAAGCTGAGCGAGCTCAAAGGCATTCGGGAAGTCGCCAGTGAAATCTGCATCGGCGCGATGACGACCGAGAACGAACTGATCTGGTCCACGTTGCTGCAGGCGAAGTGTCCGCTAATTGTCGAAGGTGCGCGGCAGATTTCGGATCCGCAGGTTCGCTACCGCGGCACGCTGGGCGGCGACATCTCGCACGGCGATCCCGGCAACGATCATCCCGCGCTGATGCTGGCGCTCGATGCGTCGTTTGTGCTCGCGGGCGGGCAGGGCAAACGTGTCGTGCCGGCTGACGGCTTCTTTCTCGGCACCTACATGACGCTGCTCGAACCGGGCGAAATCATGACCGAGATCCGTATTCCGGTGCCGCAAGCCGGCACCGGCTCCTGCTACGCGAAACTGAAGCGCAAGACCGGCGACTTCGCGACAGCTGCCGCAGCCGTGACACTGCGCATGAGCAACGGCGCCGTCAGCGACGTTCGCATTGCCTTGACCAACGTCGCGCCGACCGCGTTGAGAGCCGCCGCCGCGGAGCAGTCGCTACTCGGCAAGCCGCTCGACGAAGCAGCCATTGCTGAAGCCGCGCGCCTCGCGATGGACGTCTGCGAGCCGGTCGCCGATCTACGCGGCGACATCGAATACAAGACGGCGATGGCGGGCGAGATGACGCGGCGAGCATTGACCACCGCGTATTCGCGGGCCGCACACTGAAGCGGGTTTCACGGAGAACACGACATGAACAGAAAGGCCATGGTGTCGTTCAGTCTGAACGGCAAGGAAACGGATGTGGTGGTGGAGCCGCGTGAACTGCTGATCCACACGCTGCGCGAAAAGTGTCTGCATACCGGGCCTCATATCGGTTGTGAGACGTCGCACTGCGGCGCGTGTACGGTCGATTTCAACGGCATGTCGGTCAAATCCTGTACGGTCCTCACGGTGCAGGCTGAAGGCGCGGAGGTGTTCACCGTCGAGGGGCTTGCGCCGGGCGGCGAACTGCATGCATTGCAGGAAGGTTTCATGCAGGAACACGGCCTGCAATGCGGTTTCTGTACGCCAGGCATGCTGATGCGCGCGTGGCGACTGTTGCAGGAGAACCCGAACCCGACCGACGAAGAGATCCGTTACTGGATGGCAGGCAACCTGTGCCGCTGCACGGGCTATCAGAACATCGTGAAGGCCGTGCAATACGCGGCGCGCAAGTTGCGCGGCGAAGCGGTCGAAACATCGCATCCGCTGACCCCAGCGGCCGCGCACTGACGCCCGGGAGCCTCGCCATGGGAAATATCGACGCCAATCTCGATCGTCTGGCCGCGCTGGAGGGCATGGGTTGCTCGCGCAAACGCCGTGAGGATCCGCGTTTCATTCAGGGCAAGGGCACCTACGTCGACGACATCAAGATGCCGGGCATGCTGTTCGGTGTGATGGTCCGCAGTCCGTATGCGCATGCACGCGTGAAGAAGATCGACAAGTCGCGCGCACTCGCGCATCCCGGCGTGCACGCCGTGCTGACCGCCGACGATCTGAAGCCGCTCAAGCTGCACTGGATGCCGACGCTCGCGGGCGACGTGCAGGCCGTGCTGGCCGACGAAAAGGTCTGCTTCCAGAATCAGGAGGTGGCGTTCGTCGTTGCCGACGACCGCTATGTGGCCGCCGACGCCGCCGAACTCGTGGAAGTCGAATACGAGGAACTGCCGGCGGTGATCGATCCGGTCGCGGCGCTGGCGCCGGATGCGCCCGTGATCCGCGAGGACATTCGCGACAAACAGGCCGGTGCGCACGGCGCGCGCAGGCATCCCAATCACATCTTCACCTGGAACATCGGCGACAAGGACAAGACCGACCGCGTCTTCGATAACGCCGACGTCACCGTCGTGCAGGACATGCTGTATCCGCGCGTGCATCCGTGTCCGCTGGAGACCTGCGGCTGCGTTGCCTCGTTCGACAAGGCGCGCGGCGATCTGACGGTCTACATCACGTCGCAGGCGCCGCATGTCGTGCGTACGGTGGTCGGCCTGCTGTCGGCGATTCCTGAATCGAAAATCCGCATCATTTCGCCGGACATCGGCGGCGGCTTCGGCAACAAGGTGGGCGTGTATCCCGGCTACGTGACGTCGATCGTTGCGTCGATCGTGCTCGGGCGGCCCGTCAAGTGGATCGAGTCGCGTGCCGAGAACCTGAGCAGCACGGCTTTCGCGCGCGACTACCACATGACGGGCGAACTGGCCGCCGATCGCGACGGGCGCATCAAGGCGCTGCGTGTCCACGTCACCGCCGACCACGGCGCCTTCGACGCCTGCGCCGATCCGACCAAATGGCCCGCCGGCATGTTCCATGTCTGCACCGGCTCCTATGCGATACCGAATGCGTTCGTCTCGGTCGACGGCGTCTATACCAACAAGTTTCCTGGCGGTGTGGCGTATCGATGCTCGTTCCGGGTGACCGAGGCGGTCTATCTGATCGAGCGGATGGTGGACGTGCTCGCGCAGAAACTCGGTATCGACAAGGCCGAAATCCGTCTGCGCAATTTCATCCGCAAGGAGCAGTTTCCGTACACCACGCCGCTCGGGCTCGAATACGATTCAGGCGACTACGAACCTGCGCTCAGGAAGGTGCTGGCAGCCGTCGACTATCCGGCGCTGCGTGCCGAACAGGCTGCGCGCCGGGCCGACCCGGACGCCGAATGGTTGATGGGCATCGGTGTGGTGAATTTCACCGAGATCGTCGGTGCGGGCCCCTCGAAGATGTGCGACATCCTGGGCGTCGGCATGTTCGACTCCTGCGAGATACGCGTGCATCCCGACGGCTCGGCCATTGCGCGCATGGGCACGATTACGCAAGGGCAAGGTCACCAGACCACTTACGCACAGATCATCGCGTCCGAGGCGGGTATCCCGGCGTCGGTGATTACGGTTGAGGAAGGCGATACGTCCACCGCGCCCTACGGACTCGGCACCTATGGCTCACGCTCGACGCCGGTAGCGGGTGCCGCAGTCGCGCGGGCGTCGCGCAAGATCCGCGAGAAGGCCCGGCAGATCGCCGCGCACCTGCTCGAAGCAAGCCCGAACGACGTCGAATTCGATCTCGACCGCTTCGTGCTCAAGGGGTCGCCCGGGCAGTTCAAGACCGTCAAGGAAGTGGCCTGGGCCGCGTACAACAACGTGCCCGAAGGCATGGAGATGGGCCTTGAAGCCGTCGACTACTATGACCCGCCCAACTTCACGTTTCCGTTCGGCGCGTATGTGTGCGTGCTCGAAGTGAACCGCTATACCGGCGAAACGCGGGTGCGCCGCTTCTACGCACTCGACGACTGCGGCACGCGGATCAACCCGATGATCATCGAAGGCCAGATCCACGGCGGCTTGACGGAAGGCTTCGCGGTGTCGATGGGGCAGGAAATGCCCTACGACGAAGCCGGCAATCTGCTGGGCGCCACGTTGCTGGATTACTTCGTGCCGACTGCCGTGGAGACGCCGCATTGGGAGACTGATTTCACGGTGACGCCGTCTCCGCATCATCCGATCGGGGCGAAAGGCGTTGCCGAATCGCCGCACGTCGGCTCGATTCCGTGTTTCACGGCGACCATGGTCGATGCGTTTGCGCATCTGGGCGTGACGCACATGAACATGCCGCATAACGCGTATCGCGTGTGGCAGCAATGCCGCGCGCTCGGACTGACGAGGCAGTAGCGGGCAGCCGAGGAGGCGCCGCGCGCGCCTCCATCCGTCACACACGCGAAAGGTGGCTTCATGAAAGTCGTACTTGAAAAAGTGTTTCCCCTCGCTGCCACGGCGGACAGCGCATGGCAGCTGATGCAGGACATCGAGGCCGTGGCCGGATGCATGCCGGGCGCGAAGATCACCGAGCGCATCGACGCGACGCATTACAAAGGGACCATCACCGTGCGGCTTGGGCCCGCCACGATGTCGTTCAGGGGCGAGATCGAGGTGATCGACCTCGATGCCACGGCGCGCAGCCTGCATCTGGTGGGGAAGGGCGCGGATGCGACGGGTACGTCGGCGGCGTCGATGGATCTGGTCGCTGCGGTGCGAGCCGCGGGTGAGGCATGCGAGCTGACCGGCAGGAGCGAGGTGACGATGAGCGGCAAGGCGGCCGCCCTCGGTGGACGCCTGATGCAGCCGGTGGCGGACCAGATGCTCAAACAGTTTGTGGCCAACTTCGCGGCGCGTCTCGCGACCATGCAGTCGGCTGCCACGTCATCGTCCGATGCCGAAGCGGCTTCCGGGACGCCTGAGAGCGAAGCACCGCATTCCGAACTGAACGGCCTCGCGCTGGCGTGGGCCGTCATACGCGACTGGCTGCGGGGCCTTTTCTCCCGCAAGACGGCCTGAGAATCGAGGCGTCCATGGCGACCGATCGCATGAACGACGTCGTGAGCCTGCAGCAGCGGCTGGAGCGGCATGGCTTCATCGCCGAGCGCAGCTTTGCCGCCACCTTGCTGCTGACGATGGAGATGCGCCGCCCGCTGTTGCTGGAAGGCGAGGCCGGTGTCGGCAAGACGGAAGTCGCCAAGGCGCTGGCGCGGCTGCTCGATACGCGCCTGATTCGCCTGCAATGCTACGAAGGCCTGGATGTGCATTCAGCGCTGTACGAATGGAACTATCAGCACCAGTTGCTGGCGATCAAATTGCTGGAGCAGGACGAACGGTCTATTCGGACCAAGGAACAGGATATTTTCTCCGAGCGCTATCTGCTCAAGCGTCCGCTGCTCGAAGCGATCACGACGACACCCGCGCCGGTGTTGCTGATCGACGAAATCGACCGCACCGACGAGGCATTTGAAGCCTATCTGCTGGAGCTGCTCTCCGATTTCCAGCTGTCGATCCCGGAACTGGGCGTCATACGCGCGACCGAGCGGCCGTTCGTGATTCTGACTTCGAACGGCACCCGCGAGATCTCCGATGCACTGCGCCGCCGATGTCTGTACCAGTACGTCGACTATCCGGGTTTCGAGAAGGAGTTGCGGATCGTCCGCACCCAGGTTCCCGACGTGCCGGAGAAGCTGGCGCGACAGATCGTCGAATTCGTGCAGTCGGTTCGGCAGATGGACATGCAGAAAAAGCCCGGTCTGGCGGAAACGCTCGACTGGGTCGCCGCGCTGCTGCGTCTCGGCGTGAGCGCGATCGATTCGGACGGCGTCGAACAGATCATGGATTCGCTTTCCGCGCTGGTGAAGACGCGCGAGGATCAGGCCGGCCTGACACGGCCAGTCGTTGAAAAATTGGTGGCGTCATGTTGAGCGGCATTCCGTGCGCTGCGGATCGCGCGTTGCCGCGAGGCGTGGAGGCCGCATTGGTCGCGCGCTATACCGGCTTTGCCCAATGGCTGCGCGCCAACGATTTTCATGTGACCAGCAGCGACGTGGCCGCCTCCATGGAGGTCGCAGAACGCATGGGGCAACTGGACTACGTATTGCTGCGCTGGAGCCTGCGCTCGTTGCTGTGTTCGCGCGCGGAAGAATGGCGGCGCTTCGATGCACTGTTCGACGCTTATTTCATGCGGCCGAATCGCCGCAAACTGGTCGAAACGCGTGCCGGCGGCGCCGGCCGGATCGAGCCGGACACCACCGCAGGAGACAACCGGGATGACAGCGAAGGCCAACCGCTGTCTCTGGCCGGACGCGGCGGTGAGCCGGCATCCGCGCGTGGCCATGCAGCCGTGCAGGGCGCATCCGCGGAAACCTCGCTCGCCCACGCGGACTTCCGTCACCTCAACCAGCCCGACGAACTGTTTGCCATCGACGACGCGATCCGGCGTTTCGTGCGGCGTCTGCAGGGCATCCAGATTCGCCGCGAAGCGCGCGCGAACGCCGGCCGTGTCATCGACATGGCATGGACGATCAGGCGCAGCATTTCGAGCGGCGGCCAGCCACTCGATCTCGCGTGGCGGCGCAAACGGCGGCTGCGTCCGCGCATCGTGCTGCTGCTCGACGTGAGCCGCTCGATGAGCCTGTACAGCTTCTTCTATCTGCGGCTCGCGCGCGTCCTGAGTGCGCGGGTCTCCGACGTGCATTGCTTCATCTTCCATACGCGGCTGGTGGGCGTCGAACAGGCCTTGCGCGACCCCGATCCATGGCGCTCGCAGGAGCGCCTGCAACTGCTCTCGGCAGGGTGGGCAGGGGGCACGCGCATCGGCGACAGTCTCGAGGAATTCAATCAGCAGCATGCAACGAGGCTGCTTCATTCGCGTACCGCCGTCGTGGTTGTGAGCGACGGCTACGATGCGGGTGACCCCGCGTCCCTGCAACAGGCGCTTGCGAAGATCCGGCGGCGCTGCCGGTGTCTCGTCTGGCTCAACCCGCTTGCGAGCCGTGCCGATTTCACACCTGCGAGCGTCGGCATGCAGGCGGCCATGCCCTATGTCGATCTGCTGGCGGGCGCGCGCGATCTGGCAAGTCTCAAACGCGTATTACCTCAAGTGTTGTCCGTCCTGCAATGAACGCCGATACCCTTTTACAGCTCGAACAGCGGCTGATCGACGAAGCTGAGCCGTTTGCGGTGGTAACCGTGATTCGCGCGGCGCCGCCCACGTCCGCGTGGGTGGGTGCCCAGGCGCTGGTGGAAAGCGACGGTGCCCTGCACGGCTGGATCGGTGGCGGCTGTTCACGGGCGATCGTGATCGAGGCGGCCCGCCAGGCGATCCGCTCGGGACTGCCGAAGCGGGTTCGCATCAGCAACGAGCGGGTAGCGCCGGAGGCCGATGTCGAGGCGCACGCCATGCCGTGTGCGAGCAACGGCGCGATGGAACTCTTCATCCAGCCTACGGTGCCCGCGCCGTCCGTGCTCGTGCTGGGTTCGACGCCCACGGCGCTGGAATCCTGTGTGCTGGCGCAGCGGGTCGGGCTGCGCGTATCTGCGGCAGCCCACGTCACCGCGCCGCTGGCTGCGCTCGGCTTGCAACGGGTGATCCAGGGGTTCGATGCCGACGCCCTGAACAGGGTCGAGCCGCAACTGATTCTGGTGGCAACCCAGGGCGACAGCGACGAAGACGCCCTTGAAGCAGCCTTGCGCAGCGTTGCCGCGGCGGTGTTGCTGGTCGCCAGCCGGCGCAAGGCGGACATGTTGCGTGAAGCGATGCTGGCGCGCGGAATTACCCCAGCACGCCTTGCTGCGCTCCATGCGCCTGCCGGCCCTGCGATCCACGCGCACACACCGCAGGAGATTGCGCTGGGCGCGGTCGCCGGGCTGGTTACGCTGCGCCGCGAACTGGAGCAGGCGGGCGCCGAAGTGTCCGCCTCGATGCTGGCTGGAGCCGAAACGGTGTCGGTTTTGCGGCCGTGCGAATCGATGGCATCGGTCGAAGTTTCGCCGGCGCGTTATCTCAACCCCGTGTGCGGAATGGCCATCGATATCGCATCGGCGAAGCATGTGATCGACTGTCAGGGACAGCGCGTCTATTTTTGTTGCGACGGTTGCAAGATCGAGTTCGAACGCGATCCCGACAGGTATCTGGCGATTGCGCGAGGCACAGAGCACAAGGCGAGAACATGAGCGACACGTGGAAGATGACCGGGCCACCGTGCGCGCCGACGTTCTCGGCGGTCGTGCTGGCTGCCGGATTGTCAACACGGATGCAGGGTCAGCATAAGTTGCTGCTGCCCATCGACGGACAGCCGGCCGTCAGGCGCACAGTGAGTGCACTCGCCGGAGCGGGCCCGGAGGAAATCGTGGTGGTGACCGGCTTCAAAGGGCGTGCCGTCATGGAAGCGCTGGATGGCTTGCCGGTCAGGTTCCAGAGCAATCCGCGCTACGAAGAAGGGCAAATGACATCGGTGGCGGCTGGTGTGGCCGCACTCGGCGGCCCCTGCAACGTGGTGATGGTTTGCCTCGCGGATCAGGTGCTGCTGGATGCTGCCGACTATCGGGAACTCATCGACGCGTTTGCCGCGATGTCGCACGGGTCGATCCTGATTCCGGTATTTAACGGGCAGCGCGGCAATCCGGTGGCTTTTTCCGCAAGCTATGCAGCGGAGGTCATCAGCGGACACGTCAATCCCGGGTGCCGCAAACTGATTGCCGAGCATCCCGAGGAGGTCTTCGTCCATGAAGCCGCGCATGATCGCTTCACGATCGATATGGACACGCCCGAGGATTACGCGCACATTCTGGCGCGCGTCGGCTTGAACTAATCGTGGGTCGTTCGTGGAAGAGGGTGGAGACAAAAGAAAAATGCCCGGTCCGGAGACGGGGCAAAGCCACCAGGCATCTGGCGGAGGAGGAGTTCTGTATCGGCAAGCGCAGGCCCGCGTTTTCGGCTCGCACGAGCTTGCCTTGTGATGACCACCGGTGCTTTTGCCGGCTCAATTCGTCTTGGTGCGGTCGATTAACGACCGATCACGTACACCGGCGGCGAGTATGAGCTGGCCCTCACCTCGGCGCGCTGGCCAGCCTGCGTCGTACCGCTCACGCCCGGACCGAAGCCGGTTGCATCGGCTTGCGTACCGCCGTTTTGTGACGCAACGCGGGCTTCCGCAGCCTGGATATCGGACGGGTAATAGGGGTCGCGGCCATGAGACGGGCTATAGCCGGCCTGTTCCACCTGCACCAGTTCAGCGCGCACCTGCGCACGGGTAACCGGCTGGTTCGACTGGGCGAACGACGCCACGGGAACGGCGAGCACCGCGGCGATGGCAACTGCCTGAATGAGTGACTTCATCATCATGGACCTCCAGAGATTGTTTGATTGACTGCTTTCAACGCGCGCGGCCTGCAGCCGCAATCGCAGGCTCAATGGCCGAAGAACACCGAGCGCGGGCCGGAAGCCGCCTCACGGGTGCCCGATTGCGACGATTGCGCGTTCACTCCGCCAAATGAGCTGTTGGCTGTCGCACTGGCGCGCTCGGCCGCGACGGTCTGTGCGCTCTGGCCTTGTTGCGATGCCGGTGCGCCGACGCTGGGGCGATAGAACGGTGCCGGGCCATAGCCGCTGGCAAAGGCGGGTGCAGCGATCGACACAGAGGCAGCAACCAGCAGGGCAGCAATCAGCTTGTTCGTCATGACTGGACTCCAATAGCGTTTTGACTTCGATTCAGGAAGGCGTCGTGACAGGGACCGGTGAAGTGTGTCTGCAACGTCGATGGAGGCAGTCTATCTCGTTGCTATTGAATATTTGTATCGATAGCCTGAAATGATATTTCGCGATTTGCTGCCAATCCCGCTGGTATCGCAGCAAGGAGCTTCGATGGGTGAGACATCCTCGACAGTTCAAACCACTGTGACGATTGGCGGTCAAAGATATGGAATACGCGTGCAGGCAAGGGGGGGCGATGGACACCAGATCAACGCTGCGGTGCATTTGCGCCGGTTTGCTTGCAAGCGCCTTTATCGTCATTCTTGCCGGATGCAATACGCTGGAAGGGCCGCGAGCGCTCGAATGGCCGGGTCCGCACGCGCCGTATCCTTTCCCGGACGACATTCCTCACCGTACCGAATGAGCGGATGCGCCCCGGCGTATTGTCGACCGCCTGAACCGGCCAACTCGCGCTGATCGTCCGGATCCGGTCTATCTATCCCCGATACCAGGGCCTGCAGGAAACCTGCCCTGTCGTTCCCTTGTGCGATGTGCAATCGGACGACGATTCAATCGTATTGAGAAGAGAGCAAGCCCAGTGGTACGGCATCTATGCACGTGCTTACCCGATTCCTGTGCCCGGCCTTGTTCCTGTGCGGTCCGACAGACTTTCCCGTCGGCAGTTGGGCCTGCGATTGACGACTTCCGCGTGCGTGCGATGACCCGTTCCCTGAAACGGCGCTCTTCGCGCCCCGTTGTTCCCGCACTGCGGCATACGAAGCGGAGGAGGGTATGGCGGACCTGCAGCTAGACAATGAAGAAATTTCGCGGACCGTCGCAGATTTGCCGTGCCCGCCTGGTTTGCCGCTGCTGGGAAATCTTTTCCAGCTCGCGCCCGCGAAATTTCACCTGACGCTCGAGCAATGGGCGAAGCAACTCGGTTCGCCATTCCGGGTTCAGCTCGGCACCATTCCGATGACCGTGTGGACGCAGGCGGACCTGTTCCAGACTGTCATGCGGGAACGTCCTCACCGGTATCGACGCTTTGCTCCCATTGAGTCCGTCATGGCCGAGCTTGGCGGCAACGGTCTCTTTTCTGCCGAAGGCGCTGCCTGGGAACCGCAGCGCCGGCTTGTGATGCACGCGCTGTCTTTTTCCAACATCAAGGCCTTCTACCCAACGCTTGCAGCGATCACCGAGCGTCTTTACGTTCATCTGCAACACGCGGCAGCCGGAAATCGCTCGCTCGAAATGACAGACGAACTCAAGCGCTACACAGTGGACGTGACAAGTGCGCTCGCATTCGGCGAGGACCCCCACACGATCGAACAGGAGCGTGGCGTCATTCAGGAGCAGCTTGCGGCAATAATGCCTGCACTGCAGAGGCGTGTTACTGCGCTATTTCCTTACTGGCGCTACGTTACGCTTCCGCGCGACCGACGCCTGAACCAGGCGATGGTGGAAGTGCATCGCTACGTTCAGAAAATGATCGAAAGAGCGCGCGAGCGCATGCGCGAGTTTCCAGGCGAGCCGCCGCGCAACCTGCTCGAAGCGATGCTTGCGGGGCGCGACGAGCCACATTCGACGATCACGGATGAACAGATCTCCGCGAACGTCCTCACGCTGCTGGTCGCAGGGGAGGACACGACGGCTAACGCCATTGCCTGGGCGTTGATGTACCTGGCTGCGGATGTCGACCTGCAGGACCGGCTTTTCGAACATTCCCGTCAGGCACTCGGTCAGTCGGCCGTCTGCCCGGACTACGACGCGCTCAGGCACCTTGATCTATGCGAGGCGGTCTGCAATGAGGCACTCAGGCTGCGGCCAGTTGCTGCCGTACAGACCTTCGAGCCATTGACCGATGTATGCCTTGGCGGCGTCGCGTTGCCGGCCGGCACGCGGATGCTATTCCTCACGCGGCCGGCCATGCTGGATCCCCATCATTTTGCGCATCCGGACGCGTTCGATCCTGACCGCTGGAAACATCCGCGCGCCCCATCGGAAGGCGCGCACGAACAGCGGGCCTATCTGACATTCGGCGCGGGACCGCGAGTCTGCCCAGGGCGTTATCTCGCGGGCGTCGAGATGAGACTGATTGTTTCGATGCTGGTGGCCCACTTCAGGATCGAGCTGACAATCGACCCAGCCGAGATCAAGGAGGTATCCGCCTTCACCATGGTGCCGGCCAGGATGCCGGTGAGACTGCGCTTTCGTACCTGATCGACCGCCGGCCGGACGCACCCGCTCCTGGCGCAGCGGCCCCGTGTCTTCGGTCCCGATCCGGTCCACACTTACGTATTTTGAAGTCCAGACAGCTGGCCGCCGCGGTTGGGCACACCGCAGGACAGTATCAATCAGCCGCGCGTCTGTCGGCGAGGGCGCGCTCGCAATCCGCCAGCACCTGCTGGACCAGCCTTGCCTGGAGATTGAGGTCATCCGTATCCAGAATCTCTTCAACGGCGTCCCGCGCCCATTCGGCGTCGACAAACCAGGCATGCTGACGGGCGATGTCCAGCGCGAGCGCGGACAGCCTGGCGATACTCAGCCAGTCGGCGTCCCGCATGCGACGGTCCAGCCATTTGTGTGCCGCCTGCACGTGAAACGACGCGTCCGGCCAGGTCCCGTTCAGGTACCAGGCTCCAAGGCTCCCACAGGTGAGCCAGCAGAGGAGTTCCACGCGGTCACGCGGGCTCAGTTGGTGGCGTACATCACTCATGGCGACGCTCGCGACTGTGAATTGCGTTCAGTTCCCGACGGCGCACGGGCCGTCCACTGATGCGATTACACGATATCACGGGGTGGAGTCAATGAGGTGGACGGGCGTTCCGGCGCGCGTGACGAACAGCCTGTCGGGCTGACGCCGGCGGCAGCGGTTTACTCCCGGATTGCCGACTCATCGATATGGGGCGACATGCGTCGAGCGGCGCGCACATCAATCTTCGGGCCGCCGGGTTCGGGGAACGGGCCACAAACGAACCGACGACATGGCGCCGGTTGTCGATGCCTGATTATTCGCTCAACGCCGACAGATTCAACGCGTGCGAGTGGCCAATCCACGCAGCGGCGTCCCGATGGTCACGCAATGGGTTGCCCGTGTTCGGATGAAGGAACACATCGAGTTCGCCGTGATTCAGCGCGAGCCACGCGAAAATCGAGGCGAAATGCTCACGCTCGAATGCGAGTTGGTACGACCATAGTGGATGGGGACCAACCGGGCGCTCGTGGAAGCGGCCCATTTGCAACATGCCTCCGAAGCGGGCTTCGATAGCCTCCCTGAAAGTCCACGCAACATCCCGACTCGAAGAATCGAAATAGATGTGCGCGTGCCAGTTCAGGATTTCGGCAGGATCGATATAGGTCATGGTGGGCTCAAACAGGTGGGGGCGGTCAGACGGATATTTTGCTCGTCGTTTGCTGCTCGCGCACGGTCATGCTGATGCCGGCGCAGCCAGTTTCCTGCCCAGCCGCAACATGCCGTTGAAAATCGCCTCGGCAACGTCCATCGGAAAGTCTTGCGGCAGGAGGGCCGAAACCTTGTCGATCACGCCCCTGGTTCGCGCGGTCAGTTCACCGATCATTTCCCCGACCGCTGCCTCTGAAAACCCGACGCGCTGCCCCTGGGCAATCCACTGGCGGTGCTGGATCTGGTTGACCAGATAGTGGACGTTCTTGCTGCGCACAGCCATCGCAAGTTTCACCTTGTGCGCGGACAAACGCCTGGCGCCCGTGCCAATGATCGGGTGGGCGGAAAGAACGTCATAGAGAGGCGTGGATTCGTAACGGTTGCCCGCCAGGTGGGCGATGCTGAAGTTCTTCGCGTGACCATCGGTCGCGGCAAGCATCCAGAAGAGCATCTGCGTCATGAAGAAGTTGCGCCTGTCCGCCGCTGCGCGTTCTGACCCGGAGAGCACTTCCATGATCTCCTCGATACCGGGCCCGCCGTCAGACTGGTACTTATGGAGCGGCGGCGTGCCAGTGGCCTGACACATGTCTTCCTGCGGCAGTCGCAAAATCCATGTTGCATCGCTTGATAGCCTGCGGTCGAATCGTTCGACCATGAGCACTTTCAGATCCTCGAACCTGGCGATCTCGCAGTGGGCGATGGGCAGGCCATAGGCTGCGACGATTTTCGAACAGAGCCACTCATTTTCCACAGAGGTCCGCATGTCGGCCTGCATGTTGCCCACAAGTCCCAGCGGCAACTTGAGTATATGCGTGGTCGGCGTGCTGCCCTCGGGCAGAAGCCAGCGGTTGTCGTGCCGAAGAAGGGCGGTCTTTTCCTGCGCGCCGGCGATCGACAGGCGCAGATCATCCACCGGTTCGTGCTGCCCCAGATAGGGCGCCGAAGTCGTATCCCGCAGCAGACGGGCGATCTCTGCGTCGCTGAGCGCGCGTCCCCGGATGCTTTCCAGGTCGACGGGTTCCTCGTCGGGCGGCAGCAGCTGGATGGCGCCGACGCAGTCGCGGCCGAGCCTCGCGAGAAGCTGGAAAGGTGCGGTACCACCCGACCTGTAGCGTGTGGCGAGCCGGCGCCGGATCGGCTCGCTGTCAGGAAGGAGGTTATCGAAATAGTCTGTGACGACCCGGCCACGAAAAGGCTGGTTGCCCGGCGTAAAGGGAAGCGATAACGAGAGCGGACGCCCCTGCGGATCGTCGATCCAGTCTTCCCGATACACCAGACGCTCGCCGCCAGGTGTGGTCTCCCAGTATCCAACGGGCAAGCCATTGATCCACAGGTTGAGGCGATTCGTTTGCGTGCGGCGCGCCATTCTTACCAGTTCTCCCTTTTCCTGATGACGCCCCCAGACTTTCTGGCGCTTCGTCGGGTAGCTGGCCCGGTATCGCCGCTGCTTTTCCGGGTAGTGGTCGCGCTGGTCCGTTTCGCCGCGGTCTCCTTCTTGCGGGGGTGCTCGAGCGTGCGTTTTTCGTGGCCGGCGTCTACGGCCGAAGCTGTCCTAGCAGGGCGGGCCGCAGCTAGCCGGTCTCCGGCAGGCATGCCGCCTGGAGAAGGAGGGACAATCATTCCAGCGCCACCGTCCTGCTTCGGCCGGACAGCCGTTTGGGTCAACGTCAGATCGACATCCAGCACGCGCAGGACCTTGAATAGCCTGTCCACGCTGACGGCGGCAGGATTGGCCTCAAGCTGCGCGTAAGTCTGCTGCGTCACGCCGAGGTGACTGGCCATCATGGCCTGCGTGAGTCCGGCGGCTTTCCGGAATCCTTGCAGGATGGGCCGCAACTGGCCAAGCGTCTTGATGGGATAGTCCACAGCAGATCTCCGGTCCGTGCCCATGCATCAATACAGGTTACAGCCTGTTAATTTGAATAACAGTCTATACCCTGTATTTTGAAAATACAAGTTATCATCTGTAAATCGAAAATACAGCCTTTAAACCCGACGTCCTGCCTGACGCGGAAGCCTCGCTGCCGGGATGCAGGCGTTCGGCCGGATGAAAACCGTCAACGATGCACCGTTATCAGAGAGAGGGGGATCGCAGGCCGGGTAGCCATTCAGGCATGAGCGAAGCAGGCAGCGATATGTCCGCGCTCTTCGTTAAAACAATGCCGAGGCGCAACGCTCTCGCCTGACGGACGTGCACATGGAGATCGTTGGGGATCTTTCTCGAGCTGGTGGAATCTGTGGTGACCGACTGAATTCATACAACCACGCTCAGGAAGCTTCGACGGGAGCGAGCTTGACAAACAGTCTGGCTGCTTCATTGCCGTGGGACAACGCGCGCAGTGCAAGGGCGAGCGCTAGCTGTGCGTCGTGGGCGACTGCGCCACGGTCTTGATCGAAGTGCCTGACGGCTTGGCGCATATGCAGCGCTGCCTGCTCGTGAAGCTCTGCTGCTGTTGCGTGATGCGCCGCCACATGCGCGTTGTTTGCGCCAGAACCAGTCGATGCAGGCGTTATCGGCGGCGTAGCGGCGCTGTGTGCACCCGCGTCGTGTGCCCGATCGATGGCGTGCAACGCATGGCCATGCGCCATCATCGCCTGGTGTGCGGCGTGGGCATAGTCTTTGCCGGCTTCGAAATGCCGCGACGCCTCGTGGTGATATCGCGCTGCCTGCTCGTGATGTGACGCCGCGGCTTCAAGATGTCCCTTTTTGCTGTGTTTCGTGTTCATGGCGGCTCCTGTGCGACTGTGTGATTGACTTCGATGACGGCCGGTCCGCAGACGAAGCGGCAGGTCGGAAACCACTGGATCCGAATTTACACGCTCTTGCGGCTCCAATGACGTTTTGGTCGGCGCAAAGCCAGCATCGAGTCAACGGGAGCGGTCGCGATTTTTCGAGCGCGTCCGGAAACATCCCGGCCGGCAGCATCGTGGAGAGAAACACCGGGGGGGCGCCGTTGTCAGCTATCGCGGCGCATCCGCAGCACGTCGGCCATTTATTGCGGTCTGGCAGATCTCATTTTTTGACGGAATGGAGTTGCGCGAAGACCCCAAAAACAAAAGGGCGAGGTAAGCAGGGCGCTTTACTGCGATACTCGCCCGGATTGGTGGGCACAGTCGAAGGAGTGACTCTCGTTAAAGGAGCACTTTCCACGATGCGTGGGTTGCGGGCTGATTTGAGGGTCAATCAGGTGCCGCTCCGACACAACCATGCACAAATAGCGAAAGCGGTTCGGCAAATACTGATGCAACTTGAGACCAGGAGGCAGAAACTGGCTTCTGCGATCATCGGGCTGTTGTCGGTCATGGAACCCGCGGGATAATCAGGCAATATTTGGCAAATCAGCGCTGTAACCCAGATACCCAGGAAGATCACGGATGTATCTAACGCCGCTGAAGAACTCAAACCCCTTCGGAGAAGTTGATGGGCAGTGAAAAATCCAGGCGCGCACGTCGCGCCGCCGAAAGCCTTTTCTCAGGGCTTCAGACAGAGGGCTCTAACTCGGCTAGCCGGCCCGCGAACCCGTTCGACAATGATTCATTCGAGGCTGTCGGCATGCCAGCGCAGACGGGGGACGAACTTGTCACGTTGCCGCCGGAGATTGAACTGCCTCCAGGCTACGAGGACGCAGCGCACATGCGCGATGCACTTGCGCGTGCGTGGCGCATGGATTGGATCAAGGCAGGAAAAGACACCTCTGTAGTGAGGTTGCCGGTAGGGTGGGGCGCGGATCGCTCGGTAGACGGTATGCTGAGGATCTGTTGTGGAGCGGTCGTCCGCGCCGAGGGCAGGCTCGTAGAGGGTGCCGCGCTGCGTATACTCCCACGCTTCTACCTCCAGTCCGAGTTCCATTCGTCCGATGATCGCTGTCGCATCGTCGTCCGTGATCGCGACAGCAACAATAGCGTCCTCAAGGACTCGTTCTGGGACACGAGGAGTGGGCCGAACCATCCCCAGTGGAAGCTCCTGTCCGAATGGCTCGACAAGGAGTATCCGCTGCATCGCGATCCACTGAGGTACTGGGAAGACTGCGAGGATAACCTCGACGGGGCATGACGCCGCGCTGGCGCCACTCGATAAGTGTGGGAAAGCCGGCGCGGGAGACAAAATAAAAAGACGGGGAAAACGCTATGAGACCAAGAATTCATCTGTTCCACTTCGAATCCTCGGACCATCCGGTAAACGGCTCACCGTGGCCATATGTGATCGGGTTCGATGATCAGCTCGGCGTGTACATGAGTGAGCCGGATGCCCTGGCTGCCGAATCAGCGGACCGATTGCAGGACGTGTTCATTGACGTGCTCCGCCGTGCCGATCTGGACGACAACGAGCATGTCACGCATCTGTTGCAAGGAAAGCATCCCTGTCAGTTCAAGATAGGCGAACAGGTTAGCGACGGCGGCACAAATCCCGGCACATATGCCGGCCTGTTTGACGTCGAGTTGCCTGAAAAAACAATTACCGTTGTTCCGGTCGGACCGGGTGGCTGGACGTTCCGCGTCACGTCGTCCAGACACGCATCTGCCATTGGCTCGCGCGGTCAATACGCGTCGGAGGTGGATGCAGTACGGGCAGCGCGCCGCTCACACGCTGGCGCGAATGTCGTGATTCAGCGCCAGGTCGGAAGTGCGCAAGCGGTGACCACCGAAGACGTGAACCGATGAACTCCTGGATGACGTCTATCCAGCTCGCGCATCGTCATGGTGATCGTCCATGCGCGCGATCTATTCGGCCTCTCTCGCGAAGCGTGGCTTCACCGGCCCGCTTCGTCTGTTCGAAGGGCCCAATGGGCTGGTGCGCATGTTCGATCAGCCGCTCGAAGTGGACTGGGGTGCGATGATCCTCGAATCGGCCTTGAACGCGATTGAACCGTTGCTGACAAACCAGGTGTAGATATTCTCCTGGAAGGCGCGACTGCTAGAGCGGATCGGCGAGATCCTGCCGCGTGGTGTGGTATCGAAACGCCCCTACTTCAACCCTCGCTGCTTGCGATATACGTCAGTCGGTAGACCGCCCCAGCCCCAGTTCTCCGTTTCCACCTCCTGGATGACCACAAAGGTTGCTTCGAGCGGCTTTTTCAGCACGTCGAGCAGCAGGTGGCTGACGCCCTTGATGAGTTCAGCTTTCTCTTCTGCGGTGACCGAGTCGACGCCCGGCCTGGTGCCCTCGCGGGTCACCTGGATCGTGACGATTGGCATGGTGTTCTCCTTGATCCTGGTTGACGAACCGGCCGCCAGCTAGTTGGCGGCGTCCGGTCGTGTGGGATGGTGCCTGGTATTGCGGGGTCGCGCTTAGTGCCCGGCGCTCTGGCCGCCGTCGACGTGCAGGATCTCGCCGGTGACGAACGGGGCGGAGTCGAGATACACGATCGCGTTGACGATATCGCTCATCTCGCCCATATGACCCATCGGATGGAGCGCGCCGAGTGCCGCATGCGTTTCCGCCGGGTGCATCGGCGACTTGATGATGCCCGGCGCGACCGCGTTGGCACGAATGCCGCGTTTTGCGTATTCGATCGCAAGGGACCGGGTTGCCGCGTTCAGGCCGCCCTTGGTGAGCGAGGCGAGTACCGAAGGCACGCCGTCGATGGCGTGGTCGGCCAGGGTGGTGCTGATGCTGACGACGTGGCCGCTGGAATGCTTCTCCATTTCAGCGATGGCGAGCTGCGTGATGTAGAAGAAGCCGTTCAGGTTCACACCCATGACTGCCGCATAGTCTTCCGCGGTGTAGCTGGTAAAAGGCTTGGCGACGAAGATGCCGGCGTTGTTCACGAGCGTGTCGATGCGGCCAAAGCGCGCCACGGCTTCGCTGATCACGCGGCGGGCGGTTTCGGGGTCGGCGATGTCGCCCGCCACGGTCAGGATGTTGGGATCCTCCGACGGCTTGATGCTGCGCGCGGTGGCGACCACGCGATAGTCGAGCTTGCGGAAAGCCTTGACGACTTCTGCGCCGATGCCTTGCGACGCGCCGGTAACGACGATGACCTTTTGTGACGTGCTCATATATAACCTCCGATCAATTGAGTGGGCTCTGTTGCCGATCGGGCCTGTGGCTCCGATAGGCGCCCAATTTAGGCGCTTTGGCGTCGAGTTCGAATACCCGGCGCGGACAAACACTTGTGATTCGGAGGAACAAATGAGGCGCGACGGGCGCGGACGCGTACTTCGCGGCCGTCATCACGGCCGAGCAGCGCCTGGCGTCGAAGAAGGGGCACCGCTCGTTGTCAACGATCGCGGTCTGAAGGTGGCCCCGCCACGAAGACGGCTTTTTCCCGCAAGCCTTTCCGTCGGGTAAAGAATGTTTTGCCCGCCAGCCGATTGACCGCCTGTTCTCCCAGGTGGACATTCTCGAGAGGCAAATCCCGAACGAGCATCTGACTGAGCGCGAGATTGAGTGCATGGCCGGCTCCGTAATCCCGCAGGGAACCGGCAAGCATACCGAGACCAGAACACGACATTTCTATAAAGCTCCCACAACAATGTCGAGGCCAGATTCAGATGTCCGCTTTCCGGCCAAGTTGAAATGTCCGGGTTTAAGGGGTTTGTTTCTAACGCCTTTTGTCTCACACATTGTTGAAGGACGACGCCTGAACTGGCAGGGCGC
>NZ_JBNDKT010000013.1:0-248627 GCF_050435685.1 Paraburkholderia sp. GAS448
CGCGCAGCCAGTTGCGCGACATCCCGGGCGTCGACGCGCTCTACTTCACGATGCTCAACAGCAACAAGCGTTCGTTGACGCTCGACACCAAGAAGGCGGAAGGCAAGGAAGTGCTCGAAAAGCTGATCAGGGAATCGGACGTGCTGGTGGAGAACTTCGGCCCCGGTGCACTCGACCGGATGGGCTTTTCGTGGGAGCGTCTGAAAGAACTGAATCCGAAGATGATCGTCGCGTCGGTAAAAGGCTTCAGCGACGGCCACCACTATGACGATCTGAAGGTCTACGAGAACGTTGCGCAATGCGCGGGCGGCGCGGCATCGACCACCGGCTTCTGGGACGGCCCGCCGACCGTCAGCGCCGCCGCGCTCGGTGACAGCAACACGGGCATGCATCTGGCCATCGGCATTCTGACGGCGCTGATCGGCCGGGACAAAACCGGCAAGGGCCAGAAGGTCGCCGTGTCGATGCAGGACAGCGTGCTGAATCTCTGCCGCGTCAAGCTGCGCGACCAGCAGCGTCTGGACCGGGTGGGCTACCTCGAGGAATATCCGCAGTATCCGCATGGCACGTTCAGCGACGTGGTGCCGCGTGGCGGCAACGCCGGCGGCGGCGGCCAGCCGGGCTGGGTGCTCAAGTGCAAGGGATGGGAAACGGATCCGAACGCGTATATCTACTTCACCGTGCAGGGTCACGCGTGGGAGCCGATCTGCCGTGCGCTCGGCAAGCCCGAGTGGATCGACGACCCCGCCTACAAGACGGCGGAGGCGCGCCAACCGCACATCTTCGAGATCTTCGAGACGATCGAGGCGTGGCTTGCCGACAAGACCAAGTTCGAAGCAGTGGATATTCTGCGCAAGTTCGATATTCCGTGCTCGCCGGTTCTGTCGATGAAGGAACTCGCGAACGATCCGTCGCTGCGCGCGAGCGGCACGATCGCCGAAGTTCCGCACAAGGAACGCGGGGCCTATCTCACGGTGGGGAGCCCGATCAAGTTCTCGGATCTGAAGCCTGAAATTACCGCGTCGCCCTTGCTCGGGGAACACACGGAGGAAGTGCTGGCGAGTCTCGGCTACACCAGGGATCAGATCCTGAACATGCGCGAATCGAAAGTGGTCTGACGGCGCAAGCTGGTAGCAACGTCCGATCTCTGCGCGGCATCTGCGGATGCCTGCCCGAACAGCGCCCCACACGGGCGCTGTTCTTATGTGAACGAAAGCTTTCCCACCTCGGGCCCTGTCATGCAAGCAGCCATCGACTACCAACAGCTGGTCGCCGTGATCGGCGATGCGGTCATTATCTCGGACAAGGACGGCAGCATTACGCTGTGGAATGCCGCAGCCACGCGGATGTTCGGCTTCACCGAGGAGGAGGCGCTCGGTAAATCGCTCGACCTGATCATTCCGGAGCGGCTGCGCGGGCGTCACTGGGATGGATATCAGAAAACGATGGCCTCCGGTGAAACGCGCTACGGCACGGACGTGTTGCGCGTGCCGGCGATACATAAGGACGGACGTTCGTTGTCGATCGCCTTCACCGTCGCGTTGCTTCATTCGCCTGAGCAAGAGCTAACGGGAATCGTCGCGGTTATCCGCGACGAGACGGCCCGTTTCCAGGAGGACCGGAACCTGCGCAAACGTCTCGCCGAACTGGAAGCGCAAGTCAGCGCCTGATGGGTAGCTGACGACCCCTTGCCTGGCGGCCGCCTGTCGCACACCCGTAGCGGCGGCCGGGCCTTTTTATCATGGGAGAAATCGTGAATGCGTGAAAGCGTGAAAGGAACGCGCCTTCAGGCAACCGGCTTGCCTTCGCCTGCCGTGGCGGCCGATGGCCACTTCCGGTAGATCGTATTGCGCGAGATGCCTAGCGCACGCGCCGCAGCGGACACGTTGCCGCCATGGTGCGCGAGTGCCGCCGCAATGGCCGAGGCTGCGACGTCCTGTAGCCGGACGCCCTGCGGGACGGTCGGCTCAGCGATATTCGCGGTCATGGCTGGCGCGGTCCGGAGATCGTCGAAGAAATCGTCCGGCAGATGTTCGTGCCGGATGACGCCGTCCGCATCGACCAGTGCCGCTGCTGTACGCAGCAGATTGCCTAGCTGCCGGAAATTGCCGGGCCATGCGCATTGCTCGAACAGCGTCATGACTTCCGGCGCGACGCTCAAGTGCCCTTTGGCGCCCTGCGGCGACTCGCATTGCAGCATTTTCTCGACCACGCTGGCGAGATCGGTTCGTCCGCGCAGCGGCGGCAGTTTGACGACAAGCCCGTTGAGACGGTAGTACAGATCCTCGCGAAACCTGCTTTCTTCGATCATCTTGCGCAGATCGCGGTGGGTCGCGCAAACGAGGGCGATATCGACCGGAATCGCCTTCGTCGAGCCGAGCGGATTGACGAGGCGCTCCTGCAGCACGCGCAACAGCCGCACCTGCAACGGATAAGGCATGTCGCCGATCTCGTCGAGAAAGAGCGTGCCGCCATTGGCCTGCAGCAGTTTGCCGACCGCGCCCTTGCGCCGCGCGCCGGTGAACGCGCCTTCCTCGTAGCCGAACAGTTCGGATTCGATCAGCGATTCGGGAATCGATGCGCAGTTCACTGCGACGAATGGCCCGGCCTGTCGAGGCGAATCGTTGTGAATCGCCTGGGCGAGCAGCTCCTTGCCGGTGCCCGTCTCGCCGGTGATCAGGATCGGAATGTCCTTGCCGATGACCTTGCGCACCTTCGCGATGACGGCGGCGACCTGCGGATCGCCGGTGTCCAGACAAGCCAGACGCGATAGCGGAGCAGGGCGCACGGGTGTCTGCTGCACCGCTTGACGGCTCGCGGTCTGCACGGCGCCGCGCGCGGAGGACGCCAGGTTGCCACCAGTCAGCGCCGGCCGTTTGAATTCGACGTTGGCGCAGACCACCGTGCCGTTGTGCAGGCCGAGTGAGAGCGGCTGCCCCTGACTCGCACCGAGCCGCTCGATCAGTTGCGTGCCGGAGACGCCGAACAGCGAACACAGCGTGTGCGCGCGCAGCCCGCTGAGTGGAAGCCCCAACTGGAACTGGGCGCTGCGGTTAGCGGACAGAAACCGGCCGTCGCCCGTGAACGCGACGATGCCTTCCATCAAGGTGCCGAGAAACTCGGGGCGGCCATGAAAGGCAATCCGCAACGTCTCGCGAAACGTATTGGTGAACAGATGATTTTCGATCATCTGCACGGACATTTTCGCGAGCGCCATCGTGTGCTGATGGTAGCTGCGATGGTCGCCCGTGACATCGAGAACGCCGATCAGATCGCCGTAGGGGTCGAGGATCGGAACGCTGGAACAGGTCAGGAAGCGGTTCGCCGCGAGGTAGTGCTGGTCACCGTGAACCACCGTGGCACTGCGTTCGGCGATAGCGGTGCCGATCGCATTCGTCCCCTGCCTGTCCTCTGCCCAGTTCGCACCGGGACGCAGGGCGACTTTCTCGGCGCGCCGCAGGAAATCGTCGTCGCCGACGGAGTGCAGAATCAGTCCGTCGGCGTCCGTCAGCACGATCATGCTTTGCGTGTTGACGATCTGCTCGTGGAGCGTTTCCATGACCGGCGTCGCGTGCGCGCACAGGATGCGGCTCTGTTCGAGCTTCAGCGCCAGATCCGCTGCGGACAGGACGTCGTAGTCCGGCCGCATCGATGCGCTCAGTCCGAACGTTTCCGAGCGCTGGTGCGATTGCTGTATGGAAGGCGTAAGCCAGGTGGTCTCTCGCGGCGCGAATCGGGTCGCGGCGTGACAGATGTCATCGCGCATTGTCTCCTCCTGCCAGTTCGGTCCGGTCGTATCGCCGTCACCGTGTGACAAATCAGTAAGCAAGTCCTGCGCCACATGGGTACGTTGCGGGATGGAGCAGGTGTCTCCGTGTTGTGCCTGTGTCAATCTGGAGCAGAACAATGTGCAATATTGGGACGGGCACCCTGCGTATGGTGACCTGCCTCGCGGCGCCCCAGTTGATCTCGGTCAACTTTGACGCAGACAGCCTTGCGGATGCTAGGGGGGCTCCGCGTGTTTCGTGCGGCTGGAGAGAAGGGCGAGCGCTTATAGCGCCTGCGCGGGATGCGGCGGGTCGTCGAATCCGCCCCAAACCGATTGATCGAAGTTCACCATCGACCCTGTCATCAAGCCGGACTCGTCGCTCGCCAGGAAAGCCACGGCACGCGCCGCTTCCGCCGGATCGATCAACCTGCCGAACGGCTGCGCGGCACTGGCCTCTCCGAGCCAGTCGTCCGATGCGCCGTGATAGGTCCGCTGTATCCGGTCCTCGCCATCGCTCGACATCCAGCCGAGATTCAAACCGTTCACGCGGATCCGGTTTCGCAGCAGCGCATAGGCCGTGTTCTGCGTGAGCGTGGCCAGTGCGCCCTTCGATGCGCAATAGGCCGCGATGAAAGGCTGGCCCGCCAGCGCCGACATCGAGCAGATATTGACGATCGTGCCCTCCGTCTTCTCGCGCCGCATCACAGCGACCGCGTCCTGCATCAGAAAGAACGGCGCGCGCACGTTGGTCGCGAAGATGCGGTCGAAGCGTTCGGGGCTGGTATCGAGAATCGTGCCGCGATCGGTCATCGCGGCCGCGTTGACGAGCACATCGATCCGCCCGAAATGCCGGTCGGCTGCCGCGATGACTGCGCGGCAATCTTCGACGCGCGACAGGTCCGCCTGCACGAAGCGCACGTCGGCGCCGCGCAGTTCACGCGCCTTCGCTTCGCCTTTTTCCTTCGAGCGTCCGCAGATGATCACGCCGCTTGCGCCGCGCTCGACGAACAGTGCGGCGATCGCCGCACCCAGTCCCTGGGTTCCGCCAGTGACAACCGCTATTTTTCCATCGAACTGTCCCATCAGCTGTTCCTCCATCAAGAATTGGCTAAAGCAGATCGGTCACTTCCTCTATGGAGGTCTGTGCAACAGGCCGGTCGAGTACCACTTCGCCGCGCGCCATCGCGACGATCCGGTCGCAGGAGTGAAAGACATGCTGCAGGTTGTGGCTGATGAACACGCCGGTGATGCCTTGTTCCGACAGACCGCGCACGAAGCCGATCACCTTGCCGGTTTCCTTCACGGACAGGTGATTGGTCGGCTCGTCGAGGATCAGCAGCTTCGACTTGAAGTGCATCGCACGCGCAATCGCCACGCCCTGGCGTTGTCCGCCGGACAGTTCGCCGAGCAGTGCTTCGGCGGACCGCAGATGCAGGTCGACATCGGCGATGGCCTTGACCGCTTCGCTGCGCATGCGCGCGCGATTCATCGGGCCGATTCCGAACAGCGAAAAATGCAGCGGCTCCCGGCCGATGAACAGATTGCGCGCAATCGACAGGTTGGGCACCAGCGAGTTGTGTTGATGGATGGTTTCGATGCCGAGCTGCATCGCCGCCTTCGGCGAGCGGATGCGCACCGGCTGACCCTGAAACAGGATCTCGCCTTCATCCGGCCGGTGAACGCCCGACAGGATCTTGATGAGCGTCGACTTGCCCGCGCCGTTGTCGCCAAGCAGGCCGACGACCTCGCCGCGCCGGAATTCCAGACTGACGCCCTTCAACGCGTGTACGCCCGAGTACCACTTGTGCAGATTACGCACGGCCATCAACGGCGCCGACGCGAGGCCCGCGCCGACGTGTTTGTCCGCGTAAGGAAGCAGCCCGGTGGGATGCGAAGAGATCGTATTCATAGCTGCACCTTCAGATGTCGCGCCGTGCGGCGCATCCATGCATTGGCGACCACCGCGAAGATGGTCAGGCTGCCGACGGCGAACTTGAACCAGTTGGCGTCGACCTGGGTCAGCACGAGGCCGTTGTCGATCACCCGAATCAGCAGCGCTCCGACCACCGCGCCGAGCACGTTGCCGATGCCGCCCGAGAGCGCTGTCCCGCCTATCACCGCGGCGGCCACGGCCTGCAGTTCGAGCCCGTCGCCGATTGAAGGTAGCGCGGCGCCGAGCCGCAGCACCTGGATCATGCCGGCGAAGCCCGCGAGCACGGCGCACAGCACGAACGAAAACAGCTTCACGCGGCGCGCTGGAACGCCGCTCGCGACCGATGCTTCGAGAAAGCCTCCGGTCGCCTTCATCCAGTTGCCGAGATTGGTGGCGGACAAAAGACACGCCGCTGCCGCACCGATACCGATGAACCACAGGAACGACGCGCGAAAGAGGCCGTCCGGTCCGATGAAGCTCACGAACAGATGCGCGGGCATCTGCTCGAGCGGCAGGTTCGGCGGAAAGCCCCCGGACAGCACGACGGTAAGCGACCGTACGATGAACAGCATGCCAAGCGTCGTGATGAAGCTCGGTATGTTGAACACCAGCGTGATCAGCCCGTTGGCGAAGCCGATTGCGGCGGCGACCAAAAGCCCGATCAGGAACGCCGGCCAGAACGACAGACCGGCGTTGACCAGCAGCGTCACCGACATCGGCGTGAGCGCGAACACCGATCCCACCGACAGATCGAACTCGCCGCAGATCATCAGCAAAGTGACGCCGATCGCGACGAGGCCCACTTCAGGCAGGACGCCAAGAACGCCGCGGACGTTTTCGGCGCTCAGGAACACCATCTGCGAGCGCACCTGAAATAAACCGATCAGCAACGCCAGCAATACGATGCCCGCGAGTTCAGGCTTCTGAAGATAGATCTTGAGCAGCTTCTTCATCAGGTTCTCCTAGCGCAGGCCGCGTTGCGACAGACCCATCACGAGGTCGGCCTGCGCGGGCATCACGAGCGAATCGCCGGTGTTGATATCGGCGGGCGCAAGGCCGAACGACTTCGCGAGATAGACCTGCATCACCGGCATGAAGCCCTGAGTGTATGGCTGCTGGTCGACCTCGGCCTGGATGTAGCCGGCCTTCATCATCTGCAGCACCTGCGGCACGATGTCGAATCCGGCGAGCAGGACCTTGCCGGGCGGAACGCCGCGGTCCATCAACGTGCGTGCTACCGCAGCGTGGAAGAAGCCCATGTCGAAGTACGCGGTCGTGTCCGGATGTGCGGTGAGGTAGGCGCCCACGCGTTCGCCCGTCACCGAGAGATCGGTGCCCGAGTCGATCCGGTCGATCACGATCTTGCGGGTGGGATTCGCGCGCTTCCAGTCGTCGAGACCTTCCATCACGCCCTTCGCTCGTTGTTCGGCCCAGTTTTGGCCCGGCGCGCTGACACCTACGAGCACGCGAATCGGGCCGTCCTTCGGAAACTGGCCGGTCAGTTGATGGGCGAGGCTGCGCCCGGCGGGCACGAAGTTCTGGCCGATGAACGCCTGACGTTTCGCCGCGCCCGCCGCACCGGTGCTCTGATCGACGTTATAGGCAATCACCATCACGTTCTTCGAGCGGGCGTCGTTGATCATCGGCGTCAGCGCCTTGTCATCGACGATCGTGGTCAGGATCGCATCGGGCTTGCGCGCGAGCGCCGCCTGGAAGTTCGCACTCTGCTGCTCGATCGAACCATCGGTCTGCGTGAAGACCATCTGGCAATGTGCCTGAACGCGCGCGCAGGCATCGTCGAAGCCTTTCTTGACCGCCTGCCAGAACGCATTGGTCGCCGCGCCATGAGTCAGCATGACGATGTTGAGCGGCTCGGCGCTTTGCGCCGCGCTCGCCGTGAAAATCGAACACGCGATGCATGCCGTGATCGCGAGTCTTGCAGCCAGCGGCCGCGCACGGACTGGGGTGGTGCTCTCCTTCATCTCCTGTCTCCTTGTGTGCCTCGGGCGCGGCAGCATCCGCGATGCAGGTGCGTGACGTCGTTCGGGCTGTTGCTGTCCCATTGGCTGGCCGGGGACATACGGCGGTGGCACAGCACAGCCCCGGCTTGATGGGCCGGTGCCGTGATGCGATCATCGTGTCATCGTCGATTTCTCAACCGTCAGGCTCATGCCCAACACCACCCGCCGCAAGACGAGCATGACCGATATTGCGAAGGCCGCTGGCGTCAGCGAGGCGACCGTCGACCGTGTACTCAACGGCCGTGGCGGTGTGTCGCGTGAGAAAGAAATGAGCGTGCTGGAGTGGGCGCGCAAGCTGAAGATCGATCGCGCGCTCGAGTCGGTCTCGGTGCGGTGGCTGCGCATCGCGATCCTTCTGCAGCAGCCGGTTGCGCCGTACTACGTGTCGCTCAAGCAGGGTTTCGACGTGGCGCAAAAGACGTTCGAGGGGCAGCGGGTGATCTGCGCGGTCACTTACTTCGAGAGCCTCGAACCGGCGCGGGTGGTCGAGACCATCGAGCGGGCAACCCGCAAGGCCGATGCACTCATCATCGTCGCGTACGAGCATCCCGACATTACGCACGCATTGCGGCAGGTCAGCCGCACGATGCCGGTCGTCACGCTCGCCAGCGATCTTCCGGGAACGGGGCGGCTCGCTTACGTGGGCATCGACAACCGCTGCGCCGGACGGGTGGCGGGGGAGCTGATGGGACGCTTTCTCGGCGATGCGGGAGGGAAGGTGCTCGTGATGACGGGCATGCATGATTTCCTCGGCCATGAAGAACGCGAAAGCGGCTTTCGCTCCGTACTGCGGCGCCGTTTTCCGAACTGCGACATCGTGGAGACCGTCGAGAGCCGCGAGCAGTCGGTGATGACCGAGCGCCTCACTCGCGACGCCTTCCGGCGCTATCCCGACCTGCGCGGGATCTACAACATTTCAGTGGGCGATGAGGGCGTCGCTGCTGCGCTTCTCTCGCTCAACCGGGTTCGCTCGACGGTATTCATCGGTCACGAACTCAACGAGACTTCACGGCGTCTGCTGATCGAAGGCACACTCGACGCCGTGCTCGACCAGAATCCGACCGGCGAAGCGATGCGTTCCATCGAAATCATCCTGCGGCACTATCATCGCGATCCAGGGGTTGCGTTGCCTCAGCAGATTCCGGTCACGGTGCTGCTGCGCGAAAATCTTCCGCCTCTCGACTAGCTGCGCGCTCAACTGTTTCCGCATTACCTTTTTCGATACCGCTCACGTCGTTCCAGAGCGCACGGATCCGGTCGCGCATCAATAGCGATTCCGCCCAGCGGTCCGTCGTGTCGTTGCCATCGCGGCCGCTGATCGCGTACGGCTTCGGGCCCAGCTCGCACGTGAAGGTGAGCGAATCGTCGGGGCCGGCGCGGCGCCGCCATGACTCGAAGCCGTAACGCCACCAGTCGAAAAACAGGTCCACCCACATCTTGTGCGGCTCGAACGAGATTTCGATCTGCACCTGTTCGCGGCTCGCGACTCGCCCGTGAAACGCCCATGAGTGATCGAGGATGCAGTGCATCGCGGCGTGGTTTTCGTCGGACACGGGCCACGCGAACTCGCGTCCCACCAGGTAGTGCGAGATATCGCCGAGCAGCTTCATATCGGGGCGTGCATCGAGCAGATCCAGCGTGAAATACAGATCAGTCGTCATGCGGTCCCGATGCGTTTCGATGTACACCGGAAAATCCACCTGTTCCGCGAGCCGCGTCCAGCCGTCGATCAATTTCAGGCAGTCGTCGATGCGTCGCGGCCGTACGTCCGGTTGCAGATCGATGTGATGCGCGCCGAAGACGGTTGCAAGTTCGAGCACCGGTTGCAACTCGTCGACCGTACGCGGAAAGGCCTGCACTTCGATTTGCATGCCGTTTGCCGCGAGCAGGCGGCTCAGGCGGCGCGCTTCATCGCGTGATCTGTAGCTGCCGCTCACGCCGTTAAAGCCTGCCTGCGCGATCAACTCGATGTTTTCTTCGAGCGGGCGCTCGTAGCCATCGGTGTGGCGACGCTCCATGGCCCATAGCGACTGATAGATATCGAGGTGTTGTGTCATATCGCCTCCGCGGCCAGCAGCGGCTTGAGCTTGGCGTTGCGATCCGCGAGCAGCGCCGGTTCGATGCACGCACGTCGTGCGATCAGCGCCTGCGCCACGCGCACGTCGCGGGCAATGTCGCCCACGTTGCCGACACCGCTTGCGCCGACCAGCACGCCGTCGCGATCGAGCGCGAAGAAAATCTTCGACGCCGCGCCGGTTTCGCGTACTGCCGTGGTGACGCCGAACGCGGGCATGCCTGCGATCTGGATCGTCATGTCGTACTGATTGGACCAGAACCACGGCACTTCCGAATACGTCTCGCCGCGGTCGAGCATGTTGCGCGCGACGATGCGCGCCTGGTCCTCGGCATTCTTCCAGCATTCGAGGCGCATGCGCCGGCGAAACAGCCGATGTGGAAACGAGCAGACATCGCCTGCCGCGAAGATGTGCGGGTCGTTGGTGCGCAGTGTGTCGTCCACGGCGATGCCATCGGCGACGTCGATGCCGGCTACTTCCGCGAGTTCCGTGCGCGGCTTCACGCCGATCCCGGCGATGACGCAATCGCATGCGATATCGGTGCCGTCCGCGAGCCTGACGCCGCTCACACGGCGCTCGCCGAGGATCCGGTCGACCTGCATGGCAAAGCGTATGTCGACACCCATCTGTCGATGACGTTCGACGAGATACGCCGCAACAACCTCGGGCACGGCACGCATCAACGCGCGCGCTGCTGCTTCGATCACCACGACCTCGCAACCGCGTGCAATGGCGGTGGCCGCGATCTCCAGTCCGATAAATCCTGCACCGATAATCGCGATCCGCCGCCCGGGCGACAGTTCGCCGGCAATCTGGCCTGCATCCGCAACGGTGCGCAGACAATGCACACCGCCGAGCGTCGCACCCGGCACGGTCAGCCGGCGCGGTGCGGCGCCCGTCGCGATCAGCAGACGGTGATAGTCCACCCGGTGATCGTTCTGCAGCACCACCTGGCGCGCTGCGCGGTCGATATGCTGAACCGGTGCGTCGACGCGCAGATCGATGCGCTGCTCGCGATAGAACGCCTCGTCGTACAGCGCGCATTGCGCCGTGGTCTTTTGCCCAAGCAGCACCGCCTTGGAAAGCGGCGGGCGGTCATAGGGCGCTACCGCTTCATTGCCGAGCAGCGTGATGCCGCCATCCCAGCCGTTGTCGCGCAACGCGTGGGCAGCGCGCGCGCCGCTCTGGCCGGCGCCGACAATCACCATCGCGGGAAGGCTTTTCATGACGGGTCCTGCGCCGGTACGCCGAGCAGCACCTTGCCGCCTTCAACGCGCACCGGGTACGTTTTCAGATGCACGCAGACCGGCGGACTCTTCGGCTTGCCGCTCGGGATATCGAAGCGTCCCTGGTGCAGCGGGCACTCGATTTCGCGGTTCACCACGAAGCCATCGGCGAGATGGGCCTGCTCGTGCGTGCACCAGCCATCCGATGCGAAGTACCCTTCGGCGATCCGGTACACCGCGTAGCTTGCGCCCGCATGATCGAAGCGGATCACGTCTTCTTCGTCGATGTCGCCGGTCGCGCAGGCCGCGACCCACTTCACATTGTTCGTTTCGATGCTCATGGGAGGCTCCCTGGCTGGCAGTCGTTTGGCAGTTTGCGGGCAGGCTTCAGACGTTCGATTGCGCAGTGAATGCGCCGCGTGGGGTGTCGGTCGTGCCCGTGGTGTCTTTAACCGGCAGTGTCCGTTCGATCACGTGGTGCGGGTCGGAGCGCTGCGTCCAGAGGGCGGGCAGCATCTCGCGATAAGCCGCGTAGAGGCTGGGATACGCAGGCGGCAGCTGATGCTTGATGGCTTCGTGCAGACGCGGCAGCGCATGGAACGGCACCATCGGCAGCAGATGATGTTCGAGGTGGTAGTTCATGTTGAGGTACAGAAAGCGGAACACCGGGTTGATATGGACCGTGCGGGTGTTCAGCCGGTGGTCCTTCACGTTGACCGCGAGCCCGGCGTGCTGGGTGAGACCCAGCAACTGATGCAGCCAGCCGCCGTAAAAGCGTGGCGCCCAGATGAACATCAGCGGCAGGAAACTGCGCATCGCAATCGCCAGACCGATCGTGACAACGATCACCGCCAGATAGATGCGGCACGACCAGATCATTTTGGGCTTTTCGGTGGCGGGCAGAAATGCGTCGGTGGATGCATCGACCCGGCCGAACGCGTGGCGCACGATCTTGGCGATCTCCAGCGAGCAGCCCACAAGGCCGAAGAAGTCGGCGACGATGGGCCAGACCTTCGTCGGTCGCGCGACCTGAATCTCCGGATCGCGTTCCTGAAAGTAGGTATGCGTGTGATGCCGCGCGTGGCTCCAGCGCCACCAGTAGCCCTCGCGAATCGTCATGAACGACGACAGGTGATAGAAGGCCTCGTTCGCCCAGCGGCTCTTGAATGGGGTGCCGTGCGCGAGTTCGTGCCAGCGCGCGTCGCTCGACGAGTAGATCGTACCGTAGACAAAGAACGCCGGAACGGCCCACCACGTTCCCCATGTCATCGCCGCCACCCCGCCGGAGGCGAGCAGCAAGGCCAGCCAGAGGCCAAAGTTGCGCCACCCCTCGGCATCGCTGCGCTTCATCAACTCCTTGAGCACGGTGCGCGGGATGGCTGGCTGATACCACTGCTGGCCGATACCGTCGCCAAAGGCCTGGTCGCTGGCGCTCTGCGTGGTCGCGCCGCCGTCGACGCGGGAAGTCGAGGACATGGGGTGTCTCCTGCCTATAGGGGGTGTTTGCGAACTTCCCGTCAGCAAGGTGTTGCCGGCGGGCCTGTCGTTGGGACAAAGGTAGATGATGGGAACCGCATCTTCACGTCAAATAATGATGGATTTCCATCAAACCACGCGGCCGTCCGCGCCAGGCGAGGCGTCCGAAATGGAAAATAAATTCCATACAAAAAAGCCCGTGCAATTAATCTTGCATTAATGCCGGCTCCTCTTCTATGCTTGATGGGAACGCGACAGCAGTTCGCGTACACCCAGGGAGACAGGCGTGAACAGTGTCGAAGCCGGTTCGGTCACACCGAGAGTCATCGTCGAAGCCTTGATGCGTGGCCCTGGCGCCATCCGCATTCGCGGGCTCTTTAGTGAAAGCCAGATTGCCGACGCGCGGCGCACGGTGATGGCGCATTCGGAGGATCACGCGCAGACCGTGACGCATTTCCAGGGAGAGGCGGCTGCCGAGCAGCGCCTGCATCTGCAGCGGCGCGTGTGGAATCTGCTCGCGAAGGGCAGCGTGTTTTCCGAAATGGCCGAAGAGCCGCTCATTGTCGAGGCAATGCGGCTTTTTCTTGGCTCCGGCTTCATCATGGGGTCGATTGCGGCCAACCGGATTCTGCCGGATGGTCCCGGGCAGGAGCCGCATATCGACTATCCGTATTGGGACTACCACCAGCCGGACACCTTTCCGGCTGGCATCAACACATCGTTTCCGCTTAACGCCCAGGTGACGATCCCGCTGGATCCCTTCACGGTACAGACCGGCGCAACAGCTTTTGTGCCGCACACGCAGCACGAACTGCGCTATCCGGGCGAGGCCGACCGGTTCTTCGAACGGTGCGAGCGTATGGAGGCGGATCCGGGCGACGCCATCGTGTTTTTCGGCGCAACCTGGCATTGCGCGATGCCCAATCACAGCGCCCAGGATCGCAGTGCGGTGCTGATCCAGTACCTGCCGAAGTTCGTGAAGCCGATGGAAGATCTGCGCGCGATGGTGGGCGAAGCGTTCGTGAACGGAGCGAGCCCGACGATGCGGCAGCTGCTTGGGCTGGACTATCCGTATCCGCAGAATCTCGACGAGATTGCCGTAGCGACGAATGCCGAAGGCAGGAAAAACGCGATGCGGTGATCTCTGGATGATTCGCGCAGAGTTCGGGCATCGCGTGTGTTTGCCAATGGCTTCGCCGCCATCACCGGTTCACCTCCGGCAGCAGCGTTCTGCACGGAAGGACACTTTAGGCGTCGGCCCGTCCAGCATGAATGCTGGACGATCTCAATGGACTGCTCGATCGGCTCAACCGTTCTTTTTTGAGTGCTGGCGGTGCAGGTTGCTATCGGCGGGAGCCGGTTCGGCGACTATTTTGCCGAGGCGATAAGGAGGTTCGTGCCGACCTCGCCATCCTTGCGGTCCTCTGTTCCGAGGTGACCCGAAGATGCCTTGCACCACCCGATCGTCATACGACGCGTCATCCCGCCGCCTCGAAAATATCGCGCAGCCACTGCGCGAACACCCTGACGCGCGAGGAAAGCTGACGGTTCTGCGGATACAGCACCGATACCGGCATCGGCGGCGGCGGGAAGTCGCGGAGCACAATCTTCAGTTTCCCGGCGGATAGCTCGCCGGATACCCGGTAGCGCGGCACCTGAACCATTCCGAGGCCTGCCACGGCGGCGCCCGTGTACAGGTCCGCCCCTGTGACCGAGACGACAGAGGGAAGCTGCATCTCGATCACTTGACCATCGACGGTAAATTCCAGCGGCAAGGTGCGTCCCGAGCCGCTCGCGATGTAGTTGACCGCGCGATGTCGTTCTAGCGCCTCCAGTGTGGCCGGCTCGCCGAACTGCGCGAGATAGGCGGGGCTCGCCACGGTGACCTGTTCCATCGACGCGACGCGCCGCCCGACCATCGACGAATCCTGCAGCGTCCCCGCCCGCAGCACGCAATCGATCCCCTCGCGCACCAGATCGACCAGCCGGTCATCCTCGCCGATATGCAGTTCGATGTCCGGAAACTGCGTGAGGAAGTCCGGCAGCGCCGGCACGACAAAGTGTTTCGCAAGCGTTCCCTGCACGTTCACGCGTAGCAATCCCTTGGGCGCCACGTTGCGAAATGCGCCTTCGGCTTCTTCCATGTCGGCCACGAGCCGCACGCAGCGGCGATAGAACGCCTCGCCGTCGTGGGTGAGGCGCACGGTGCGCGTCGTGCGCTCGAGGAGCCGCGTGCCGAGCCGTTCCTCCATGCGTTTGAGCAGGTTGGTGACGGTGGCGCGTGGGATCTGCAGGTCGTCGGCGGCTCGCGTGAAGCTGCTGCGCTCGGCGATGCGGATGAAAACCTGCATTTCCTGGAAACGGTCCATGGGACGCTCGTGTGGACGAATTGTTAAAGTGAATGGAACGATGATAACAGTTTGATGCCAATTATCTTTTGGTTCGAATGATCCACTATTCGTTTCACCCACTCACCACCTGAATCACCCACTGAAACGGAGCGAATCATGAACACGAACAAGAACAGCCAGGTAGCCATCGTCACCGGCGCATCGCGCGGCATCGGCGCAGCGGTTGCGCAGCGTCTTGCCAGCGATGGTTTCGCGGTGGCCATCAACTACGCGTCGAGCTCGAAGGAAGCCGATGCGCTCGTCGCCGAACTCACGGCGCAAGGCGCGAAGGCGATTGCCGTGAAGGCCGACGTCGCGAACGCCGACGAAGTGCGCGCCATGTTCGAGGCCACCGAACAGCAACTCGGCAAGGTCGACGTGCTGGTGAACAACGCCGGGGTGCTCAAGACGGTGCCGCTCGCCGACACGTCGGATGCGCTGTACGACCAGACCTTCGACATCAACGTCCGTGGCACCTTCAACACGCTGCGCGAAGCAGCCGCACGGATGAACGACGGCGGGCGCATCGTGAATTTTTCGAGCACGACGCTCGCGCTGAACATGCCCGGCTACGCGGTCTACAACGCGACCAAGGCAGCCGTCGAAGCATTCACGCACGTCTTCGCGAAGGAATTGCGTGGCCGCAATATCACCGTGAACGCTGTCGCGCCGGGGCCGATTGCGACTTCACTCTTCCTCGACGGCAAGACCGAAGAGCAGATCCAGACGTTCGCGAAGATGCCCCCGCTGCAGCGTCTGGGCCAGCCGGCAGACATCGCATCGGTGGTGTCGTTCCTCGTCGGCGCTGACGCGGGCTGGGTCAATGGCCAGATCCTGCGTGCGAATGGCGGCGTGGCCTGAAGCCGAAACACTCGATCAAGCCAACCTCAATAAATCGGAGAACCAACATGAAATCAGTCATCCTGGTGACGGGCGCGGGTACGGGCATCGGCAAGTTGAGCGCGCAGGCGCTGGCCGAAGCGGGGCACATCGTCTACGCGACGATGCGCGATGTCGATGGCCGCAACAAGGCACGCGCCGACGACCTCCGCGCACTCGCTGCGCAAAAGGACATCCAGTTGTACCCGCTTGAACTCGATGTGCTCTCGCAGGCGTCCGCGGACGCGGCCGCTGCGACGATCGTGCGTGAGCAAGGCCGCATCGACGTCGTGATGCAGAACGCGGGACACCTTGTTGTCGGTCCGTCCGAGGCGTTCACGCCTGAAGAGATGATGAAGGTGTTCGACACCAACCTGTTCGGTGCGCAACGCGTGAACCGCGCGGTGCTGCCCTACATGCGCCAGCAGGAGTCGGGCCTCGTGCTGTGGATCAGCAGCACGACGACCAAAGGCGGTTTCCCTCCGTTCATGGGCCCGTACGGTGCGGCCAAGGCGGCGATGGATTCGCTGGCCGTGACGTTGTCGTACGAACTGGCGCGCTTTGGCGTAGAGACCTCGATTGTCGTGCCGGGCGCCTTCACGAGCGGCACCGACCACTTCCCGAGCGCCGGCAAGCCCGCCGATACAGCGACGGCCGAAGCCTATTCGCGCTACGACGGGGTAATGGACCAGCTCGGCGCGCGTCTGACGGCGCTGACTCCGCCCGACGCGGATCCGAAAGCGGTGGCGGACGAAGTGGTGCGCATCGTCGGACTGCAAAAAGGCATGCGCCCGATGCGCTCGGTGATCGACTTCGTCGGCGATGGCGCGAAGGAAGTACTCGAAGTCTCGGAGCGCGTGCGGATCGAGTTCGCGAAGCGGATCGGGATGGGCGATCTGCTCGAAGCGAACGTGAGAGCGTGATGGACGCGAGGCGCATCGTTTGCGGCGTCCTGCTTGCCTGGCTGTGGCTGGCCGCCGCGTGCGGCCAGTCGACCCGTGCAGGAGAGGAGGGCAACACCATGAAAGCATCGACGACGTATTTATATCTGCTCAGAAAGACACCGTTCTTCACGGGTCTCGACACGCAGCAGTTACGCTGGACCATCGACCACTCGCGCGAATGGGAAGCGCAACCAGACACGGTGATCGCGGAGTGTGGCGGGGCAGACGACTTCTGGATTCTTCTGGACGGCCGCTGGCAGGTCGAGCGCGATGGCCGCGCATTCCCGGCCGGTCATGCCGACGCGGGCAAATGGTTCAGCGCATCGGAAGGTGGCGGAGCCTGCCGGTTGGTCACGACGGAACACAGCTATGTGATGAAGATCGCCCGCGCAGACATGGACGACATGCTCGCCCGCGGCTTTGCGTTCGGTTCGCATTTGCAGCAGGGCCGCGCGTACTACGCGACGATATTCGCGGCGACCGCGGCGGTTCATTGAGCGGCAAAGCGGGGGGGAAAAAGGGGGCGTTTTCGATGAAGCGACCTCAGGCCAGTCGCTTGCCAGGCGACCAGCCCAGGGGCGATTAAAAGTCAGGCTTGCGGCGCGGCATTGTCCGTATCTTGCGCGCCGCTTTCTTCTTCTTTCTTTTCTTCGTCTTTCTTTTCTACCAGCGATTCGAGCGCACCAGCGACTTTAAATCCGGCAACCGCTGCAAGGCCTTCCGTCAGGAGCGAAGCATCTGGATCGACCTTCTTCGTTCCTTCGACTGCCGCAACCGCACCTGCGATCTCACCTACCGTATCCAGAATTCCCATGACAATCACCGTATATGTTGAGCGTAAATGCGAACTGCTTCACGAACATCGAAGAGCACTGCGGTTGCAGACTCTATTGGCATTTCCCAACGGCGACGCTGTTGCTTCTGTCAGAGCAACCGCTATTGCGTGTCGCTTGCCGAAGGTGCGACCTTGACGCGATGCGTTGCGCTGATGGCAGCACCAGCGCGCGCCGTCGTGATCGACAATACCATCTCGTAAATAGCGAAACTGTCAAACTTTGTTATTTCTGGCGCCTCCTCGGACCCTCGGCATCGATGATGAACTGTCACGCCGCTTCCCGTCAGATGCGGGATTCCCGCCCGCCCGCGCCGCCGCCGGCCCGGAGTCAGACCACAGCCCGCGCTTCGCGCAATCCCTGGGTGGTACGGCGACTGGTACTCACCGGAACGATGCGCGTCGGCGAGCATTCCCGGTCAATCGCAACGATGGGGATTTCCCTGGTATGGCGAACTTCGGCACCGGTTGCGGCGTACCGCACATCCAGGATATGGGGCGGCAGATCGTCCAGACGGGGATCCAAAGGGGCGTCGGTAGAAATCATAAATATATGATTTCAAAGTGAAATGGTGCGATTTTGGCAGCCTTTACTTCGGCGCGAAGTCTGAGCGTTGACGATCAAGGTCCACAGCCAGGCGAATCTCGACAAGACACATTGCACCGCTTCTTGAATTTGTCACCGCCCGTCCATATAATTAGCACTCGCTGCACGAGAGTGCTAACAACATTTCCGGTTGGCTACGCCAGCCGGGTTTTCTCAGCGTTCTTCAGTCTCAATCAAGAGAGGAGTATGTATGAACCTTCGTCCTTTGCATGATCGCGTGATCGTCAAGCGTCTGGATCAAGAAACCAAGACCGCGTCGGGCATCGTGATCCCCGAAGCCGCAGCGGAAAAGCCGGATCAAGGCGAAATCCTCGCAGTCGGCCCGGGCAAGCGCGACGACAAGGGCGCCCAGATCGCCCTCGACGTGAAGGTCGGCGATCGCGTCCTGTTCGGCAAGTACGCTGGCCAGACCGTCAAGGTCGACGGCAACGAACTGCTCGTGATGCGCGAAGAAGACATCATGGCCGTGGTCCAGAAGTAATTCGCCGCCCCGGTTATATCCCAGAGAATTCAAGGAGTTAGAAGATGGCAGCTAAAGACGTCGTATTCGGTGATTCCGCCCGTGCCAAGATGGTTGAAGGCGTGAACATCCTCGCGAACGCTGTGAAGGTCACGCTGGGTCCGAAGGGCCGCAACGTGGTGCTCGAGCGCAGCTTCGGCGGCCCGACGGTCACCAAGGACGGTGTGTCGGTCGCGAAGGAAATCGAGCTGAAAGACAAGCTCCAGAACATGGGCGCACAAATGGTCAAGGAAGTCGCTTCCAAGACCAGCGACAACGCAGGCGACGGCACGACGACCGCAACGGTCCTCGCACAGTCGATCGTCCGCGAAGGCATGAAGTACGTCGCATCGGGCATGAACCCGATGGACCTGAAGCGCGGCATCGACAAGGCTGTCACCGCAGCGATCGAAGAACTGCGCAAGATCAGCAAGCCGTGCACGACGAACAAGGAAATCGCCCAGGTTGGCGCGATCTCCGCGAACAGCGATTCGTCGATCGGTGACCGCATCGCTGAAGCGATGGACAAGGTCGGCAAGGAAGGCGTCATCACCGTTGAAGACGGCAAGTCGCTGCAAGACGAACTCGACGTCGTCGAAGGTATGCAGTTCGACCGCGGCTACCTGTCGCCGTACTTCATCAACAACCCGGACAAGCAGGTTGCTGTGCTCGAGAACCCGTTCGTGCTGCTGCACGACAAGAAGGTGTCGAACATCCGTGATCTGCTGCCGGTGCTCGAGCAAGTCGCAAAGGCTGGCCGACCGCTCTTGATCATCGCTGAAGACGTGGAAGGCGAAGCGCTGGCTACGCTGGTGGTCAACAACATCCGCGGTATCCTGAAGACCGTTGCTGTCAAGGCTCCTGGCTTCGGCGACCGTCGCAAGGCCATGCTCGAAGACATCGCTATCCTGACGGGTGGCCAGGTCATCGCTGAAGAAACCGGCCTGACGCTCGAAAAGGCAACGCTGGCTGAACTGGGTCAAGCGAAGCGCATCGAAGTGGGCAAGGAAAACACGACGATCATCGACGGCGCTGGCGAAGCTGCGAACATCGAAGCGCGTGTCAAGCAAGTGCGCACGCAGATCGAAGAAGCAACGTCGGACTACGACCGTGAAAAGCTGCAGGAGCGCGTGGCCAAGCTGGCTGGCGGCGTTGCAGTGATCAAGGTCGGCGCTGCGACCGAAGTCGAAATGAAGGAAAAGAAGGCACGTGTCGAAGACGCACTGCACGCAACGCGCGCAGCTGTGGAAGAAGGCATCGTTGCTGGTGGCGGCGTCGCGCTGATCCGCGCACGCTCGGCAATCTCTGGTCTGAAGGGCGATAACGCAGACCAGGACGCAGGTATCAAGATCGTTCTGCGCGCAATGGAAGAACCGCTGCGCCAGATCGTCTCGAACGGCGGCGAAGAAGCCAGCGTCGTGGTGGCAGCAGTTGCAGCAGGCAAGGGCAACTTCGGCTACAACGCAGCAACGGGCGAGTATGTCGACCTGGTCGACGCAGGTGTTGTGGATCCGACGAAGGTGACGCGCACGGCGCTGCAAAACGCAGCTTCGGTCGCAGGTCTCCTGTTGACGACCGACGCAGCTGTCTGCGAACTGCCGAAGGAAGATGCACCGATGGGCGGCGGAATGCCTGGCGGCATGGGCGGTATGGGCATGGACATGTAATTTCGGTTCGAGCCGAAACGCATGTGGAGCGCTCCGTAATGGAGCGCTTCTCGAAAACAAAAAACCCGCAGCGATGCGGGTTTTTTGTTTTTGAGTATGTCGCCTGAGGACGTCTGCTTCGGCAGGGCTGCCTGGAACACGAGACTCTGAGCCAGGCTTTCCGGTAGTTCCTGTCGACCGGATCGTTACCGGTGAACTTTACTTTTCACTTTACAACGATTTCGACGTCTGAGAACACGTCAACTCCCGGTTCGTCGAACCATGCTACGCCCTCTTGAACAATCGTAATCCTGAGGACGTATTGACCGGCCTTCGACGGTGATTCCACAGAAACAGAGACCGCCTTCCTTTCTCCAACAGGTAGTCTCGAGGGTGTAGGGGTGCGCTCACCGTCAAAAATAGCAGCCGATCCCGTGGATTTCTCTATCCAGTGGTACGAAATATTGACTGGATTTGAATTGCGGCTGGCTATCCTGCGACCAGAGTTGTTGGTTACCTCCGCCGCAACCTGAAACTTCGTAGACAGTCCGATTTCAGATGGTGCCTTGACGATCTCTACACAGAAGAGCTTCCGGCTTTCAACGGGCAATGGCCCGAGCCAGTGCGCATCCTGATTTTCGCTGCCTGATTCATAGCGTGAGACAAGAAGCGACTTCACCATCTGGCTTAAGCGTTGCTCGAAAAGCTGGCAAGCCCATTCGTATAGTTCCTGATCCAGGGTGGTGATTCGATTGATGGCGGCAATCGTCTCAGCGGAAATCTCATTGTCGAGAGGTCTATTGAGTGAAGTATTTAATGTTGGCGCCGAAAAATCCGGATAAAACCCCATCCGATAGGATAAAAGGTTCATGGAGTTCTGCATGCGCTCAGTGATGCCGAAAAACGCAGCTTCTTCGAGTCTTTTCTTTGCTATATCCAGCAAGGCGCGATCGTCGGCGCGTTGTGCGTACTGCTTGACCGTCTCCGTCCCGTAGCCGACAGGGTCAAGTGCGAGTCTGGAGTAATCGAGATCAACAGCAAGAAATAACGTCTGGGCATTCGTCATGTCCCAGTTTGTTTCGCTATCCTGGACAAAATCGAGCAGCGACCAGTTCTCGTCAACTACGCGACGGTGTCGGTAGGCGTTTTCATCGCGTTTAACATGTGAATACCAGGAAATCGTCCGTTGTACCGGATCTCTTAGCATCGTGATATAGGTCAGATTCCGTTTTATGTACGAACTCAATCCGTACCATAGATGTCCACGAAAAAAGCTATAGTTACGCAGCGATTGATCTGGAATATCGAATAATCCGGGAAGTAGTTGCGCGGGGCAAATCTCATGCTGATCAAACTGACTGTCCAGAAAGGAGATAAAAGAGGTACCCCCGGTCTTTGGTATATGAAGATAGTAGAGGGGATCTTTCATTTTGTAGTGGTCATATCAAAACGTGTCAAATCTGACAGTGTTCTTATTGCTGTCTGATCACGCTGGCAGATTTTAGCCGTGTGGCCAATCCCAGTTCACTTCGAAGCGCGTGCGAGGAACGTCCATCAAGAGCGTTCCTCCAAAAAACAGTGGATTAAACCGCACAAGCTCAAGACTCGAGAGCAGTTGTTCAAACGTCAACCGCCAGGAGGTTTCCGTTTGGACCGAGCTATCTCAACTCGCGATCTTCCGGAGCCTCGATCGATCGGCCTCCATCAGACACTTGTCGCACAGATGCTCAAAGATAAGAGCGACACTCGCCGATACGTCTAGCACGTCGGTTTCAACGACCAGATCCGGGACCGTCGGCGGCTCATAGGGAGCGGACACACCAGTGAAAGACTGGATCTCGCCGGCTCGAGCCCGGGCATAGAGACCTTTCGGGTCACGGCGGGCGCAGCTATCGAGCGATGCTGAAAGCCACGTTTCCATAAAGCGGTCCTGCCCAATAATCTCGCGTGCCATCGCCCGATCTTCGCGCATCGGCGAAATGAGCGCGGAGATGACGATCAGACCCGCTTCGTTCATCATTTGCGCAACGTGGGCGATCCTTCGGATGTTTTCGTGGCGATCCTCGGGACGGAAACCCAGGTCGGAAGTCAGACCGTGACGAACATTGTCGCCGTCGAGGACGTAACAGGCGTGGCCAAGCGCCATGAACTGTCGTTCCAGTTCGAACGCAATCGTCGATTTGCCGGCTCCGGACAAGCCCGTGAGCCAGACGGTGACTGGCTTTTGCTGAAACAATGATGTGCGGTCCCGGCTTGATGTCTTGCCGGCAAAACGCTGCACGAAGCGCGGAGACTGATCCACGTTGCACTCCTTGGCGGTTTCTTGCGCGATGACGGAACATGCTGTCATTTCAGTGCGATGTAGGGCCTCGTGAGCGTCCCACCGCAGCAAAGATCCGTCCCGCTCACATTTGAAAATCCGTGTTTCAGATCGCCGACCGAGCCTTGGTTTTCCTCTCTCCGAAGAATGGAATGCCTCAAATGCCGGGCGGCCGAAATACGATTTGCAAATTCTACCGCTTCATACAAATGGCGGATGTAACGCTTAATTACGACTGTAATGTCGTTGTTTTATATTTGTATTGACTTTAGCAAACGTTTTCTACACGAAGAAATAAAAAAACTGATGTTTGGCATGAGGCTGGTGACTGGTATCGCTGTCGATCTGGAAGGGGGCGTCGCCAGGAGTCGGCGTGAGAGCCAGCAGGCAACCGAGCGCTCTGGCGCCCGCCACGCTGCTGTAGCTCCAGCGAATTGCAGCCAACAGACCAGCCCGGTGCGCTGCAATGTTCAGTGACGGGCTTCGCCCGGCGGCGCGTCCTTGCCACCCGCGAGCGGAGTCTCTTCGTCTTCGCTGCTGCGCGCCCAGAAGAAACGATCAGGCATATACGCGCCCATACCCGGACGAAATGCACTGCGCGTCGCCTGATAAAGATACTCCTGCGCCTCACGCACTGCCTCGGCCGGATCCTGTCCATTGGCGAGCAGCGCCGCAATGGCTGCCCCTAGCGTATCGGTGATGCCCATGATCCGGTTCGGGCCGCGATCCCACATGTCCTGCCGCAGCTGGCCGTCTTCGCTGAACAAGGTGTTGACGAGCCGGTGCGTGCCGGTTTCCGTCGACAGGATATATTCGCAACCTTGCGACAGCAGATGGGAAATCGCCGCGTCGAGACTCGGCGCTTCGGCGTCGCCGTCCGGCTGGGCGAGCGCAAGCAGTGTCGCGTGGTCGGCGACGAGCAGGGTGGTTTGCGGTGCAAGCAGATCGGCGATAGCTTCGCGCAGTTCGTCGGCGGCAAGCACGTGTTCGTCATCGAGCGTGAAGTCAGGTGCGAGGATCAGCGGGATATCGTCGTAGTCAGCGACCACTTCGGCGATTGCGCTCACTACCTCGGCGCGCGTCGCGGCGCCGACCTTGAAAGCGGCGATCGGCATGTCTTCGAGCAGCATCCGCGCCTGAGTAGCGACGACCTCGGGGTCGAGCCCGGTGACTTCGTCGCAGCTCGCTGAATCGCGCACCGTGTAGCCGGTCAGCACGGAGACGCCGTGGCAACCCATGCTGGCGAGAGTCATCAGGTCCGCCTGGATGCCGGAGCCTCCGGTTGGATCGGAAAGGCCGAAGGTGAGGACGATCGGAGGGCTGTCGCTGGGCATGAAAATCGCTGGCTGAAGTGGGGCTGGAGAGTGGCAGGCACGAGGTCTGCGGTCGCCTCAATTATGCGGCCTATTCCGGTGCCGGGGCGTTTTTTTGCACCGCCGCGAGGCTTGGCTCACAGATCGGGTCGAATTGTGCATATTGCGCGCTTGCGCCTTGCCTGGATTGCTAGGCAGTGGGGCGGCAACACGGTACCATCATGGTCCTGATTCGACGGACTTTTTGGACTTTTCGACGCGGCATAAGAATGGAATATAGAAGCTGGATGTGCCTGATCTGCGGCTGGATTTACGACGAAGAAGCCGGTTTGCCAGATGAAGGAATCGCGCCGGGGACGCGCTGGGAAGATGTCCCGATCAACTGGACCTGCCCTGAATGCGGCGCCCGCAAGGAAGACTTCGAGATGGTCCAGATCTGACCGGTCCGCCCGTCGCGCCGCGCGCTGGATATGCGCGTGCATAGGGCGGGCGCATTGGTTGCTGCCGAAGACTGCTTCGGAACGTCGGCGTTTTCGCCGTGTCGCAAGGGTAGTGTTCATCGTACCGTCGCGGGCAGACGCGCAGGGCGCGCCGTCTGCCGCGCTGCGGCTCGCAAGCGTTTCTCTCGTCAGTCCATGACCCTTCGACCCGCTACGATCGATCCTTTCGAGGCCTTGCCCAATCCACGCGGCGGAGCGATTCGCGGCGCCGAAGCATGGCTGGCCGATGCACAGCAGGAGCTTCTCCGCCACGGCGACGCCACCGCACCATTTCTGCGAGCGGCGCATGTGTTCCGTGAGGCGGGCTGGCTGGCGGCGCACCGGTTTGCGGATACGCTCGCCCTTGTGTCATCGCTGGCGCAGCGCGACGTTTCGCACGATGGCGGTGCGCGGGCGTCTCTGGCTGACGCGCTGCACGATTTCCGTGCCGCGGTCGAGCGGCACAACCTTCACGAGCTTTCTTGTTCGCCGACGCTCTTCGAGCACTATCGCGTGCTTAACCAGCAAGTGGCGCAGCATACGCCTGGCTACAGCGTCGCGTTTGAAGACATGGCGCTGGCGGGTCGTCCGATCCCACCCGTCACCATGCACGCGCAGCCGGCACACAAACTGGCGCATCTGCGCGCCCGCTATGAACGGGCGCTGCTCCCCGTGCTGCGTCAGCACACGGGCAATGGCGCAGTGTCGCCGCAAACCGGCGCTTCTCTCGACGAACTGGACGCCTGTCTGGCTGAAGTCGCCAGTCCCGATCCCTACGACTTCTGGCGGCTTGCCGCCGCCTGCGCCCGCACGTTGCGTGCCGGTGGCCATGCGCTGGGGGAAAGGGACGCGCGCCGTTTCTACGCGCGCTGCAATCTTGTGCTGGCCGATCATGCGCGCGGGACATCGCTCGCGCCGCGTTCGCTGGTGCGAGCGACGCTGGCGATGCTCTGGCGCGACCTCGCGCTATTCGGCGCGGCGGCCGAAGATGCCGACCTGGTCGAGTTGCTGCATGACTACGGGCTGACTGTCGACTGGCACATTGCAGGCACGCAGGCATCGGAGGCGTTGTGGGAGGAGCAGGCCGCACAGGCAGAAGTCGTTGCCGTGCGCGACCCTGTGGCACGCGAACTCGGCGTGCTGACCGTCAACGCGAATGCGTATGAAGATTTTCTGCAGACAGCGGACGCGTCGATTTCTGCGCTGTCCGAGCATGCCCGCCTTGCCGACAACCCCGAGAAGGTCGACCCTGGCGCTGCGCTGCAGGCGGGCGACGCCGCCTATCGCCTTGGCGCGGCCGCCTGGGCGCTCGGCCTCGGCCACGTGGCGATGCTGGCGGATGCGCTGGGGCTCGCATGGCGCCGTCGCGCGCACGCGGGCGTATCGACGCCAGCGGTGCGCTCGCGCACCATCGTCGACGCGCCGCCCGCCCGTTCGCTCGACCACGCCGCCGAGGCGCTGCGCGCGATGCTGCACAAGATCGCAGCGGGCGTCGCGCCGCCCGACGGCAGCGCCGCGCTTGCCGCGTTGACCCACGCGATCGAGCAGGGTGGCGTTTCGCCCGCGTCGAAGACAGGCGCGACCTGACTGACGGCCATGGAGCCAGCCGTATCAGCTCATTCCTCACCGCCCTTGGGCCGCCGCGGACAACGTCGTTCGCGAAATGGTGGGCGGGCGCGAATCCTGCTGTTCGACGCGCCGCGAGCCCTTGCGGAACACGTCACATCGGCGACCTGTAAGTGCGTGATAGAGTGCGGTATGAATGCCGTCGACGGCGCCCCGCGAATCCATACCCGCGCCCATGCGCGTATGCTCAAAGCCCGCCATCCTGCACCGTCTTTGCTAAAATTCGAACTATGTCCAAGAGTAGCGATCGCATCAATCTGACCAACCAGTTCCTGATCGCCATGCCGAACATGGTGGATCCCACGTTTTCAGGAACGGTGGTCTACCTTTGCGATCACAGTGAGCGCGGTGCGCTCGGCCTCGTGATCAACCGGCCGACCGATATCGATCTGGAAGCGCTCTTCAATCGCATCGATCTCAAGCTCGAGATCGAACCCCTTCTGCATGTTCCCGTGTACTTCGGCGGCCCGGTGCAAACCGAGCGCGGCTTCGTGCTGCACGATCCGAAAGACGGCAGTTCGTATACGTCATCGATGTCGGTGCCGGGCGGGCTCGAGATGACCACATCGAAAGACGTGCTCGAAGCCGTCGCCAGCGGCAACGGTCCCAAGCGCTTCCTGCTTACGCTCGGCCACGCCGGGTGGGGTGCCGGACAGCTCGAGGAAGAGATTTCGAAGAACGGCTGGCTCACCGTCGAGGCCGACCCGAAAATCGTCTTCGACGTCCCCGCTGAAGAGCGGTTCGAAGCGGCACTTGCGCTGCTCGGCATCAACCTGTCGATGCTTTCGGGCGAAGCAGGTCACGCATGAGCGGTGCGGCCGGACGTGAGGTAACGCTGCTTGCGTTCGACTATGGTGAAAAACGTATCGGTGTGGCAGTGGGCAATACGCTCACGAAGAGCGCGCGGCCGCTCGTCGTGGTGCAGAATCGCAGCCGCGAATATCGCTTCGAAACGGTCGGCAAACTGATCGGCGAATGGAAGCCGGACGCGCTCGTCGTCGGTCTGCCGATGCATCCGGACGGCACGCCGCATGAGATGACGCAACTGGCCAAACGCTTCGGCAACCAGTTGAATGGCCGCTTCAATCTGCCGGTGACGTGGGTCGACGAGCGCTATTCCTCGGTCGAGGCCAGGGCGGGCATCCGCGCCGGCACCGGCCGCGCCGACATGCTCGACGCCGAAGCCGCCAGCATCATCCTCCAGCAATATCTAGACGGACTTTCCGACGATCATGAATTCCATTGACGCCGAGGCGCTGTATCGCGCCGTCCTCGAACAGGTTCGTGCGGCATACGGCGCCGGGGTCGGCGGTCCGGATGGCGCGGTGCTGGCTGGCATCTATAGCGGCGGCGCCTGGCTTGCTGAGCGGCTTGCACACGACCTGAATGTGGCGAGCTTCGGCGTCGTCAATGTCGCGCTGCATCGCGATGACTACGCCAAGAAGGGCCTGCACACGCAGGCGAGCCCGACATCGCTGCCGTTCGAAGTCGAAGGCCGCAGGATCGTGCTCGTCGACGACGTGCTGTACACCGGCCGCACCGTGCGCGCAGCGCTGAACGAGTTGTACGACTACGGACGCCCGGCGTCGGTCGAACTGGCGGTGCTGGCCGATCGCGGCGGGCGCGAATTGCCGGTGGCGGCGCGCTTCGTGGGCGGCATGGTCGACATACCGGCCGACGCAACGCTCGTTCTCGCCCGCGAAGCGGGAGAAGGCGGCAACGAGCGGTTCACGTTTCACACCGAAGCGCGCGCGGATTGAGCATCGCCGGGCGCGAATAGCATCCAGGACTTCCGGACCTGCTACGAACGAGAGTCGCCACTTCCGAATGGCGGAATCGGACAGTCCGGAGCGAAGCACACGTTTTAAGCCAGGTACACCATGAACACCACCCAGGGTTCCACCGACAGCAGCGCCGCCGCGGACCGGTTCCGTTACGGCTTCCTGAAGGGCAATCCTCAGCTCACGAAGAACGGCGAGCTGAAGCATCTGCTGACGATCGAAGGCCTGCCGCGCGCGATCGTCAATCACATTCTCGACACCGCCGGGCAGTTCGTCAGCGTGACGGACCGCGAGGTGAAGAAGGTGCCGCTCTTGCGCGGCAAGTCGGTGTTCAACCTGTTTTTCGAGAACTCGACGCGCACACGCACCACGTTCGAAATCGCCGCCAAGCGCCTGTCGGCCGATGTCATCAATCTGAACATCAATGCCTCGTCGACGAGCAAGGGCGAATCGCTGCTCGATACGATCAACAACCTCTCCGCGATGCACGCCGACATGTTCGTCGTGCGACACGCGTCGAGTGGTGCACCGTATCTGATCGCCGAACACTGCGCGCCGCACGTGCACGTGATCAACGCCGGTGACGGCCGTCATGCGCACCCGACTCAGGGTCTGCTCGACATGTACACGATCCGCCATTACAAGCGCGATTTCACGAATCTGCGCGTGGCGATCGTCGGCGACATCCTCCACTCGCGTGTTGCGCGTTCGGACATTCACGCGCTGACCACGCTCGGCGTGCCTGAAGTGCGCGCGATCGGCCCGCGCACGCTGTTGCCGGGCGGGCTCGAGCAGATGGGCGTGCGCGTGTTCCACAACCTCGACGAAGGCCTGAAAGACGTCGATGTGATCATCATGCTGCGCCTGCAGAACGAGCGGATGAGCGGCGCGCTGCTGCCGTCGGCGCAGGAATACTTCAAGAGCTGGGGCCTCACGCCCGAGCGTCTCGCGCTCGCGAAGCCCGATGCGATCGTGATGCATCCGGGGCCGATGAACCGCGGCGTCGAGATCGATTCGCAGGTGGCGGACGGACCGCAGTCGGTGATCCTGAACCAGGTGACGTTCGGCATCGCGGTGCGCATGGCGGTGATGGGCATCGTTGCGGGCAACAACGACTGACCGCAGGTCCCTTACTCGAACCAGGCACGCGACACGCAACGCAGAAAAAGGTAGCGGATGAAGATTCATATTCAAGGCGGCACGCTGATCGATCCGGTAGCGGGCACCGAACAGCAGCAGGACGTATTTATCGCGGCGGGCAAGATCGTCGCGCTCGGCCACGCGCCAGCGGATTTTCAGGCAGCGAAGACGATCGACGCCAAAGGGCTCTCGATCGCGCCGGGCCTGGTCGACCTGTCCGCGCGGCTGCGCGAGCCGGGCTACGAGCACAAGGCGACGCTCGAATCGGAAATGGCTGCGGCGCTCGCGGGCGGCGTGACGAGCCTCGTGTGTCCGCCGGATACCGATCCCGTGCTCGATGAGCCGGGTCTGGTCGAGATGCTCAAGTTCCGCGCGCGCAATCTGAACCAGGCACACGTTTATCCGCTCGGCGCGCTGACGGTCGGCCTGAAAGGCACGACGATCACCGAGATGGTCGAACTGACAGAGGCTGGTTGTATCGGCTTTTCGCAGGCCGATGTGCCGGTGGTGGATACGCAGGTGCTGCTGCGCGCGCTGCAATATGCGAGCACGTATGGCTACACCGTATGGCTGCGTCCGCAGGATGCGTATCTCGCGAAGGGCGGGGTCGCCGCGAGCGGCGCGCTGGCTTCACGGCTGGGGCTCTCCGGCGTGCCGGTGTCGGCGGAAACAATTGCGCTGCATACGATCTTCGAGCTGGTCCGCGTGACGGGGGCGCGGGTGCACCTGTCGCATGTGTCGTCGGCGGCGGGCGTCGAGTTGATGCGCGCGGCGAAAGCCGAGGGGCTGCCCGTCACGTGTGACGTGACCGTCAACCACGTGCATCTGATCGACGTCGATATCGGTTACTTCGATTCGCAGTTCCGGCTCGATCCGCCGCTGCGCTCGCAGCGTGATCGCGAAGCGATCCGCGCGGGCCTCGCAGACGGCACGATCGATGCGATCTGCTCCGACCACACGCCTGTCGATGACGATGAAAAGCTGCTGCCGTTCGCCGAAGCGACGCCGGGCGCGACCGGACTCGAACTGTTCCTGTCGCTGACGGTGAAGTGGGCGAGCGAGGCCAATGTGCCGCTCGCGAAGGCGTTGAAGCGCATCACCGCTGCGCCTGCCGACGTGCTGAAGCTGCCGGCGGGACGCATCGCGGTTGGCGAGGCTGCGGATCTGTGCGTGTTTGATGCGAGTGGACACTGGCGTGTCGAGCCGCGCGCGCTGAAGAGCCAGGGGCACAACACGCCGTTCCTCGGTTACGAATTGCCGGCGCGTGTGCGCGCGACGATCGTCGGGGGCCACGTCGCTTTCGAGCAGCGTTGAACCGACAACGGACAAAGACACAGGAACGGAAAGCGCCCACCATGAAGCTCGCGTTTCGCAAAGCCAGACTCGTCGCGCATCTGCTGCACGGCATGTGGACCGTCGCGACACGTTTTCCGCGCGCGTCGGCTGACGAACGGCTGGAACTCAACCGCGCGTGGTCCCTCAAGATGCTGCGCCTGTGCGGCATGCGCCTTGTCGTACACAACGACGACGTGCGGCTCGATGCCGGGGCGCTGGTGGTGAGTAATCACATCTCGTGGATCGATATCTACGTGATCAATGCTTGGCGGCCGACGCCCTTTGTGTCGAAGGCCGAGATCCGCAACTGGCCGGTGGTCGGCTGGCTTGCGCAGCAACTGGGCACGGTGTTCATCCAGCGCGAGAAGCGCAGCGACGCGAAGCGGATCATGCATGAACTCGCCGACCGTCTGAATGCCGGCGAACTGATGTGCGTGTTTCCGGAAGGCACGACGTCCAACGGGCTGTCGCTGCTGCCGTTTCATGCGAACCTGTTTCAGGCGCCCGTGTCGGCCTCGCGGCCTGTGCAGCCGATCTGCATCATGTATGAAGACGCAGACGGGCGGCAGTCGACGACGCCGGCTTATATCGATGACCTGACGCTCGGCGATTCGCTCGATGCGATGCTCCGCGGTGGGTCACTGACGGCGCATGTGTATGTCGGTGCGCCGCTCGCGCCTGGGGCTGACCGGCGATTGCTGGCGGCTGAGGCGGAGGGGGTGGTAAGGGCGGCGTTGGGGGCGTTGCAGGGCGGGGTGGTGCCCGGCGTCGAAAAAACGGCGGGCGTCGATTCGCGTGACACGGCTGACGAAACGCTGGACAGTGAAGCCGACCTGACGCGAAGCGCGGAGCGCGGTTAGTTTCCGGTCGTACGGCAGGCTGCGCAATCGACCTGCGTGACTGTGCGATCGTCGGGCAAACTGGCGAGGCGTATCGCGGACAGTTGATGGCCCCACACGCAGCCCGAATCGAGACCGATCACGTTGTCGCGAACCATCAGGCCGAGCGCGGCCCAGTGGCCGAACACCACTGTCACATCTGAAGTCGCCCGCTCTGGCAGATCGAACCAGGGCATGTAGCCCGGCGGTGCGGAGTCGAGTCCGCCGCTCGAGCTGAAATCCATCTCGCCGTCCAGGTTGCAAAAGCGCATCCGCGTGAGCGCGGTGCACGTCAGACGCAGACGGTCAATGCCCTTCAGATTCGGTCTCCAGCAATTCGGCTCGTTGCCGTACAGGCCCGCAAGCGTTTCCTTCCATGTCGGGGCGCGTAACGCGCGTTGCAGGTCTTCGGCCAGTTCCATCGTGAGCACGGCGTCCCACTGCGGCAGCACGCCAGCGTGGACGAGCAGCATATTGTTTTCGAAATGCGCGATGGGGCGATGACGCACCCATTCGAGCAGATCGGGTGCGTCGGGCGCGGCGAGGATGTCGTCGATCGTGTCGCCCTTCTTCGAGCGGCGGATGCCCGCCGATACCGACAGCAGATGCAGGTCATGATTACCGAGCACCGTGATCGCGCGATCGCCGAGTGAGACGAGATCGCGCAACGTGGCGAGCGACTCGGGGCCTCGATTGATGATGTCGCCGGCGAACCACAGCGGCGTGTCGTCCGACGGTGCGGCCTTGGCGAGGAGTTCCTGGAACTGGGTGCGGCAGCCCTGAAGGTCACCAAATGCAAGCGGGACGGGCCGGGTCAAAGCGGTCATCTGAGGGCTGGGCGTTAATGACTGTGCAATATAGCGTGACATAATAGCTTGTTTGGAGCGACGGCATTTGCGAAGCACGGGCCGTTCGGGGAACCAGCCGCAGGCGCACTTCGACGCTGTCGCGAGGCAATCGAGAGGGAAGAATATGATTCTGGTGACTGGTGGTGCGGGTTTTATCGGCGCCAACTTCGTACTCGACTGGCTGCGCGACGGAGATGAACCTGTCGTCAACGTCGACAAACTCACCTATGCGGGCAATGCGGAAACCCTCGCGCCGCTCGAGTCCGACCCACGTCACATTTTTGCGCGTGTCGACATCTGCGACCGTGAGGCGCTCGATGCGCTTTTCAGGACGCACAGGCCGCGCGCAGTGCTGCACTTCGCGGCGGAAAGCCATGTGGACCGTTCGATTCACGGGCCCGGCGAATTCGTGCAGACGAACGTCGTCGGCACCTTCACGCTGCTCGAAGCGGCCCGCGCCTACTGGAATGGCCTCACCGGCGGCGAAAAGGATGCATTCCGGTTCCTGCACGTTTCCACGGACGAGGTGTTCGGCTCGCTCGAACCCACCGATCCCGCCTTCAACGAGCGTACGCCGTACGCGCCGAACAGTCCGTATTCGGCAAGCAAGGCAGCGTCCGACCACTTTGTGCGCGCATATCACCATACGTACGGGCTGCCGGTGCTGACCACCAACTGCTCGAATAACTACGGTCCGTATCAGTTCCCCGAGAAATTAATTCCGCTTACCATCATCAATGCGCTTGCCGGAAAAGCGTTGCCTGTGTATGGCGACGGCAGGAACGTACGCGACTGGCTGTACGTCGGCGATCACTGTTCCGCGATCCGCACCGTGCTACTGAAGGGCGCGCTGGGCGAGACATATAACATCGGCGGCTGGAACGAGAAAGCCAACATCGATGTCGTGCACACGCTGTGCCAGACGCTGGACGAACTGCGTCCATCGGCGTCGGGCGAGCCGTACGCGAGGCAGATCGAGTTCGTGAAGGATCGTCCGGGACATGACCGCCGTTATGCGATCGACGCTACGCGCATCGAGCGCGAGCTTGGCTGGCGCCCCGCTGAAACGTTCGAAACCGGGATGAAGAAGACGGTGCGGTGGTATCTGGAACACCCTGAGTGGATTGCCGGCGTAACGAGCGGCAGTTATCTTCATTGGATGGAAAAGCACTACGCCGGGCAGGCTTAAAGGAGCGTCGATGTCACGCAAGGGAATCATTCTCGCAGGCGGATCGGGCACGCGGCTGTACCCGATCACTCACGCCGTTTCGAAGCAACTGCTTCCGGTGTACGACAAGCCGATGATCTACTATCCGCTTTCGACGCTGATGCTCGCCGGGATCAGTGATGTACTGATCATCTCGACGCCCATCGATACACCGCGTTTCCAGTCGATGCTTGGCGACGGTTCACAGTGGGGGATGAATCTGCAGTACGCGGTGCAGCCTTCACCAGATGGGTTGGCCCAGGCGTTCATCATCGGCCGCGAGTTTATCGGCAGCGATCCCTGTGCGCTGATTCTCGGCGACAACATTTTCTATGGTCACGATCTCGCGCGTCAGCTGGAACAGGCTAACGCGCGAACCGATTGCGCGACCGTGTTCGCGTATCACGTCAACGATCCACAGCGTTATGGCGTGGTCGAGTTCGATGAGCAGATGCAGGCGCTTTCGATTGAAGAGAAGCCAGCGGAGCCGCGTTCGTCGTATGCCGTGACGGGGCTCTATTTCTACGACAACGATGTCTGCGATATCGCCGCCGATATCAAACCTTCGGCCCGCGGCGAACTCGAAATCACCGACGTCAACTCGCGGTATCTGGAAGCGGGCAAGCTGCGCGTTGAGATCATGGGGCGCGGTTATGCCTGGCTCGATACAGGCACGCATGATTCGCTGATCGAGGCGGCCACGTTCATCGCGACGCTGCAGAAGCGGCAAGGGCTGGTGGTGGCATGTCCGGAAGAGATCGCCTACCGGCACGGCTGGATCAACGCGGAGCAACTGACGAAGCTGGCCGCGCCGCTTGCGAAGAACAGCTACGGGCAATATCTCAAGAATCTTCTGACGGACAAAGTCGTATGGCAATCACGGTAACCGCAACGGCGCTGCCTGAAGTCAAGCTCATCGAGCCGAAGGTGTTTGGCGATTCGCGTGGATTCTTCTTCGAAAGCTTCAATGCCCGCGAGTTCGCGGAGAAGGTGGAGGCTGGGGTCGAGTTCGTGCAGGATAACCACTCGCGCTCGGCGAAGAACGTGCTGCGTGGGTTGCATTATCAGATTCAGCATCCGCAGGGGAAGTTGGTGCGGGTGATTTCGGGCGAGGTGTTCGATGTGGCGGTTGATATCCGCAGGAGTTCGCCGAATTTCGGGAAGTGGATGGGCGTGAATCTGAGTGCGGAGAACAGCCGTCAGTTGTGGATTCCGCCGGGGTTTGCGCATGGGTTCGTTGTGCTGTCGGAGACCGCTGACTTTCTGTACAAGACCACGGATTACTGGTTTCCGGAGCATGAGCGGTGTCTGCTCTGGAATGATGCGCAGGTCGGGATCGAGTGGCCTGCTACTGGTGAGCCAACGCTGGCTGCGAAGGATGCGGCGGGAAAAGGGTTGGTAGAGGCTGAAACATATGCGTGAGTGTCAAGGCTGGCTATAGCTAGCCTGAACTCGAATTTATGCGCAAAACATTGAATCTAAAGAAAATCAGCACGTTTGTATCAGTTTGTTAGCTCGCTTCGGCCGTTCGGCCGACGATCCTATAATCGTGCATCCAGAAGCCCGGTCGCCAGTTTGGTGCGAGGGCGCGGACATGTGGGTGCGCGAGTTCTGAGGTTTACTATCCCATGGCCGATTCCAACGAACCAACAATTCTTGTGACCGGTACAACCGGGCAAGTGGGTTTTGAGTTGTTGCGCAGCTTGCAGGGCCTTGGTCGCATTGTTGCTCCTGACCGGCGAACCCTCGATCTGGCTGATTCTGGTCAGATCCAGCGTGTCGTGCGAGAGATCAAACCGACGCTTATCGTCAATCCTGCGGCTTATACGGCGGTTGATAGTGCCGAAAGTGATGTGGACGCGGCGACGCGGATGAATGCGGAGGCGCCTGGCGTGCTGGCCGAAGAAGCTCGGCGCGTCGGCTCGGCCATTATTCATTATTCGACGGACTATGTTTTCGATGGCACAAAGGAATGTGCTTATAACGAAGACAATCCGACGAACCCGCTCAACGTGTATGGCAGGAGCAAGCTCGCTGGCGAGCAGGCGATCGTCCAGGTTGGCGGCAAGTATCTGGTGTTTCGAACCAGTTGGGTCTACGGCACGCGCGGCCGTAATTTTCTGCGCACGATGTTGCGGCTCGCTGCAGAGCGACCTGAATTGAATATCGTGGCCGATCAGGTGGGAGCGCCGACGTGGTCAAGCACAATAGCCGCCCTGACCGCCCAGATCGCAACGCAGGCGCTGATCGAGCATGGGAGCGATGCTGGCTGGTGGGGTGAGCATTCTGGCGTTTATCACCTGACAGCGGCTGGCGCCACGTCATGGGCCGGGTTCGCGGAAGCGATCTTCGAACTGGCGTTGCCGCCGACGCGGCCATTGGTGAAGCCGATTACGTCAGATGAATACCCTACGCCGGCGAAGCGGCCGAGGAACTCCCTGTTGTCGAACGAAAAGCTTGCGTCAAGGTTCGGTGTGCGGGCGCCCGACTGGCGTGACGCCTTGCAGTTGTGTATCGCAAGCCTTCAGTATTGAAAGGTCGGGACGTCGGCGCGGTGCGCTGTGGCCATCGCACCTGGACGTTCAGAGCGGTTGCCTTACCCGAGAGGGATAACGGACAATAGCCGGCCGCTGGAACGGCGCGACCGCGGAGGTCCGGATTTACTTCGTTCATGACAGCAATCGGCCTGCGGTGTCGTTTTCACCGCTAGCGATAAACCATTGAGGACACACGTTGAGTGCATTGTTGGTTGCCCTGATCCGGTACCGAGGATTCATCATTGGCAGCGTAAAACGCGAGTTTCAGACGCGCTACCGTACGAGCATGCTTGGGGCGCTATGGCTGGTGCTGCAGCCGCTGGCCATGATCCTTGTGTACACGGTGATCTTCGCAGAGGTCATGAAATCGCGCATGCCGGGCGTACAGAGTACGTTCGGCTTCAGTATCTACCTTTGTGCGGGTGTGCTGACGTGGGGCTTGTTTGCCGAAATGATTTCGCGCGGTCAGGGTGTATTTGTCGAAAACGCAAACCTGCTCAAAAAGCTGAATTTCCCGCGTATCGCGCTGCCTGTGATCGTCACGGTCTCGGCCTTGATGAATTTCGCGATCATTTTTTCACTTTTCACAATTTTTCTGGTAGTTACGGGCAATTTTCCGGGCGTAACGTATCTTGGGCTGCTGCCGCTGCTGCTGGTGCAGATCATTTTCAGCATTGGACTGGGGATCACGCTTGGCGTGTTGAACGTCTTTTTCCGCGACGTCGGCCAGTTCATGACCATCTTTATGCAGTTCTGGTTCTGGTTCACACCCATTGTCTATCCGTGGCACATCCTGCCCGAAAGGGCCAAGCTTCTGGTCAAGCTCAATCCGATGGCCGACCTGGTCCTCGGATATCAAACGATTCTTGTGAATCATATGTGGCCTGACTGGGGGCTCGTGTGGCCGGTCCTGGTCCTCGGGCTGCTGATGTGCGCGGTGGGCCTTCATCTGTTTCGCCGGCATGCAGCGGAGATGGTCGACGAACTTTAAGGCGGCTGGTTGCCGGCGCCGACCCGTGCCTTTTTCTGCCGCCTGGGCGGGATAGGCGCTCAGATATAATCGGCAGCAGTATTTAGTATTGTGTCCGTGTTCCGCGTGGCTATCGCGAAGCCGGATATTCTCAAGGAGAGTGAATTGACAAGCGCAGTTGTAACTGGCATCACGGGGCAGGACGGAGCGTATCTGACGCAGTTGCTGCTTGAACACGGTTACGAAGTTTACGGTACCTATCGACGTACCAGTTCTGTCAACTTCTGGCGTATGGAAGAACTGGGTGTCTTGAACCATCCCAAACTGCACCTTGTTGAGCATGACCTGACGGATCTCGGTGCGACGATCCGCCTGCTTGAGAAGGCCCAACCGCGCGAAGTTTATAACCTCGCGGCGCAGAGCTTCGTGGGCGTGTCGTTCGACCAGCCGGTTACGACGGCCGAAATCACAGGCGTGGGTGCGCTGCATCTGCTCGAGGCGATCCGGATCGTGAACCGTTCGATCCGCTTCTATCAGGCCTCGACGTCCGAAATGTTCGGCAAGGTTCAAGCGATTCCGCAGAAAGAAGATACGCCGTTCTATCCGCGCAGCCCGTATGGCGTCGCCAAGCTGTACGCGCACTGGATCACGGTCAACTATCGCGAGTCGTACGACATCTTCGGTTCGAGCGGTATCCTTTTTAACCACGAGTCTCCGCTTCGAGGCCGCGAATTCGTTACTCGCAAAATTACCGATTCCGTCGCGAAGATTTCCCTGGGCAAGCTCGAGACACTTGAACTCGGCAACATGGACGCAAAGCGCGACTGGGGCTTCGCCAAAGAATACGTCGAAGGGATGTGGCGGATGCTGCAGGCCGACGAACCCGATACGTTCGTTTTGGCGACCAATCGCACGGAAACGGTCCGCGATTTTGTGTCGATGGCGTTCAAGGCTGTCGGGACCGAATTGCAATGGCGTGGCCAGGCCGAGCAGGAAGAGGGCGTGGATGCGTCGAACGGCAAGGTGCTTGTTCGCGTGAATCCGAAGTTCTACCGGCCGGCCGAAGTCGAGCTGCTGATCGGTGACCCGGCAAAGGCGAAGGCAAAACTTGGCTGGGAGCCGAAGACTTCCCTCGAAGCGCTGTGCAAGATGATGGTCGATGCCGACCTCCGGAGAAACAAAGTTGGCTTCTCATTCTGAGCCGGTGCTGCGCCGCGCGCTCGTGACGGGCGTGCACGGCTTCACGGGGGCGTATGTCCGCGATGAATTGCTGAATGCCGGCTATGAAGTCACAGGCACGCTCGTCGGGGTTGCGGCCCCGGGCGAGCGCACACTCGACATCACGTCGCTGGATGAATGCCGGCGCGTGATCGACGAATTGCGGCCCACCCACATCGTGCACCTGGCCGCCATCAGTTTCGTTGCTCACGACGATGCGCTCGAAATGTATCGCGTCAATGTGCTCGGAACGTTGAACCTGCTACAGGCATGTATCGACGTTGGGCATCGGCCGGACAAGATCCTGGTGGCCAGCAGTGCGAACGTGTACGGCAACGCCGCGGGTGTCGTCGATGAGAGCGTCACGCCCGCGCCGGTGAACCACTACGCCGCGAGCAAGGTTGCAATGGAACACCTCGTTCGCACGTGGTTCGACCGGTTGCCCATCGTGATGACCCGACCGTTTAATTACACCGGGCGCGGACAGTCCGAACGGTTTTTGGTGCCGAAGATCGTGTCGCACTTCGTGCAGCGCCAGCCGTTTATTGAACTCGGCAATCTTGACGTCGCACGAGATTTTTCGGACGTGCGCACGGTTGCTCGTGTCTATCGCTCGCTGCTCGAATCAGGCGCCGAATCCGAAACTGTCAACGTGTGCAGTGAGAAGCCCTATACATTGCAGGATGTCCTGCAAATGGTACGGGACGCTTCCGGCCACGATCTCGAAGTTCGGGTGAATCCCGCATTCGTACGGCAGAACGAAGTGAAGACGCTTGTCGGGTCTGCGGTCAAGCTCCGCTCGCTCGTTCACGACGTCGAACCCGTCGACTTCGCGTCGACCATCAAGTGGATGGTCGGCGTCTGATTTACATGCCATGCGTCCAACGCGGACCATGGGAAATGAAACGACGTAAGCGAGGCGCTTACGCAGCCGTTTGCCCGAATTCAAGCGGATCCGCACTTGTTCGCCGGCGGCCCCTCGCAGACTTCGAACAGGAAGAGTGATCGAATTTCATGGGCAGCATTTCCGTACAGAACGTAAGCAAAGCATACAAACAGTATCCATCGCGCTTCGGGCGTCTGCTGGAGTGGTTGTCGCCGGCACCGCTTGTCCGGCACCGACTCAAGTGGGTGCTGCAAGACATCAACTTTGAAGTCAGGCAAGGTGAGGCGATCGGCATTGTCGGCATCAATGGCGCGGGAAAGAGCACGTTGCTCAAGATGATCACCGGCACGACTCAACCGACCCAGGGCAGCATCGCGATAACCGGTCGAGTAGCCGCCATGCTCGAACTGGGAATGGGTTTTCACGCGGACTTCACGGGCCGGCAAAACGTTCTGATGGCCGGCCAGCTGTTGGGCTACTCGGTGGGTGAAATCACCGAGAACATGCAGAAAATCGAAGATTTCGCCGAAATCGGTGACGCAATCGACCAGCCTGTGCGGGTCTATTCGAGCGGGATGCAGATGCGCCTCGCATTTAGCGTCGCGACATTTCATCGCCCGGATATTCTGATTATCGACGAAGCCCTTTCCGTCGGCGATGCCTATTTTCAGCACAAGAGTTTCGACCGTATTCGCTCGTTTCGCGAAGAGGGCACGACTCTGCTGATTGTGTCCCACGACAAGACAGCCATTCAGGCTATCTGCGACAGAGCGATCCTGCTGAATGCGGGGCACCTCGCGAAGGAAGGCTCGCCCGAGGAAATCTTCGACTACTACAACGCTTTGCTTGCCGACAAGGAAGCGACGTCCGTCATTCAGGTTGAAACACCGGAAGGGAAGGCGCAGACCCGATCAGGGTCCGGCGAGGCATCGATATCCAGCATCCGGTTGGTGAGCGCCGAGGGCAAGGGTGGGGAAGTCGTCGACGTTGGCAGCAAGGTGACGCTGGAGATCGATGTAGCGATCAACGCGGACATCGAAGACCTGGTCCTCGGCTACGTGATCAAGGACCGGGTTGGCCAGCCAATCTTCGGTACCAATACGCACCACCTCAAACGCTCAGCCAAGGCGCTTGCTGCTGGTGATCGAGTTAGATACCAGTTCACTTTCCCAATGAATCTGGGTGAAGGCACCTATTCGATCGCGACCGCTCTGCATGCGGGCGACACGCACGTCGGGAAGAACTACGAGTGGCGCGATCTGGCCGTGGTATTTCAGGTGATCAACATGTCCAAGACGAAGTTTGTCGGTTGTGCATGGATCGAGCCTGAATTGAATGTTGAAAACTACTAACTAATAAGATATCGGGGAATTACATGGTTTCAGATGACTTCTATCGGGCGCTCGAAGACCGTTTTCGCGGCAGTCGGGATTTGATCAAGGCACGCCAGGGTGTCTACTTGCCGTTTGTCGAGGCTCTCGGCGCCAAAGTCAGCAAGAAGATGCTCGACGTCGGCTGCGGGCGCGGCGAGTGGCTGGAGTTGCTGGCCGAGCGCGGAATTGCAGCGGAAGGTCTCGATTTCAACGAGGACTTCGTGAAGGCAGGTATTGATGCCGGCTTGTCGGTGTTCAAAGCCGATGCGATGGAGTTTTTGAAGAACCAGCCTGATCAGACGTACAGCCTCATCACTGCTTTTCATGTAGTCGAACACCTCGGCTTCAACAGTCTTCTGGAGTTCCTGAAGGAAGCACACCGCGTCGTGGACGATGGGGGTGCGGTTTTGCTTGAAACGCCGAATCCGGCTAATCTTATCGTTGGCGCGTGCAACTTCTATATTGATCCGACCCACGAGCGGCCCATTCCGTCAGTACTGTTGAGCTTCGCGGCGGAATACTCGGGTTTTGAAAGTGTAGTTGTCGTTCCTGTCAATCGCAGTTTTTTGCAGAACAACCTCGAATTCATGCCCGGTCAGTTGATGGGCGCAAAAGTTATTAACAAAATTGTCTCGGCGCTGGATCAGAATCTCATGCAGGCGCCCGACTACGCGATCATCGCGATCAAGAAGCAGGATGCTGATCTGAGCAGGATCGCCGAATCACTCGTTAGCACTTCTCCACTTGCGGTCTCTGCAGATGAGGAGGAAGACGTGAATTCATTGTTGTCTCGAATCGTAGAGGCAGAAAAGGAAGCTGTTATCTGGCGGGAGAAGGCCGCGCAGGCGGACGCGGCGGCGCGCGATACGGCGGTACGTGCGCAGGAGCTTCAAGTCCGATTGACCGAGGCGCACGCCGAGGAGATGCGCCAGGCTCGCATACAGGAACTCGAGGCGCGGGTACGTGAGGCTCAGGCCAGAGCTGCGGCAATCGAGGATCTGGCAAATCGCTCGCAACAGCAGATTCAGGCCATGCTGAACAGCCGGAGTTGGCGTCTGACAGCTCCGATTCGAGCGGGTGGCAACGCGCTTCGCTGGGCCGGTATCTCAAGAACGGGTGTGAGGCGCGTGGCTAAACCGGTGTTTTTGCACGCGGCTGCCTACATGCGCTCACGGCCAGCGCTCCAGCGACGCATCGCCAACCTCTTCGCGAAATATCCTGGGCTGCGCGCGCGTCTCGTGAACTTTGCCGGGCCTGACGCTTTTAGGGGAGTCGCGAATGTACGACCCGCCGACGTGATCGAATCGGTTGATCAGCTCACGGCTCGCGGAAGGTCTGTCTACGATGATCTGCAGCAAGCGAAGAAGCACTAACACATCGATAATCACTTGCCGGTACTACCATGCGCATTGTTCTGGATTTACAGGGTTGCCAGTCTGTCAGCAGGCTGCGAGGCATTGGCCGTTACAGTCTGGCCTTGGCCAAGGCGATTGTGCGCAACGCTGGAGACCATGAAATCTGGATCGTGCTGAATGACCTCTTTCCGGAAACGGTAGAGGGTATTCGGCATTCGTTTTCCGGTTTGCTGCCGGCCGGGCGTATTGCCGTCTTCTCAGCTCCGCCGTTAAATATTCACAGAGATATTGACGATTGGCGTGGGCGTGCAGCGGCGCTTGTACGTGAGTATGCCGTCGCCGAGCTAGAGCCTGATCTGGTGCACATCGGCAGTTTGTTCGAGGGGTACATGGACAATGCCATTACCTCCGTGAAGGCACTTGGTCCGGAATTGCTGACAGCGGTCACACTCTACGATCTGATTCCGTTCGTCAATCCGGGCACCTATCTGCGCGATGACGGCGTCCGGAAATACTACTACGACAAAATCGAAGGGCTTAAGCGCGCGGATTTGTTGTTGGCGATTTCCGAGTATTGTGGCGAAGAGGCAGAGCGTGAGTTGGGTATACCACGGGAACGCATTTTCAATATTTCGTCCGCCGTTTCCGAGTCGTTCCGGCGCCTCGAACTGTCCGAACCGGAACGTCACGCGCTAAACCGACGTTTCGGAATTGAACGTCCGTTCGTGATGACCACGGGTATCGTCGAACCGCGTAAGAACCTCGAAGGCCTTATCGCTGCATACGCGATGCTGCCTCCTGAACTGCGACGCTCATACCAGTTGTTTATGGTGTGTCAGGCGACCGAGTCGAACTGCACCAGGTTGCGTGAGTTGGCTGAATCGAAAGGACTTGCGCCCGACGAACTGGTTCTCGCGGGTTACGTATCGGATGACGATCTCGTCGCCTTGTACAACCTGTGCCATTTGTTTGTGTTTCCGTCGCTTCATGAGGGCTTTGGGTTGCCCGCACTTGAGGCGATGGCGTGTGGTGCGGCTGTAATTGGGTCAAGTGCGACTAGTATTCCCGAAGTCATCGGCCGCGACGATGCGCTCTTTGATCCGCTCAACTTGCCACAGATGTCTGCGTTGATGCAGCGTGCATTGAGCGACACCGAATTCTGGCGGTCCTTGCGAGCGCACGCTGCGACGCAGGTCGAGAAATTTTCATGGGATTCGACCGGCCGCCGGGCATTGCGAGGTTTCGAGGATGCTTTTGCGCACCGTCGGGATGGCGGTGATCGGGAGGGCGCGTCATGCACTAGCCGATCGGGAAGCACACTTACGCCTGCTGACGTGCGCTATCGAACGCTGATTGACGCTGTGACGAGTCTCGACTTGCCTGCCTCGGATGTCGACTACCTCGCGACCGCCGACGCCATTGCTGCGAATCAGCGTGTCGGACGGGTCCCGCAGTTGCTCGTTGACGTCTCGGTGCTTTGTGAACACGACGCGAAATCCGGTATTCAGCGCGTGACGCGCGCGATACTGCTTCAGTTGATGAAGTCTCCCCCGGCAGGCTGGCAGGTGAGGCCGGTCCGACTTGACCGAGGGGAAGCGCGCTATCGATACGCAAACAGATTTTCGCGTAGCCTAAATGACGGCGCTCGCGAAACGGTCGTTGGCGAAGACGAATGGCTGGATAGTCAGCAAGGCGATGTATTTCTCGGTCTCGATCTGGTTGCCGACCGTATACCGCAAGTGCAAGATTGGTTCGCTGCGCAGCGACGTCGTGGCGTCAGAATTTACTTCGTTGTGTACGACCTGCTACCGGTATTGCGACCCGAATGGTTTCACGAGGGAATCGCAGGTTGCTTTCCAGCGTGGGTACGCACGATCGCGACGGTATCTGATGGCCTGATCGGAATTTCTCGTGCTGTCGCTGATGATTTACACCGTTGGCTTGATGCAGCGTCATTGGCCCGTTTGAATGATCTTAAACTAGGCTATTTTCACCTTGGCGCTGATATCGGAAGCAGTCAGCCATCACTTGGGCTTGCGGCGGACGCCGACAGGATCCTCTCGGAGCTGCGAGCAAACCCGACGCTACTAATGGTTGGAACGGTGGAGCCGAGAAAAGGTCACGCTCAAGCGCTTGCCGCGTTTGAGCAGCTTTGGGCTGCCAACGTGAACGTCAACCTGGCTATTGTCGGAAAGGCCGGCTGGGGCCTCAACGGCTTTGCGGATAGACTCGAGCAGCATCCGGAATTGAACAGACACCTTTTCTGGCTACAGGGAATCAGTGACGAGTACCTGGAGCAGGTATACGGAGCATCGTCATGCCTGCTAGCTGCGTCATTTGGTGAAGGTTTCGGTTTGCCGCTGATCGAGGGAGCACAGAAAGGATTACCCATCATTGCACGTGAGTTGCCAATATTTCGGGAAGTTGCAGGTGAGCACGCGTTGTATTTTGACGGCGATTCGGCTGGGGTCTTGGCTGAGGCCGTGCAGGAGTGGCTCAACCTTTCGTCGGCGGGGCGTGCACCCACGTCGGCTGGGATTCCGTGGCTGACGTGGCAGCAGAGTGGAGATCAGCTCAAGCAGGTTGTTTTTGAGGACTCTTGGTACGAAATCTGGCGGCCTGCTAATCGGCGCTGATGAAGCAACCACATCGCCAACAATTACCAATGGCGTGATCGCGCATTGGTCTTCAACGTTGTCAATTTAAAAATGCAAGACTTTGTCGGAGTGGCTTGGATACCGACGACGGTGCGGAGCTTGCCGTAGTGGATAGTTTCTATCGTGCGTTCGAAGATCGGTACCGGGTCTCGCGGGAGCTGATCAAAGGCCGGCTGGCGAAATTATCCTGTCGTCGGGCCGCTCGAGGAAATGCTGCGGGAAGATACACTGCGCTGGATGTACAACGAGGAGCATGGGTGAAGGTTGGTTTTGGTACGACGGCATTGGCCCGTAGCATTGCACACGGCGGGGTGGACGGCATCGGCTCGTACACGCAGGAACTGGGGCGAGCCCTGCTCGCCGGAGGCGGGATCGATCTCGTCCCTGCCGGCTATCGTGCGTTCGTCGGCGATGACGTGTTGCCGGGTGCCCGGCCGCCTGTGAATCTCGGCCGGCACGCGGTCATGGCGACGCTGGGCGCCGTGAGCCCGTGGAAGTGCGTAGCCGAGAGGGAGCTTGTCACCGAGCAAGTGGACGTGTTCCATGCGACGGATCACCTGATTCCAAAACTGTCTGCGATGCCCGTCATCGCGACCTTGATGGATGCGATTCCGTTGTCGAATCCCGAGTGGACGACCGTGAAGCTGGCTGCGCTGCGTCGTTGGCTGTTGCGGCGCTCGGGCGCGTGGGCGGATCATGTGATCACGATTTCCGAGTATTCGAAGAACTCGATTGTGGAACATTTCGGCATCGCGGCAGAACGCATTTCCGTGGTTCCCTTGGGTGTGCATCCACGGTTTTTTGAACAGTTCGACGGTACGACCCGTGACGAGGTGCTGAAGCGGTTGGGCTTGCCTGCGCAGTTCTTCCTGTGCGTGGGGACCTTGCAGCCGCGTAAGAATCTCGATCGGGTCATAGATGCGCACGCCAGTCTGCCGGCCGATTTGCGCCGAGAGTTTCCATTGGTTGTCGTCGGAAGGGCCGGGTGGGGGTGTGAAAGCCTTGTCGCCCGCCTGCGCGCGAGCGAAACGGAAGGCAGTGCTCGCTGGTTGCAGTATTTGCCGGATCTCGACGTGCGTGCTTTGATGCAATCGGCCAGCGCGCTGGTGTTTGCGTCGTTGGGCGAGGGCTTCGGATTGCCGGTCGTGGAGGCGTTCGCATCGGGTCTTCTGGTCATCGCGTCCAATACAACGTCCGTTCCCGAAGTGGCTGCAGATGCTGCCATTTTGGTTGATCCCTGCAACGCAGGTGATATCGCCGATGCGATGCGCCTCGTGACCGAGCACCCACGCGAGGCCGACGCGCTGCGCGAGGCAGGGCTGGCGAGAGCGCGCGAGCTGACCTGGCAGGCGTGTGCCGAGAAAACCGTAGCGGTTTATCGATCTGTCCTAGATGGTTCATGTCGCTCGTGATTCAATCTGTCCGTGGAGAATGCAGCGTGAAGTTAGGGGTGGATGTCACGTGGATGGTTGGCAACTACCGTGGCATGGGACGATTCGCGCGTCAGCTGATCGAGCCGGTTAGTGCATCGGTGCTGGGTCTAGCCCCGAGCGGTGTGACGACTACGGAATGGCCGTGCGTTAGTGAAGGCCGCGGTTTCTTTCCATGGTGGGAGCAGGTCGAGCTGCCCCGCCTGTGCGAGGCTCAGAAGCTGGACTACCTGCTGTGTCCGTACAACACTGGACCACTGCGATCGACAGGCCGGACCCGGCTGATCTCAGTCATATACGATCTGATCTATCTGCAACCTTGGCGGGTGCTGCCTCCGTCGCGATCCCTGTACCAGACTCTCGGGCGGGTGTACAGACGGCATGTGGTGCCCACGCTGGCTCGTCGCGCCGATGTGGTGCTGACCGTATCCCGATTCACCCAGCGGGAACTGGTGGAGAAGTTCGGACTGTCGGAAAAGGATGTGCATCTCATTCCGTGCTCGATTCCGGACGACTGGTTCGCTCCTCCGCTCAGTCAGGCCGATCGCCGACCCTACCTGTTTACCGTGGCGGGAGAGGTGCCCAGCAAGAACGTTGATCGCCTCCTGCAAGCCTTCGCGTTGGCGAGGCCGAAGCTAGGCGAGGACGTCAGGTTGCGCATTGCCGGGATTAAATCCGCGCATCACGAACATTTTCTTCGGCGGGCAACCACACTGGGAATCGCAGGTCATGTCGAGCTGCTCGGGTATGTTTCCGAGCAGGAGCTGAAGCTGCATTACCGGCAGGCACGGGCATTCATCTTTGCTTCGTTGTTCGAGGGATTCGGTATTCCGCTGCTGGAGGCGATGGCTTCGGGTACACCTGTCGCGTGCAGCAACACGACGTCGATGCCCGAGATCGTTGGCGGGTGTGGTCTGCATTTCGACCCCTTTTCAGTTGGCGATATGGCCGAGCAGATCCGGGGTGTATGGAGCGGCGGCGAAACGTTCGAGGCGCGGGTTCGCAACGGTGTGGACCGCGCGCGTATGTTTTCAGAGTCAATCCTTGCCCCGTCGATTCAGCAATTCTGGGAACGTTTGTCGTGACAACAGGCAAGAAAAAGCTGCTGGTGCTGACACCCAGGCTTCCCTATCCGGTGATCGGCGGAGACAAGCTGAGGATCTATCACCTTTGCAAGGCGTTGTCGCGCCACTACTCGCTGACGCTGCTGAGCCTGTGCGAGACGCTCGAAGAGATGGAGTGTGAGTTGCCTGACGACGGCGTATTCGACCGCGTCGAGCGAGTTTTTCTGTCGAAGGCGCGTTCGTATATCAACACGCTGCTTGCGCTTCCCACGCGGACGCCGTTGCAGGTCGCCTACTACCGTAGTCGGGCATTTGCCGCGGCAGTTGCACGGATGATGCCTTCGCATGACGGCGTACTCGTCCATCTGGTGCGCTGTGCCGAGTATGTGCGCAAGTCGGACAAGCCGCGTGTTCTCGAAATGACCGACGCGATCTCGCTCAACTACAGCCGGGTCAAGCAACTCAAGAATGCACGGGGGCTCAAGTCGCGCGTGCTCAGTCTCGAGGCCAAACGCCTGCACAAATACGAGCGCACGATCGTCGACGACTTCGATTTGTCCGTGCTGGTTTCGCAAACCGATAAGGATTATCTGTTTCCCGGCTCGCACGCCGGAAATGTGATGGTGTGCTCGAACGGAGTTGATCTGTCTGGGCTGCCGTATTCGGTGCGTAGTATGGCAAGCCGCGTGCTGATTTTCATCGGCGACATGCGGACGGTTCAGAACGAGGACATGTGTCACTTCTTTGCGCAAGAGGTGTTGCCCTTGCTGCGCAAGCGCGCGGATTACCGGTTCAGGATCGTGGGCTCGATTTCTCCCGCGCTTGCCGAGCGGTTCAGGGCCTATGACGGTGTCGAAGTGACAGGCCGGGTTGCGTCGGTGGCGGATGCGGCTACGGATGGCGCCATCGGCGTGTGCCCGATGCGAATCGGGGCGGGCGTGCAGAACAAGATTCTGGAGTACATGGCGCTGGGGTTGCCGGTCGTGGCGACTTTGTTGGGATACGAGGGCTTGGGCGCAAAAAGCGAGCATGACCTTCTAATCGCGAATACGCCGCAAGAATTTGCCGAGCGCATCGAGTGGCTTATGGCCAATGAGGCTGAGGCAGTAGCGATGGCGAGGCGGGCAAGGGCATTCGTCGAACAGGAACACGAGTGGGGGCGGATGGTCGCGCCATTGCTTGGAAAGCTGAGGCAGTTGTTTGACTGGGTGTGAATGATGGGTTCATTTATTCATCGAAAGCCGTAGGGCGTATTGAAAGTGTCACCACGCAAGCCTCGATACGACGGTGTTGATTTCCACCGAATTCTGAGGCGGCGCGATCTTGGCTAGAATTCCGCCACGCTATCGATAGGGCACGATCACGACCACGAGACCATCCCGACTGCACGAACTGGACAGCCTGCGAGCGCTTGCTGCTATCGGATTTATCGGATGGCAATACCTTCTTCAGCGTTTCCGTGGCCTTTGGGTATCTTGCTGCTGTTGACGGCGGTGCGAATCCAGAAAGTAAATGAGGCATCCGCGTGTCTCTTGACTGCTTCAAACGGTGAGGAATTCGGGTTAGCGTTGATTGAGGGGCGCAGAGAGGGCCGCCGATTACCACGCGTGATCGTCCCGTTTTTCGCGAAGTAGCGGGCGAGCACGCGTTCTATTTTGACGGCGATTCGGCCGACACTCTTGCGCAAGCTGTAAAAACTTGCTCGAGCTGGGAGAAGGGGGCAGGGTCCCGACTTCGGCTGGAATGCCGCGGCTGACCTGGGCTAAAAGCGCCGAGCAGGTCAAAAAAGTCTTGCTGGAGGATGACTGGTGCGAGGAGTGGCGCCCGTCGCATGATTGACGATAGCCCAAAGCCTTAGGGCAAGCCTATCACCGCTTTTGCGTCCGATTTTCAGTCGGAGCAGCGGACGGCTGGCCGCGAACGTCATTCGTCAGCGCATGCATTTTCGTTGTTGCTCGAAAAGGATATGGACATTTTATCACCTGGGTAAGGACTTGAAAGACTTGCGCCGGTGTGAGACTCTTCAACACGCCATCGAGACAGCGAGGGGTAAAATGTTTCTACGGAAGCGCAGAGTTGCTGCTTTGTTTGAGACCGCTGACGACGCGAAGTCAAATTATTCGCTTGAGTCTTTCCCTTTACGCCCAACTCTACCTTTGCCGCAAGGCGTAAAAAGGGACGAACTGTTCGAGTGGCTTAGGAGTGTGCGCGTGTCAAACGCTCCCGAGTCTATTGTGAGCTATTGCGAGCAAGACTTTGAACGGTTTGTGCAAACATTTGGGCTCGTGCAACGGGCGGTTGCCGGTGTAAATGGGCCAGTCGTCGGTCTAGAGCTTGGTGCAAATCCTTACTTCACCACCATGCTCCTCAAAAGCTTTTCGCCTGTCGAGTGGCGGCTTGCCAACTATTTCGGCCCGCAGGTACCAAAGGGTGACTCCTCGCAACGCGTATATCTAAACGAATTCAGAAATCCCGAGGCCAGGGCAGAAGTCGAACTCGCCTATTCTCACTTCAATATTGAAGAAGACGAGTTTCCATTTGAGACGGGGTCGCTGGACGTAGTTCTGTTCTGTGAAATTATTGAGCACCTGTTGAACGATCCCTGCCGCGTGTTGCGGGAAATCAAGCGCATCCTTCGCGACAACGGGACGTTGGTGCTCACGACACCGAACGTGAACCGGATCGAGAATGTTGCCCGGATGATCGTCGGTGCGAATATTTACGACCCTTATAGTGCATTCGGGCCTTATGGGCGACACAACCGTGAGTACAACAAGCACGAGTTGTCCCTTCTTTTGAGCTACGTTGGCTTCACAATTGAAGAGATGTTCACGGCCGATGTGCATCACAATATGACCAGCGCCTACCTCGACCCTGCTCGGTTTGGACACCTCGTCGAGTATCGGGAGCACGATCTCGGTCAGTATATTTTTGTGCGTGCGAGAAAGACGGGAGACGATCGCGGGAAGAAGCCAGAATGGCTGTATCGGTCGTATCAGCCGTCGGAAGTGGAGTGAATGAACCCGCGTGCAGTAAGCACGAGTTGTGGCGATTCAAAGCCGTGGGCCGTCCCAAGCCGTCTGTTCCGTTTCTGGATTTCGACGCCTCGAAACGCGCAGTTTGTGCCGTCCGGGGTTGGATTTATATAGTGTGTATTCAGATCCACCGTCCGCAGAGTGGGCGGGTCCCCGCGGAAACCGGACACAGGGCAACGCCTAAAACTGAGGTAGTCTTCCGCCCTTGTTTTAGCTTACAAACAACACAGTGAAGGGTACCCCAATCGGAGAGCAACCATGCGCACGATAACCACCCTTGATGAGTTGGATGCGTTAATTGCGGAATGCGACTCTGCCGCGTCGGATGAAGAGCTTCGTAGACTTTTCATGTCCTTTAAGATGCGGCAGCCAGAAATTTCTGGCGACCCCTTCAGCGACAGCTACGCCCAAAGCCAACTCGAGTATTACGCTTCCATCGCCGGCAAATCATATGCCATCGAGAATGAGTCGTATCAGTTTGACGTTGACTCGTTAGTCAAGAATCCCTTTCCCTACTACACCGGTAACACAGTAACAGTCGGCAACCAGCTGTTGTCGGTCGGGTCGCTGATCCGAGTCATGAAAGTACCGCCTGGCGGACGGATACTGGAATTCGGTCCAGGCTGGGGGAATACAACCCTAGCGCTCGCGCAGGCAGGTTTTGATGTCACTGCGGTTGATATCGAGGAACGATACTGCCGGCTGTTGCATGCCCGAGCAGAACAGATCAGCGTCTCGATCAACGTCGTCAACGCCGATTTCATGTGGGCCGAAACCGTCGAAGAGCCATATGATGCCGTTGTTTTCTTCGAGTGCTTCCATCATTGCGTGGACCATCTAAGACTTCTTCGTGCTCTTCACAAGGCTGTCAAGCCGGGTGGGCACATCTACTTTGGCGGGGAACCAATCGAAAAAGATTTCCCAATGCCTTGGGGCGTCCGATTGGGCGGAGAAGCACTATGGGCCATACGAAAGTATGGCTGGCTCGAGCTTGGCTTCAACGAGGAATATTTCCGTCATGCCCTGCTTTCGACTGGATGGGAAGGAACAAAACACGAATCGATCGTGCATGCAGCTGCGAACGTGTGGGAGGCAAGACGATTCGACTCCCGAAACCTCTGGACACCGGCCAACAACCTGATGATAGGCTCTACAGTAGGCCAGAAAGAGAGCCAATCGATCAGAGTCAGCAATGCAACAAACGGGTGGGGATTCTTTGGCCCTTACTGTGCTCTTCCCGCTGGCCGATGGATAGCGCGAGCCAACCTATCGAGGAACGTTTCGCCGCGAGGTGACGCAACGATTGATGTCTGTGTCTCGAAGGAAGCGAGAACGATTGCGTCGGTGAGATCTGACCTCACCCACCATGCCTCGGATGTGATAGATATGCCATTCGAGTTACAACGTCCCGAATCCGATATTCAGATGAGGTTGTTTTGCCATAACAATGTCAGTTTCGAACTACTGTCGATTGACTTTCTTCCGCAGGAATCTGAATGACATCCCATGTCCGGTCGGAGCGACGCTCTGGCAGAAACCGATTCGGGTGTTTGGAAGGCATGAGCTTGCCTCCGAAAAACGAATCCCTTGCTGAGCGGTAAACTCATGCAAGGAGAACAACGATGACAGGCAAGGCAGAGCGGGCGCAGTACACACTCGAATTCAAGCTGGAACGGTGCGTAGCCACCATCGGGTTGCTGTTCCGCGTGCTCCAGATGCGGCGCCCCAAATGCGCCCTGAAGATATTGGCGACGCCATCTGAACAGCAGGGTTGGTGTTAATGTCGTTACGGCGCGCGACGAGCGATACGGAAGCTCCGGGCTCGAACGTCTGTTCGACCAGCCGTCGTTTGAATTCGCGCGGAAAGTTCAGGCGCTTACCCGATGCTTCGTTCTTGCCATCCACAATCTCGGCCACTTTGGTTCCCACGAAAATATTTGGTGGGAGCCAAATTACCCCCGTTCACTGCTGGCCGGAGAACGGTCGCCGTGAGGCGCGTACAGAAAAAACCTCCACAGCGGTACACCTCTGCCCGAAGGGCAGAAACTCCCGGGTGCCGCTACACTGATGCTCCTCAGAGGGCGTCTATGCGGTCGCGACCGGACGGCTGCCATCAATATGCCGGTCCCTGCGATTTGTCTCGAGCGACTCGAACAAGTGAGTTCTCACTTATGTGGCGAACTCACTCGCGTTCAGGATCATTCGGAAGCGTTATTGCGTCAGACGGAGGGAAGAAACCCCGACACCAAGCATTCGGTTATCGTTCCCGATTCCCAATTGAGAGGGTGAAGTCGACTCAGGAGTATTTAAAACAAGAGTTAATTCCTTGCTATCGTCAATCAAATTGATTGGCAGCTCGATGATGAGCTCATGTGGTCCGTCATCTCCATGCGCGGCGCTGAACGTGATGTGGCTGATACGAGTGCCGTTCGCGATAATGTCGACGTTTTGCACCGGGTGTTTTTCATTCACAAACGAGCCGAGCCGCAGGTGCAACGATATGGGTTTGTTTTTAGGTGAGTCCAATCGAAGGCGCAGGCGCCCTCCGTTATTGATCGTCCACCTCCCCCATGGCTCTGGCTCTGACCAGCCATTCTGCGCGTACATAGCACTATTGCCTCGTGTCGAAAAATCAACTTCGTCGCCGAATTTGTATAGCGCAGCAGGAACGAAGTTTTCGTCATCCCAAAATAGCCTTGGCGTATCGAATGAAAAATGGAAACTCCCAACTTCGGCATGCAGCTCCGATCCAGAACGTAATAACTGGGCATCAGGTTGAAAGTCAATTGAATTGGCCCGGATCGGTCGACTGAACAGCACACGGACACCCCAAGGCGCGGGGAACACCCTGAAATCCTGCTTTAGATGAAGTTCTGCTCCGTCGACCCACATCCTGTGATGGCCCATATAAATTTGGGTAAATCCACCTCGCAAGCCGGTTATGTCGATGAAATCCATTCTCTGATTTCCGCCGCCAAGCAAGATATGGCTCTGATTTTCCGAGTCTATTGCGTGACCGGGAAGTAAACCGATAGCCTTTAAGTCGATTTTCATTCTGATCGTGCTGAGCGAAAATATCACTATTAATGAAAGGCCAAGCCAGACAAAGAAACTCTTCCTGTCGATCTTCCATTCCCTTGCCAAGAAGTCGACGAACAGCCATGCAAAAAGTGCAAGGTAGGGGAAGGTCCACTTAAAATAGTGCACGTTTGAATACCGCCACAATCCATTGGGCAGTAAATCTCCATATGGGAGATATAGGATAAACTGCAGCAATACGGCGAAAGCGATGGTGCGTAACAGCCAGTCAGCACGTATGAAAACATAAACGAGTCCAACTATCGAAAATGCCAACCAAGGATAGTGTTGAAGTAGGCTGGATGCTGGTTCCAGATAAAGCGTGTAGCCATCGACAAAAAATGAATAAAGTTTTTGAGGTATGTTGGCCGGAAAGTAGCCCATTGACGATGCAACTTGGACGTATGCACCCAAGATGCTTCCGTGAACCAGATAATTGAACGTAATGAAGATAACCGGACCGACAAGCAGCCCGACAAGAGCGGCCAGAAAAAATTTGACGAGTGGGGCATTAATCTTCGTTCCGTGGTCGGCCGATATCCGCGACGCGCGCCAGACATAACCGAGCCATAGGATCCCTCCCACGAGCGCGTCCACTGGACGCGAGGCCGCAATCAGGCCAATGGCAAGTGAGATTACAAAACTGGCGAACGCGGTCGGATGTTGATCCGCGTTGCCGTGGTTGTCTGCGATATTGTGTAATCGAAGTAGGCCATAAATACCGGTTGAAAGCAGTGCGGCACTGGCGGTCGACGTCCACGGGATAAAAAAATCTTTAAAAATTGTGTAATTGAGCAGTATTGAAAAAATAAACAAAAGAGTTGCGATCCAACCTGCAACGTATCTTCGGGAAAGTAATATAAAGACCGTTGAAAACCAAAGGAGGCTTGCCAGATCCACGAACCAGAAAGGGTGGTTTGGGAGCCAGTGCACAAATATTGCGCCAAGAAACGGGTATAGTGGTGGATAAAAGTGTTTAGAAGAGGAGAAATCAAAGTCGGCCATGGCCCTGGCGGAACGGATGTATTCTCCCTGATCGGCCCATCCCCACCACCCAAGTGGAAATTGCTGACTATTTCCTGGGGTTGCAGGATACAAAAAATATGCTATTGAGTAAGAGACTCCAATTATAAAAAGAATTGTACCCAAATTAAAAATATTGCCCACTCGCATAAATGGTGCGACGCGGAGAATCTTCTGTTCAGATGGCCGCGTGTTCACGCTTCACCCCGACAAGAAAGACGTTTTTTCCAAAAAATAACCCACTCAACCGATCGGCCACGCGACTCATTGGGAATACCAAGCGATCGTAGACGATCAGTGCACGAGTGTTGAGATCGCCCGAGCTATTCCCGAAAAATTTATATAGAAGTGTTGCAAAAAACCCAGCAGAATCTACATAACGTGTCTTCAATACTTCAAATCCCGCGCGACGAGCAACATTGGTCAGACTACGTCTGGTGTACCGCCGATAATGACCGACTTTGGTATCCATACTTGAATATAAGAGCTGAAATGCCGGAACGTAGACTAGCAACCGTCCACCTGGTTTTATTTTGTTGTAAATCTCATTCATAATATCCTGGTCATTTTCGATGTGCTCTAATACGTTCAGACTATACAAATAGTCAATGCTATTGTTTTCGATGTGGCTTAGGTTATTGTAGGCGGTGAGTCCCGATTCTGTTATCAAAGACGCTTGTTTAGGATCGGGCTCGACGCACAAGACTTCATGTCCACGTTTTGCAATACATTTGGAAAATGTCCCAATACCTGCACCAAAATCCAGAATGCGATCGCCTGCGCTGGAATGTGCAAGTACTAATTTCACCAGATATTCATTGTAGTTGACCGCTTCGGCCATTACTTCTAAGTTATCCGTTCCACTGTAGTTCATGGTCTGCTATCCTCATCTACTGGAAATTTCGACATCCGCATACCGACCGGTCACGAACTGCCACTCTATCAGTCCTAGGGGCTGATGAATCCGAAGCCAGCCTCGCGTGTTTGTCTCCTTCTGCGAAGCCTGCTGCAACTGCGTGCAACGTGTCAACCGGAAATGAAACTTACAGAAAATAGATTCATGGTTTAATGGATGAAACCTGCGACTTATCCGAGAAATTCGATCGGTGACGTGTCGTGGGTACGTTCTATATAAAGTAAAGGTTGTTAGTTAACCATCCTGATCTTACATGAGACGGCTAGGAGACCCATTTAAGAGGAGTGTTTAAAGACCCAGTAATGCGATCCGGCATAATTGAAAAGCAGTCCTGCTACCGCACCAAAGGCGAGTGGGATGATTGGATAGGCGCGCAAGTCGGGATAAATGATTAAAGCCGCCGAAAAAATTCCAAAATTGAGTAGTGCACCAATTGATTGAATGGAAAAATAACTCAAATATTCCCGTCGCTTGTTGCGCACGACGCGATGCGGATGCTTAAATACCCACGTCCGATTGAGTAGCCACGTCGCACACACCGCCGTCGGAAATGATATCAAACGCGAAAGGTATACGTCGAGGCCAAATTCCTGTGTCAACAGCGATAGTACGCCTGCGTCGACTGCGAATCCAATCGCGCCAACGCATCCGAACGCAAGCAGCTTTCTTGAAAAACAATATTTCATTGCTGTGAATGTCGACGTGTCATGTGAGTGAATTTTAACAAATCTCGTTCAAATTCCATGCGCTGCTGATGAACGACTGTATCCAAGATAAGGCCAACGCCAAAAATCATCATCGCTGCAACGCTAATTGCGGAGGCTAGAATTGCAAGTGGAACGTGATATATATAGTGATATTTTAACCAATCGTTAAATACAGGTATCGCTATTATGACGCTTGCCAGCGAAAACAGGAAACCCATTGTGCCAAAGAAAAGCAGCGGTCTGTAGTAGCGCAATATCTGAGCAATCGCGAACATGACTCGCGCACCATCAGGTATGGTTTGTAGTTTTGAGACACTGCCCTCGGGGCGGTCCTTGTATTCGACTGGAATCTCAATAATACGATGCCGCTGATGAAGAGCATGAAGAGTCATATCGGTTTCGATCTGAAAACCCTCGACTAAAATGGGATATGACTTCACGAACATGCGGCTGAACACGCGATAACCGCTCATGATGTCGACCAGGTTTGCGCCAAATAGGCGGTTAACTAGTGCTTGAACTAGGGCGTTCCCAAAGCCATGCAGTGGACGATCATTTTCCTGCGCATAATGCCCGCCAGAATGCCGATCACCAACTACCATATCTGCCTGCCCATTCATTACAGGCGTGATTAGATCGCGCACCCGTTCTGCCGGATACGTTGAATCTGCGTCCGCAAGAACGTAGATATCCGCATCGATTTCGAGAAATGCCCTTCGTAAAGCGTTTCCCTTCCCTTGGCGCCGTTCGCAGATTACTGCTCCACTGCATCCAAGTTCAGAAAGTGTTTGCTCTGCGACTATTTGCGTGCCATCCTTTGAATTGTTATTGATAACATAGATAGCAGCGCCAGGTAGTTCACGATTAAAAGCTCTGATAGTCTCTGAGACGGTCAGTTCCTCATTATAGGCAGGAAGCACGACTGCGATTTGGGCGGCCTCTTTATACTTGTCGGAGATCATTTTGTCTGTCACGATTGGTCAGTTGCGTTAGTTATATTAAACTCGGAATATTTAAAATATCCCCCGAACGGAATTCCAGATAATGCGGTGTTATATGTAGGGAATAAGATAATCCCGAAGAAGACTAGGCGGACGCCGGGAAGGATAAGCGTGCGCCAGCCTTTCGCCGCGGAACCGATGCCGATGTGAACGAACAACAGGTAGAGATAGGCGGGAACGAATACTGCAGCAGGGCCGGCATCGACCGGCCAGACTATAATTAGCAATCCAAATATGGTCAAATAATCAGCGGACAACAGGATGTTGCGGCGAATGGTTGTCAGACTATTGAGGTGATCGGCTTTCGGGAGTCGGAGAAGTGAGAATATGACAGAGGAATGGACAGCCCCTATCCCGGAAGTGGTCCACGGGATTGCGAAACTGTCAATTATCGCGCGATTCATGTGTCCGCGCAGCAGTTGCCGAAAGAAATCTCGCTTCGTCACGGCCGTCTTAGGATCCATTCGCACCTCGTCAGGAATTGCAGGATTTACACATCAAATATGCCAGGTCTCTGCAAATGCCACAATACGATTCCGGCCGACAAGCTTCACCCAGCAAGGCTTGTCGGATTCTTTAGGGCTGGCTACCCAGAATCCGTACTGCAAAAAACCGGGGCCATATATTTCGTCTTCAGGGCCTTCTGCAGCGTACCACGCTGCAGGGCCGACAGAATCGAGGGATTGGTATTCAAAAGCTCCGCATAGGCGCGCGTCAGTTCTCAAGCTAGTCAGGTCCGCTAGTTACGTCGCGCTGACATGGCTGGAAAGCCGCATGTCCTAGGGAGTTGTTTCAATCCACAGCTTTTGAACGCCAATGCCTAACTTACGGCCATCGGTGCTCAGTCCAAGCTCCCGCGGAGAAGTGGGCAGAGATGGATGAATCTCGATCAGACTCGCTCCATTCAGATTGTTAAACGGCAAGGAAAACTCACGCATATCGGCTGTTGGCAAAAACGTTTCTGTTTGCTGCCCGATCACTATGCTCGCTGGTTTGTCGGCGTTGGGTCCAAACGCTTGGACGCGCACGTGGAGTATGAAGCGTTTGGGAAGTGGCTGAACAAAACGTAGGCTCACGTACGGAAAGACATTGGCGTCAGACCATCGTCCCCAGTTCTCTTGTGCAGACAAACCGCTCAGGTCGGACAGAAAAGTCGGGGCGCCGCGGCGCGAAAAATCGATGCCATCAGAGAGCGTGCCCTGGTATCTCTCGCCTAACGCATTCACAATAAAGCCCGCCCGCTCCATGATCTGTTCGGGAGACAGATCACGCGGGAGTTGAGCGACGGCGTGATCCTTGGCTCGCAGATCAAAGAAAACCTGGTTTGCGTTCTCACTGACCGATGTCGGCGGGGCGCCTAGCAAGCGCGTTAGCTCGGCTTCAACCTCGGCACCATTGTCTGCATAGCCGCGTCTATCCACGTACAGACCGCCGAAGCCCATTCGTCTGGCGACATCAATTTGCCGCTTAAGCGGTTCGAGTGACAGCGCGCGAAAGAACAGATCGCCGGGGCGGCCTTTCATGGTTCCGTAACTCCACGCCAACGAAGACGAGTGCAGATACCCACGGGCCTGGTCGTACGTTTGGAGGCGGTCTATTGGCGGGGTCTCCGGAAATCGAACATACGGGAGCTGATAGATTGCGCTGTTGCCGGGTTCGCGCCTCTCAATTGCGGCGACGAACTGAGCGTCACTGTGAAACGCGGCCTGGCTTTCTTTCAAGCAGGGCAGGCAAGGTGCCGTTGTCTGATCCCAGATTGCCGTCGCACACAGAAAGACTGCGACACCCGTCGTCAGGACGGTGAAATGGGTGCGGGTCTTGTACTTCGCGATTCGTTGATCGGCTAGGAGCATAGCAGCACAGATAGAGGTGAATGCGATGAATACGCTTACACGATTCCACGCCCGAATCATCGGGCTGATTAAGATGCTGAAAAGCGCTGAAAATCCACCAACGGTGCAGAACAGAACCAGGAAAAGCGTCAACAGAGCAAGGATATATAACCGTTCATGGGTTGGTTGTTCTTTTCTTGGTGAAATCAGAATAATCAGTAGAGCGAGAAAGCCGACGCTTCCGATAAGTCCAAGCGATGCAGTTTTGTTTTCGTTTACGAGAGGGAAGGTAGTCGAATATTCTTCATTCAATCTGGAAAATGGCATAAATCGATGATCGGGCCGGGGCAGCAGGAGCTGATCGATTTTCAATCCATATAACTCGGCTTCGGCTGGAGATCGCTGCGCGGTTTCGGCGTTTACGCCATGCTCAACCCGATCGATCAAATTGGGCGTAACGTTCGCCGCGATGCCAACCGTCACAATCGTCACAGCAAGGATGGCGGCGCTGACAGATTTGATTGAACGAGTATGCATATATCGCGCGGCGCCAGCGGTCAAGAGCGTTAATATGCCAAAAAATGCATAGTAGACGCCAAAGCAGGAAAGGGCGAGCAGCCCTATTGCGTGAACCGAGCGTTCAAGAAGACCGCGATTTTTATCCAGGAAATTCAGATTTCCACTGTAGACTCGACATGCGTACCAGATAAATATCGGAGCGGCAAAGTACCACGTATAAAAAAGGTGAATGACCCGGAGAAAATGAAATGGCAGTAGCGTAAATGTGAAACCGCCGACAAAGCTGAATGCGCGGGAGATTCCGAAGCTTCTCAGTACAAAATACGCGGCAACCGCGTTTATCGGATATCCGAGGAGGTAGTAGAGATTTAACGCTATTCCAGCGCTGCCGGATGCGATGCCTAATGCTTTTAGAACGAGAAGACTCCCTGAGTCAGGAACAGGGTAGTCGTAGAGATATGAGCCAAACGGCGCTCCCAATGCGCTGGAATGGAAGATCCATGGATTTTCCATCGCCCGTTTTATCAACAAGAGGATTAACGGCCCGTCGCTCGAATAGGTCAACGGCACACGTAGGTCGAAATGCCTGCCTCCAATGAGCAGCCAACAAGCAAGAAGTGAAAGAGCCCCGAGCGCGCACGGGATGACACAACTCCAGACTTTATCCTTCGTGCGCGAATGCATAACCGGTGTATTTTTTACAGTGAGATCTGTCACGGGCTGAGTTCTTTGATAGTTATGCGTTGGGTGCGACCGAGTCCGTTTGCGTCCGACCCAACTGCTCCGGTACGCGAGGCGGCACGGTTGAGTTAATCCTTTCCCGCTCGATCACCAAGGGTCGCTTCTGTGCATAGGTAAGGATTGCACCGACGTACTCGCCCAGTAGCCCGATAAAAAATAGCTGTACGGAAGAGAAAAAGAACAACCCGATGAGCATCGGGGCACTGCCCAGCGAGAAGCTGTTCCAGAACATCAACTTCAACACGAGATAGGTCAGCGACACACACAGGCTGATACCCGAAAGGAAGAATCCAGAGATGGTCGCGAGTCTGAGCGGCACCTTCGAGTGCGAGGTGATGCCGAGCATCGCGATGTCATACAAAGTATAGAAATTATTCTTTGAGATACCACGCTTGCGCCGCGGTTGCACGTAGGGCAACGAGACGACATCGAAGCCAATCTCACAGATCAAGCCACGGAAGTACGGATACGGGTCGTCGATTTGACGAAGGATCTCGATGACCTTGCGGTCGTAGAGCCCGAAACCCGTAAAATTCTGGATGAGCTTAACGTTCGCAATCCGTGTAACCAGACGGTAGTACATGCGACGAATGGCGAAGAAGAGTGCCGATTCCTTTGCTTCAGGCTTCACGCCGATTACGATTGGTGCGCCCGCAAGCCAGTTCTGTACAAAATCACGCATCAGCTCCGGCGGGTCCTGAAGATCCGCGACTAGCAGGATGACGGCGTCTCCCTTGGCTTGCAACAGTCCATACATCGGAGAGCGAATATGACCAAAATTTCGCGCGTTGACTATCACGCTCACGGCAGGATCAACGGCTGCGATGTCGCGCAGCTTGCTCACAGTCGTATCTGTAGACGCGTTGTCGATGAAAAGATGATCGTAGGTGACGTCCGGAATTGTCGAGAAGATACGGCGCGTTTCGCTATAAACCGCCTCAACGTTCTCCTCTTCGTTAAAACAGGGAGTGACGACCGTAATATGCTTCATGTCAAGTTGAAAACAAACCGACGATTGAGAATGAAGGCGAGCAAGCTGAGGGGGATCAGCATGATGCCGTTTGCGACGTAGACATTGGCTCCAATGCCCAACAGCAACCGTACGCCACCCAGATTGACGAGATAGATAAAACAGTAGACGCCAACGAACCTCCAGAAGCGCGACCGAGGTGCACCGTCGAAAACCAGTCGGCCTACGCTCTGAAAATTGAACAATACACCGCCGATCGTTGCAAGACCGATCGCGATCGGGTATCCGACTCCGACATATGTCAGGGCCGCGAACAATGAATAGCCAAAGGCGGTGTTAAGACCGCCAACGACCAGAAATCGGAAGAGCTGATACGCGGTCTTCGAGGCAGGTTCGCGACTCGACACAGCTACCGCCTCGGCGTCAGTACGCTCACCGTTGGTATTGGACGCTTGCATCAAGTGCCTTTCTGATCTGGTTTTCCACGGCCTCGGGGGCCAGACCGTGACTTTCCATGAGAAATGGGTAGTTACCGCACAGCATGCTGAACCGGTCCTGTATGCCTACGCGAACAAACGTTCCAAGGTATTGGCCCATCAGCGTCTCGGCAACTACGCCGCCGAGTCCGCCGTAGATCGAGTGTTCCTCAAACGTGACAATCGCTTCGCGGCCGTGTGCCAGCTTTCGCAAAGTCTCGGCCGGGAAGGGTTTCAGGCACGGCGCAGAGACTACGTCCGCATTGCCAAGTGCGGCTGCCGCCTTCTGCGCAAGCTTGACCCCTGACCCGGTGCCGATGAAAAGATAAGGCGCGTCGGTGTTGGTCAGCGGGATCAAATCACCTTTCGTCCAACTGGTGAGAGGAGCAGTATGGACGTCTCCGAGATCGGCCTTGCCCATGCGAAGATATGCCGGACCGGGATTGCGGAAGATGTGCTCCGCACAAGCCGTCAATTCGAACCGGTCTCCGGGCGAATAGATGGAGATCTGCGGTACCGCGCGAAGCGCGGCAATATCTTCGGTACTTTGATGGCTCGCTCCGAGCTGCGCATAGACAACGCCCGCGCCGTCGCCAATGAAGGTGACGGGCAACTCTTCGTAGCAAACGTCGATCTTGATCTGTTCGAGCACGCGAATGGGTACGAATGCGGCAAGACCGTAAACGATAGGGCGGAAGCCCGCCTTCGCAAGCCCAGCTGCGACACCGACCATATTCTGCTCAGCGATACCGCAATTCAGATACTGATCAGGGCAGGCTTTCCGAAAGGGGTCGAAGAGTGCGTATCCATGGTCGCCCGTCAACAGGAGCACCTTGGGATCTTTTCTCGCGGCGGCGACCAGCGCGTTCGAAAATGCGTCTCTCATGCCTTGGCTCCAAGTTCCGCAACGGCAGCCTGGTAGGTTTGGGGATTGAGCCGCGTATAGTGCCAGATGTTGTCGTGTTCCATGAACGACACGCCTTTCCCCTTGATCGTTTTCGCGACCAACGCCTTAGGCCGTCCATTCTTGCGGGCTTTTAAACTCTCATAGGCGCTATCGATCGCTGCCTCGTCGTGGCCGTCGATAGTCACGGCGTCGAAGTCGAATGCGGCGAACTTTGCCTCAATGTCGCCAAGGCTCATGACCTCGTCGGTCGTTCCCATAGCCTGATAGCCGTTTACGTCGACTATAACCACCAGATTGTCGAGCTTGAACTGCGCGGCGAACAGCGCTGCCTCCCAGATCGCGCCTTCGTTCAACTCGCCGTCGCCGACGAGCGCGTAGCACATTTGATCCGTCTTGTTCATCTTCGCGCCTAGCGCGAGACCAACGCCAACCGACAACCCGTGCCCAAGCGAACCGGCGGTAACCTCGACGCCTGGTACGTGAGCATCGGCCAAGCCTTTAAGGCGCGTTCCGTTCCCGAAGTAATGAGCAATTTCATCGTCCGGCAACCAGCCGATTTCATGAAGGCAAGCGTATTGCGCCATGACGCCATGCCCCTTGCTCAATACCATGTAATCGCGGCTCGCGGAGTGCGGGTCATTCCTGTCGAAGCGCAAGTGATTCCGATAGAGCACCGCAAGAAGCTCCACAATCGAAAATGCGCAACCAATATGAACTGTCGAACCCGCAAACGCCATATCGAGGATGGTTTTGCGGACGCGAAGTGCGTCGAATTTTTTCATGCCGTGACCGCCGAGCGGTTCCAGTTGATCGTCTTGGACAGGGCCAGTTCTAGCGGGGTGTATTCGTCAACGTTGAGCGCTTCGCGCGCCTTTGCCGTATCCGGTACATATCGCGGCGCTGGACCGGCTTGGGCGGGGGCGGCAGGCACGGCCACAGCGGTTGACCCGCACAGGCGTTCGACCGCCCTGGCGAGATCGATAATCGAAATCTCGCGTTCGGACCCAACGTTGTAGGCCTGGCCGCGCCCGCCGGACAAAAGCATGCGCAAAAGCCATACGCAAGCGTCGGCCATATAGAGATAGCTGCGGAGCGGCCGCCCGTCGCCCTTGATCGCAATTTGCCGTCCGGCTAGCGCATCGCGAATGAAGTTGCCTGCTGCGAATGGTCCATCAAGGGGAATGGCTGGTCCCAAAAGCGCGTAGATTCGCGCGATAGAGACGTTCAGATCGCCGTGTTGCGCGTAAGCCGACGCGAGCCATTCGGCGGCACGCTTGCTTTGTCCATAGGCAGTGTTTACATCGAGTGGATCAGGCGCACCCGCGAAGGTCTCTGGAGTACGTGCAAGCGTTGCGGGCTGCGCGCCATAGACGGCGCCGCTCGATGTCAGAAGAAAATGTGACGCTTGATTCGCCTGCGCGCAGTCCAGTACTTTCCGGGTGCCGAGTACGCCTGTATCGAAAGCTCGCAGTGCGTCGCCGGTTTTCGTCGGGTCGGCCACGTCCGTTGCCGCATGGATGCAAAGGTCGAATGCCCCGACATCAGCTTCATCGAAGTCCAGGACGTCGCCCTTGATCAGGTTCACACCCGGGGCATTGAAAAGATGGGGCGCCTGCTCGCGAGCCCTCTGGGGATCGCGACTCAACGCGACGATCTCGATCCGGCTTCCGTGCACGCTGTTGGCATGCTGCACGACTTCGAGCAGCCACGACCCGATGAAGCCAGTCCCACCGGTAATGAAAAGCCGCGCCCGATCGAACGTAGACCAGACCTCTGTGGTTCTGTCTACGACCAGATCGAGATCTTCCTGCGGCAGCGGCTTTCGCATGGCTTCAACTATCAGAAATTGACGCCGAGGAACGTCTCGAGTTTTTCGACGATGAAGTCGAGCATGTCGCGACTCAGTCCCGGGTACACGCCGACCCAGAATGTCTGGTTCATGACGATGTCGGTATTGGTCAGCTCGCCGCTTACGCGATATTCCCGGCCGATCATGTACGGCTGGCGCGTGAGATTGCCTGCGAACAGCAACCGCGTGCCGATCTTGTTCTGATCGAGATAGGCGAGCAGGTCGACACGACGGAATTCAGCTTCCGGCTTGAGCGTAATCGGGAACCCAAACCATGACGGATCGGAATTCGGTGTTGCGTGCGGCAGAATCAGGAAGTCCTTGCAACTTTGCAGACGATCGTGCAGATAGGCGAAGTTGTCGCGTCGCGCCTGCACAAAACCTTCGAGTCGATCCATTTGCGCAAGCGCACACGCCGCCTGCATGTCGGTGATCTTGAGGTTGTAGCCGAGATGCGAATACGTGTACTTGTGGTCATAGCCTTCTGGCAGATTACCCAGTTTCCAGCAAAAGCGTTTGCCGCACGTATTGTCCTTGCCTGGCGCGCAGTAGCAATCCCGACCCCAGTCACGGAATGACTCGGCGATGAGCTTGAGATCGGGGTTATTGGTGAACACGGCGCCGCCTTCACCCATCGTGATGTGATGCGCGGGGTAAAAACTGAGGGTGCCGATATCGCCGAAGGTGCCGACCAACTGACCGTTGTAGGTCGCGCCAAGGGCGTCGCAGCAGTCTTCGATCAGCCAGAGATTGTGCTTTTTGCACAATGCAACGATGACTTCGAGGTTGTATGGATTGCCAAGCGTATGCGCGAGCATGATCGCTTTTGTCTTCGGCGAAATCGCAGCTTCGATCTTCGTCGCGTCGATGTTGTACGTACCCAGTTCCACGTCGACGAAAACAGGCACTGCGCCGAACTGGAGAATCGGGTTGACCGTAGTAGGGAAGCCTGCCGCAACGCCAATCACTTCGTCGCCCGGCTTGATTGCACGGTCGCCGAGCCGGGGCGACGTCAGTGTCGAGAACGCCACGAGATTGGCTGACGAACCGGAGTTCACGGTGATCAGGTAGTTAACGCCGAGAAATGCAGCGAGTTTCTTTTCGAACTCGTCATTGAAGCGACCTGTCGTCAACCAGCCGTCGAGCGACGCCTCGACCATGAGTTCCATCTCGCGCGCGCCGATCACCTTGCCGGAAGGCGGGACGACGGTCTGGCCAGGCTCGAACTCGGGCCGTTGAGTTGCCAGCGTGCCGTATTGCTGCACGAGCTGGATGATTTGTTCGCGGAGTTGATCTTTGTTCATGATCGGTAGACTTAAGATTGAGTGTATTCGTCGATTTGGGCGAGCGTAACGGCCCTCATGTCCTCTTGGCGCGCGGCTGCCTTGTACCAGGCAACGATGTTGTCAAGGGTGTGGCCGAGATCCCACCGTGGCCGCCAGCCCAGACGGGCGTGCGCTTTCGAGCAATCGAGCTTGAGATAGGTAGCCTCATGGGGATGATCGCCATTGTCGAGCACCCAGCGTGCGTTATCGCCCCACTGTGAGGTGAGTCGTTCGACAATGGCCTGCACGGGCTGCGCGTCAGAATCATTGGGGCCGAAGTTCCAGGCGTCTGCGTGGCGCGTACCTTCGGTGTACAGGCTCTCCGCCAGCACAAGGTAGCCGCTGAGCGGTTCGAGCACGTGTTGCCATGGACGGATCGCGTGTGGATTACGGATGTTGACCGTTTCCCCGCTGGCAATTGCACGCATGATGTCCGGTATGAGCCGGTCCGCCGCCCAGTCTCCGCCTCCGATGACATTGCCGGCACGGGCGCTTGCGACCGCGACACCATGTTTCGGATAGGCCGACGGATTAAAGAACGAGTTGCGATACGCAGCGGTAACGAGTTCAGCGCAGCCCTTGCTGCTGCTGTATGGGTCATAGCCGCCCATCGCTTCGTTTTCGCGGTATCCCCAATCCCACTCACGGTTTTCATAGCACTTGTCCGTGGTGACGATCACGACAGATCGCACGCCCTGTACCTGGCGGATGGCGTCAAGCACGTGGACCGTGCCGAGTACGTTCGTCTCGTACGTTTCGACAGGGTTGACGTAGGATTCCCGTACGAGCGGTTGCGCCGCCATATGGATGACGATCTCGGGGGCTGCCGCCCTGATCGCGTTCGTCAGCTTGTCGCGATTGCGGATGTCGCCGATGATCGACTCAATACCGTCACCGACACGCGCGAGTGAGAACAGATTTGGGGACGTTTCAGGCGCAAGCGAATACCCTGTAACGCTCGCACCAAGAGCCTGCAGCCAGAGCGTCAGCCAGCTGCCCTTGAAACCGGTGTGCCCGGTAAGAAAAACCTTCTTGCCGCGCCAGAACGAACTGTCCTTCATTCCCATACCTTCCACGGCGCCTTGCCGGATTGCCAAAGTTCTTCGAGATGCGTCTTGTCCCTCAACGTGTCCATCGGCTGCCAAAAGCCTTCATGTTCGAAGGCCGACAACTGCCCCTGATTCGCGAGTTGTTCGAGCGGTTCGCGCTCCCATACACATTCATCGTTCGGAATAAGATCGATAACCCTCGGCGACAACACGAAAAAGCCGCCGTTGATCATTCCGCCATCGCCCTTGGGCTTTTCCTTGAACGAACTGACTTTGCTGTTCTGAATGTCGAGTGCACCGAACCGACCTGGCGGGTACGTAGCGGTGAGCGTTGCGAGTGTGCCGCGTTGTTTGTGATAGTCGGTGAGCGACGTGATGTTGATATTGCCAAGCCCGTCGCCGTATGTGAAGCAAAACGCTTCCTCGTCTTTAACGAAGTCCTTTACGCGACGCAGACGTCCACCCGTCATCGTCGACTCGCCAGTATCGACCAGCGTTACCTTCCAGGGCTCGGCGTATTGCTGGTGAACCTGCATTTCGTTCGTACGCATGTCGAACGTGACGTCCGACGTATGAAGAAAGTAGTTCGCGAAATATTCCTTGATTACATAGCCTTTGTAACCGCAACAGATCACGAAGTCGTTGACACCATATGCCGAATAGATCTTCATGATGTGCCAAAGAATCGGCTTTCCGCCGATCTCGATCATTGGCTTCGGGCGATTGACCGTGTCCTCGGAAATTCGGGTTCCAAGTCCGCCTGCGAGAATTACAGCTTTCATCGAAATCCTGTTGGGTGCGCTCTAGGTTAAGACAAGCAATGATCGGGCCGGCGGAAGCTGGCGGCAGACGCCTCCGGAGCGCCGCTAGAGTTGGCAATGCGCAGCGATCCTGCCGCAGTCCGCCGAGAGCGCACGCGCGCTCCAAGTCACGGCATTGCGGGTACTTACATTAGAAATCTTCAGTAATGTTCTCGCCGGAATCCGCGCATTATAGTGTAAGGGGGGCATTGACGATGGGCGTGGGGAAGGCGCCCGCCGAACATGCCGCTGCGTGCGGCGGGCAGCCTGTTTCTTCAGTCCGCCGACAAGATCAATCGCTGATAGAGATCGACATAACTGTCGACCATCTTCTTCGCGGTGAAATTCTCTTTGAAGCGTGCACGCGCGCTGACGCCAAGATCGGCCGCGAGGGCACTGTCGTTCCAAAGCTTTCCCAACGCGCTCGCGCCAGTACCGTAGCTTCTCGTCCGTAGGCACCGCATACGTGGATTCATCAAGGCCTATCGGAATCACTTCAACTTTCTCGCGATACCGCTGCAACACATCGCTTGTCGCGAGGTAGTTAGGCGACGTCGCAACAATTCTGTCGACGCTGGCGAGAAACCGGTCCCGCAACGGTCGATAGAACTGCAGCAGCACCTTCTGCCGCACGATGTCCGAGTGGTATGTCACCACCGTCGGCTTGCGCACGCGCGTGGCTAAATGATCCACGTCCGCGAACGGCCACGGTAGTGAATCAGGTCGGCGTGCCGTGCAAGTTGGCTGAAATGCCGGAATGCCGCCATGGGGAATGCCGACGATGCAATCTCCACATCGAGTTTCGCGCGATGATGAATGTGGTCGCCAAAATCGACACTTGTCGTATCGTTGCTGACCGTGAGCACCTCGCTCGTGACGCCCCGTTTAGCCGCACCAGAACATATCTGGCCGATCGGTTCCTCAACGCCGCCCATCGAATCCGGCTTGTAGGAAATGTAGAACGCGCATGGATCCGGCTGGGTGGTGTTGTCCGGCTACACGGATCACCGTGTGGAAAGGGCGGGGAGCCCATCCTGGAGCATGAGTCGGAGTGGGCCGGGAACCGCGTCGCGGCTCCCGAGGCATGCGCCCTGGGGCTCAGGTAGCCGGGGCGCGTCCGTAGACATCCTCGAACCGGACGATATCGTCTTCGCCCAGATATTCGCCGCACTGAACCTCGATCAGCACGAGATTCATCACGCCCGGGTTGATCAGCCGGTGCTTGTGCCCTGCAGGAATGTAGGTGGATTCATTCGGTTGCAGCGAAATAATCTGGTCGCCATTGACGATGTCCGCGCAACCGCTCACCACGATCCAGTGCTCGCTGCGATGATGGTGCATCTGCAGGGAAAGCGACGCTCCCGGCTTGACGACAATACGCTTCATCTTGAACCGCTCGCCTTCCTCGAGCACCGTATAAGTGCCCCAGGGACGATGCACGGTGCGGTGCAGGCGATATGCGTCGTGGTTCGCGCGCTTTAGCCTCGCGACGATCTGCTTCACATCCTGTGCGCGCCCACGCTCGGCGATCAGCAACGCATCGGCCGTATCGACCACAATCAGGTCACGCACACCCACGACACCGATCACGCGTTCGTCACTACGGATGAAGCAGTTGTCGACATCGTACAGTTCTGCTTCGCCGTGAATCCGGTTGCCGCGCTCATCGGCCGGGGTAAGGTCGCTGATCGACAGCCACGACCCGATATCGCTCCAGCCGATCTCGCACGGAACGACGTTCACGTTGTCGGAGCGCTCCATAACCGCGTAGTCGATCGAGATGTCTTCTGCCTTGCCAAACTGCGCGGCATCGAGCTCGATCGCATAGCCGTCGTTCGATGTGCTTCGTTTCGCGTCGCGTACAGCGCCAAGAGCCGGCTCGGCCACGGTCGGCGCGTGACGTTCTAGCTCGGCCAGCATCGTGTCCGCTGTGAAGCAGAACATGCCGGCGTTCCAGAGGTGGCGGCCGTCCGCGACCAGCTCCTGGGCGACATGAAGTTCGGGTTTCTCGATGAAGCGGACGACCTTGTGAACGGCTTCGGCGCCTTGCAAGGGCTTCGCTTCGTATTCGATATACCCGAAGCCGGTTTCCGGCCCGGTCGGGCGAATGCCGAAAGTAACGAGCCGGCCTTCCTGAGCGGAGCGGGCTGCGTGTTGTACGGCGACGCCAAAGGCCTTTTCGTCTTCGATCAATTGATCCGCGGGCATCACCAGCATGATGGCGTCGCCGCCGTGCTGTTCGCGCACGACCTCGGCTGCCACGCCAATTGCGGCGGCTGTATTGCGCGCGGCCGGTTCGAGGATGAAGCCCAGCTGGGATACGTCGGACTCTACCTCGACGCATTCATCTTTCGTGAGGAAATACGTCTCGCGGTTCGTGACAATCACGACTTCATTCGAGTTCGCGAGCCGCGACGCACGCAGGAATGTCTTCTGGAGCAAGCTTTGCCCGTCGGCCAGTCTGAGCAGCGGTTTCGGAAAAGCCTCGCGGGAGACCGGCCACAGACGGGTGCCTGCGCCGCCGCAGATAATGACGGGAATAATATTCATTGAATCGCTCAAATTGCGCATCAGTAGCGTTGCAGACGGCGATTTTAGCGGAATTCGAAACGTCGGTCGCCTGCTTGCACACATCTCGTTACTCATGTTGCAGCGACGACTCGCATTTTTAGTCGCCTCTTGCACGATGTGGCGGTATTGTGCTGCCAATGGCCCGTGCAGCCTTGCTGGAGGCCTTCCGTGGGCAACGGGCAGGCGTACGGCGCGAGGGCGGGGCGCACTCACGGCGGTCGTCGCGCGGATGATACGAGTTCCGGTGGTATGGCCGGATCTCACGCCGCAAGCATGGTATTTGCTACGCCGTATGGGCATAATGGCGGGAATTGCCGGGCCTTACAGTTTCTTGTCTGCGTCCTCGCAAAAATATTTTTGGCGGATAGTACTCGTTCTCGCAGGGTTCTCTACGAATCGGAAACGACGTCCTTACAGATCGGCAACGACGTCCCTTTTAATTAAACCGTTCTGAACAACCTTGAGGTCCAACGGGAATGCTTCGATTCAAGTCCTCGTGGCTGTCGTTCAGCGCGTTCGCATTTGATGTCTGCGCGGTGGCAGCAGCATGGCTCGCCGCCTATTCCATCCGGTTCAACGGAGCGGTGCCGCACGAGTTCTGGCAGGGTGGGACGACAGCACTTGTATGGGTGGTGATCACCTACGCAGCGATGTTCCGCATATTCGGCCTGTATCGGGGCATGTGGGTATTCGCAAGCCTTCCGGATCTGATGCGGATATCGAAATCCGTTGCATCCGGCGCGTTGGTGGTCATGATTGGTTCGGTGATGCTGCAGCCCTCGCCGATCATTCCGCGCTCGGTGCTGTTGGTGTCACCGTTGCTGCTATTCCTGGCGATGGGCGGGGCGCGGGCGATGTATCGGGCGGCCAAGGAGTTTTACCGGTACGGCGGGCTCGTCGCGCAAGGCAAGCCCGTCATCGTGCTGGGTGCCGGGTCGGCAGGCGCGAGCCTCGCCCGGGAGTTGTCAAGGTCGAGCGAGTGGCGCCTTGTCGGCCTTCTGGACGACGATCCTGCCAAGCAGGGCCGCGAGATATACGGCTATAAAGTGCTCGGCGCAATTGGCGACCTGCAGCGCTGGGCGGAAGATCTGAGGGTTGAGGACGCAATCATCGCGATCCCTTCAGCATCGGTGGATGCGCAAAGGCGGGTTGCCACGCTGTGCGTGCGGGCTGGCGTCCGCGCGATGGTGCTGCCGGCGCTAACGACGCTGACTCAGGGGCAGGCGTTCCTTTCCCGGGTGCGCCAGATCGACCTCGAAGACCTGCTGGGCCGTGAGCCTGTCAGGATCGACATGCCGCACGTTGAGGCGCTGCTACGCGGGCGCGTGGTGATGGTGACCGGCGCGGGCGGTTCGATTGGCTCGGAGTTGTGTCGCCAGATCCTGCGTTTTGAGCCCGCCCAGCTGATCGCATTCGATCTGTCCGAGTATGCGATGTACCGGCTGACGGAGGAATTGCGCGAGCGTTTCCCTGGTCTGTCGGTGATCCCGGCGATTGGCGACGCGAAGGACTCGCTGCTGCTCGATCAGGTGCTCTCGCGCTATACGCCGCACATCCTGTTCCACGCAGCGGCCTACAAGCACGTGCCTCTGATGGAGGAGTTGAACTCGTGGCAGGCGGTCCGCAACAACGTTCTCGGCACCTATCGCGTGGCGCGAGCCGCGATTCGTCACGACGTGAAGCACTTCGTTCTGATTTCCACCGACAAGGCTGTCAATCCGACCAACGTGATGGGCGCGAGCAAGCGGCTGGCGGAGATGGCCTGTCAGGCTTTGCAGCAGACCAGCGAACGCACGCAGTTTGAAACGGTGCGCTTTGGCAACGTCCTCGGGAGCGCGGGGAGCGTGATTCCGAAGTTCCAGCAGCAGATCGCCAAGGGGGGGCCGGTGACTGTCACTCACCCCGAGATCACGCGCTTCTTCATGACCATTCCCGAGGCGTCGCAACTGGTGTTGCAGGCGTCGAGCATGGGGCGGGGAGGGGAGATCTTCATTCTGGACATGGGCGAGCCGGTGAAGATTGTGGATCTGGCGCGAGACCTGATCCGACTGTACGGATTCAGCGAGGAACAGATCCGTATCGTGTTTACCGGTCTGCGGCCGGGCGAGAAGCTTTACGAAGAGTTGCTGGCGTGCGACGAGACGACAACGCGTACGCCGCATCCCAAACTGCGAATCGCACAGGCCCGCGAAGTGCCTGACAATCTGCTCGACGAGTTGCTACCATGGCTGATGCAGCATCGGGTCCTTCCCGACGAGGAGGTCCGGCGGGATCTGCGCCGATGGGTGCCGGAATACCAGCCGACCTCGGCGCCCTCCCTGCAGAGCGTACCGGTTCTCAGACAGGCGAATCTGTCCAGTTGACGCCGGCCTCGAAATTCTCTTCCTCCTGTCGTACGATGGCGGCTTTAGCTGCCATCGTTGCCTTTGGACCTGCCGGATTCGTCTCTAAACGCCACCCGCATGACACTGCTTTTCGACCTCAACTCGCTTCGGCCACCCAGAAGCGGCATTGGCTATTACACACAACATCTGCTGGAGGGGTTGCGGGAACAGCCGGATGTTGAAGACGTTGCAGGTTGGGTCGGGTCCACCGCGTACTCGGGCACGTCACTGACAGACTTGATGACGGATCAAACCTCGCTGCAGGCGGCGGCACAGTTCAGCGATGGCCTGAAAGCGACCTTGCTGCGGAAATCGCGCGGGCTGCCTGGTCTGTACAGGATGCGCACGGTAGTGAGGCATCACGCGTCGCGTGCGCTTCGTCGTGATTTCGGCCGACGCGGATACATTTACCATGGGACCAACTTCATCGCGTCGCGTTACAACGGTCCGATGGTCGTGACAGTGCACGACCTGCCGCATCGGCGTCACCCCGAGCTCCATGCGAAGGTCGCCGTCGATTACCTCGATCATGGGCTGCCACGTACGCTTCGGCATGCACAGACGATCATTGCGGACAGCATTTATACGCGCAACGAGATTCTCGAAATATATGGCGTGCCGGAAGAGAAAGTCGTGCCGATCCATTACAGCGGGCGCCGCGCTCGAAGTGGATCCGTATTCCATTGAAGAGATCGAGGCTGGCCTTGAGCGGCTCTTGCGCGACGCGCCGTTGCGTGCGGAACTGGTTGCAAAGGGGCTGCGACGAGCGGGCGAACTGACGTGGGGCGCGACGGTTGAGCAGACCTTGAATGTTTATCGTGGACTGGCCGGCTGACGCGGGTCAGCATTTTGCGCTGGACAGGACAACTGGCGTGAGGCGTCAGGCAGGTGAGGAAAGAGGGATATGCAGATTGCTGTGAGTGGTGCAAACGGATTCGTCGGCCGCGCGCTCAGCACTCAGCTGTGCGACGCGGGTCACGACGTGATCGCGATCGTTCGACGCTCTGGAGTCTGCGAGCCGCGTGCCCGCGAATGCCTGATCGCCGACGACAATTTTGCAGGCATCGCGCACGGCAAGCCGGACATGGGCGATTGTGACGTGCTTGTTCATCTCGCCGCGCGTGTGCATGTGATGCAGGACAACGTCGCCGATCCGCTTGCCGTGTATCGAGCGGCGAATGTCGACGGAGCAATGAACGCCGCGCGCGCAGCGCTTCGCGCAGGCGCCCGCCGGCTGATATTCGTGAGCAGCGTGAAGGCATTGGGCGAAGGTGAGCCCGGCCGTCCGTGGCGCGAGGACGATCCGGCGACACCGATCGATCCCTACGGCATCTCGAAGCTCGAAGCGGAGCGGGCGTTGACAGCTTTTGGGCAAGCCAACGGCATGGAGATCGTTATCGTCAGGCCTCCTCTTGTTTACGGGCCTGGCGTGCGCGCGAACTTCGAGAGCCTGATGAAAACGATCGAACGTGGTGTTCCCTTGCCGCTCGGCGCTGTCGACGCGCGCCGCAGCATGGTCTACGTCGGCAATCTGGCCGATGCGATTCGTGTGCTGGCTACCCGGCCGGAACGGACTGAGGGTGTGTTCCATGTGACCGACGGCGAAGATCTGTCGGTTTCAGGCATGGTTCGGGCAATCGCTGCGGCCTTTGGCAAGCCGGCCCGGCTGATATCCGTTCCGGTTTCCGTGTTGCGGGCGCTCGGGCGGTTGACAGGTCGCACGGCACAGATCGAACGTCTAACCGGTCCGCTTCGCATGGAAGCCCGGCGTCTTGGCAGCGAACTCCGATGGACGCCGCCCTGGTCGGTCTCCGAAGGACTAGCGGAAACCGTGCGTGCATATCGAACTGGCGGCAGGCATGCTGAATAACCTTTATCAGCACAGCCCGTTTTCTTTACTCGCCACCGCGGCGATAGCGCTGGTTCTCTGCCTTGCCATCCTGGTAACACTGCTGCGGACGGGTTGGGCATGGGACATCGCCGTCGATATTCCTAACCAGCGTTCGTTGCATGTGCGCCCCGTACCACGCGTCGGTGGATGGGGTGTTGTGCCGGCGTCGTTGTTGTTGATTGCGTTGTGCGCGCCATCGTTGCGATGGATAGCGTTCGGGGCCGCGATACTTGCCGTGGTCTCGCAGATCGACGATCGGCGCGATCTCTCCGCCCGAGTGAGATTTGCGGCACATGTCATCGTAGTTGGCGTCGCGGTGTCGACGAGCGTCGTAGACGTGGCCTGGTGGTTCGCTGCCGTGCTTGTGGTCGCGCTGGTCTGGCTGGTCAACCTGTACAACTTCATGGACGGTTCCAATGGCCTGGCCGGAGGGATGACCGTTTTCGGTTTCGCGAGCTATGCGATTGCCGCCGCGCCGTCCCAGCCTGAACTGGCCGCGGCTGCTGCAGCCGTGGCGGGCGCCGGGCTCGGCTTCCTCGTGCTGAACTTCAATCCCGCGAGGATCTTTCTCGGCGATATGGGCTCGATCCCGCTGGGTTTCCTTGCTGGCGCCCTTGGATTCTGGGGTTGGCAGCACGAGGCATGGCCGATCTGGTTTCCCGCGCTCGTCTTTGCACCGTTTATTGCCGACGCTACCGTAACGCTGTTACGTCGCCTCGCACGTGGAGAAAAATTCTGGCAGGCGCATAGGGAGCACTACTATCAGCGCCTCGTTCAGCTGTGCGGTACTCACGTCCGTGTGGCGCTTATCTACTACTGCCTGATGCTGGCCGGGTCTGCAATCGCTCTGTTTGCGTTGCATCTGTCGACCTTGACTCAGTGGCTCGCAGTGGTGTGCTGGTACGCGGCGCTGGGGCTGGTTGGCTGGAGGATCGATTGCCTCTGGCGAAGCGCCAGTCGATCGTAACGGCAAGTGCGCGCGCAGACCCGTTAGAGACCGCCCTACGACCGCCGCCCCTTCCTCACCACCATCCACCGTGGCGACTTGAACCGCACAATGCTCGCATAAAGCCAGACATACGTAGCCGCAAACACAACCACAAAGCAAAATAGATGCACCGTATGCCGCCAGAACAAGGTAGCCGGAATAACAGCAATCAGACACAGCAGCCACAAATAAGGCGACGTCAACGAATTCCTCCGCGTCAACTCCCGCGCAGTCCGCGCACCCACCGCCCACCGCATCAACCGCTTATAAACCAGCATATGCAGATGCACGCCATCCGGAATCCCCGGTGACATCCCGCGAATGAACTTCTTCCGATAAATCGAAAAGCACGTCTCGAAGATCGGATACATGAACAGCAGCACCGGATACCACGCCGACACGTCGCGATTACGCATCACGAGCATGATCGACAGCTCGGCGAGCATGAAGCCAATAAAATAAGCTCCGCCGTCCCCGAGAAAGATCAAGCCAGCCGGGAAGTTCCAGATAAAGAACCCCATCACCGCGCCCATCATGATGAGCGACGCCGACAACACGATCGGGTCATGCACCTGAAACGCGACGTAACCCATCGACGCGAACATCATGAACGCGACCATCGAAGCCAGGCCGTTAAAGCCGTCGATGATATTGATCGCATTCGCCAGAGCCGCAACCGCGAGCACCGTGACCGCAAACGAAATCACTGCATAGGTGAGCAGGAAGTCCAGCGGCGGCACGCTGATGCGCGTCACGGCGATATTCAGAAAAAAGTAGGCGAGCGCCGCAGCGGCCATCGTGCAGAGCAGGCGGATCAAAGGCGACACACGCTTCGTCAGGTCTTCGATCAGGCCGGAGGCGAACGCCGGCATGCCGCATGCGACCAGCCCCAGAATCCCGCCGGACACCGCCGGATAGGCCCGATGTAGTTGAAGTGCCGACACGATCAGGCCAAGCAGAATCCCCGTCCCGCCGATCCGCGGCACTGGGCGCGCGTGAAATTTCTGCACGCCGGCCAGATCGCTGTCGGTGGAGAACTTCTCATGCAAGTGCGCGTAGCGCACGATCAACAGCGTGACCAGCAGTGAGATGAGAAAGCCGAGCGCAAAACTGAGCATGAAAGTGGGCCTGAGCGAAGACGCCGAATTATACAAACGAAACGCATCGCGCCCTGAATCCAGGGCCAGTCAGTTCCAGGCGAAAAAACAGCGCCGCCCGGGTGTCTGAAAACCGCGGACAAAAAGCGCTCGCTGAACTATCCCAGATACTGGATCAAAACCGCCCCGAAAGCCGCGCCACTAGTGGATATTCCCTATCTATCCGGGCTCGAAAAGCGTCGTTACCCCGAATGCGGGGAGTTGCGAACCACACACAAAGAGACCACGCGTAACTGCCATCCGACCAGGACGTTCCGGAGAAAAAATGCTAAACAACATCACCATCCGCGGTGGTTTGACACTGGTTATCAGCGTCTTCGTCGCGTTTCTGCTGACTGTGATCGGCGTCGGCTACGGCGCGCTCAAGCTGACAAACCGTGGGCTGGAGGAAGTACAACACAGCGCGTCCGCACTGATGCAGCTGAAGGCAAGCTCAGAAAAGCTTCTGCAGGTGCGCCTCGCGCTCGGCAGCTACGAGACGCTTTTCAGCGTCGGCAAGCAGACCGATGACCTGCTGCCGGCCGCACACAAGGTGCTTGAAGAGTCGACGGCGGCGTTCCGCAGCTATGCAGGCGGACCGTTTGCCAGCGACCAGGAAAAGCAGCTCGCGCAGGCCGTCGAACAGGCGCGCGCCGCGCTGGTCGACCGCGCGATCGAGCCTGAATTCAAGGCACTCGGCGACAACGACTTCAACACCTTCCGCACGATCCAGGGCGACACGGCCAACACGTACTACGCAGCCTATTCGAAAGCGATCGACGCGCTCGACCGCCTGCAGACCGTGGAAGGTCAACGCCAGGCCGAGACTGCGGCGGAGCGCCTTCGCCTCGCGACGCTGCTGTTCGGCGCGATCGGTGTGATCGGAATCGTGGTCGGCGTGATGGCGCGCGCAGGGCTGTCGGCGGCGGTGGTCAAGCCGGTGACGCGGACGATCTCGCACTTTCGCAGCATCGCGGCCGGCGACCTGACGATCTCCGTCAAGACGCGCTCGCGCAATGAAATGGGCCAGCTCCTGTCCGCGCTGATGCAGATGCGCGATGGCCTCGTCGACACGGTGTTGAAGGTGCGCGGCAGCACGGAAGCGATCACGACGGGGGCGAACGAAATCGCCTCGGGCAACGCGGATCTGTCGAGCCGCACCGAGCAGCAGGCCGCCGCGCTTCAGCAAACGGCGGCGAGCATGGAGCAGCTGTCGGCGACGGTCAAGCAGAACACCGACAATGCGAAGCAGGCAAGCCGCCTCGCGCATGGCGCGCTGGAGACGGTCACGCGCGGCGGCAACGTCGTGACCCGCGTGACGGAGACGATGGACGGCATTACGGAGTCGTCGCGCAAGGTCGCTGAGATCATCGGCATGATCGAAGGCATCGCGTTTCAGACCAACATTCTCGCGTTGAACGCCGCGGTCGAAGCGGCCCGCGCGGGCGAACAGGGCCGCGGTTTTGCGGTCGTGGCGTCGGAAGTGCGCAGCCTTGCGCAGCGCTCGGGCACGGCGGCAAAGGAAATCAAGGAGCTGATCGGCGATTCGGCCGCGAAGGTGGAGCAGGGCGCGTCGCTCGTCGCCGAGGCTCGCAGGACGATGCAGGAGGCGATGGATTCGGTGAGCCGCGTGAACGGCATCATGAGCGAGATCGAAGCCGCCGCGCACGAACAGAGCGACGGCATCGATCAGGTCAACAAGGCGATCGGCCAGATCGATGAAGTCACGCAGCACAATGCGGCGCTGGTCGAGGAAGCCGCGGCCGCGGCGAAATCGCTTGAAGCGCAGGCGGATGTGCTGCGCGATGCAGTTGCGGTGTTTCGGCTGGATGGATCGGTGTCAGGATCGGCAACGCAGATGCGGGCCAACCGCTAAACACTCTCCCCGCCTTTTGCTACCTCGCCTCCGCGATGGTGATCGGCGGCAACGAACATGTACATAGCCGGCACCACGAACAAGGTGAAGAGGGTGCCGATCGACAGCCCCGTGAAGATCACGAGCCCCATCGCGTTACGTCCTGCGGCGCCCGCCCCCGAAGCGATCACCAGCGGCACGACGCCGAACACCATCGACGCCGTGGTCATCAGAATCGGACGCAGCCGCACGCCGGCTGCTTCCTCCAGCGCTTCGCGCTTCGATCTGCCGGCGCGTTGCAGCTCGTTGGCGAACTGCACGATCAGGATGCCGTGCTTGCTGACGAGTCCCATCAGCGTGACGAGTCCGACCTGTGTATAGATGTTGAGCGTCGACAGCCCGATGTTGATGAAGACGAGCGCCCCGAAGAGCGCCATCGGCACAGAGACCAGGATCACGATGGGATCGCGAAAGCTCTCGAATTGCGCAGCGAGCGCGAGGAAGACGATGATCGTCGCGAACATCAGCGTGATGACAAAGCCGCCCGATTCCTGCACGAACTGCCGCGACTGCCCCGAGTAGTCCGCGGAATATCCTGCCGGCGCGACCTGCGCGGTCGCCTTGCGCAGGAAATCGAGCACCTCGCCCTGCGACACGCCGGGCACGACGACACCCGAGATCGTCGCCGAGTTGAGCTGCTGGAAATGGTTGATCGATTCGGGCACGACACTGCGCTCCAGATGCGCGACCGTCCCGGCCGGGATGACGCTTCCGTCCGGCGTATGCAGGTAGTAGTCGAGCACCTGCGAAGGATTGAGCCGGTCGGTCTGCAACACTTGCGGAATCACCTTGTACGAGCGTCCAGCGATCGAAAAGTAATTGACGTAGTTACCGCCGAGCGCCGCGCCGAGCGTCTGGCCGACGTCACCTTGCGAGAGTCCGAGCGAAGCGACCTTGTCGCGATCCACGACAAGCGTGGCTTCCGGCTTGTCGAGCTTGAGGTCGCTGTCAACGAAGAAGAACATCCCGCTCGCCCGCGCCTTTTGCAGAACCGCCTGAGACACCTCGTTGAGGTTCTCGAAGGGCTCGGTCGTGCTGATGACGAATTGCACCGGCAAGCCTTGCGAGCCGGGAAGCGGCGGGAACTGGAATGCAGCGACACGCGCACCGGCAATCTGATTCCACTTCTGCTGCAGCTCCTGCTGCAACTCGGTCGCGCCCTTGCTGCGCTGGTCCCATGTCTTGAACAGCACGCCGCCGATCCCCTGATTGAGGGTCGGCGCGCCTGTCAGCTGAAACATCTGCGCATACTCGGGGAGCGCCTTCGAAATCTCGAACACCTGGTCGGCATACATCTGCATCTGCTGGATCGTTGCGTTCGGCGGTCCCTGGATCTGCGATAGCACGATCCCCTGATCCTCCTGAGGCGCAAGCTCGGATTTCGACGTCGCGAACAGGTAGACCGCGCCGGCGAGCAGCATCGCACCCATCAGCGCAAACACGGGCCACGTGTCGAGCGTTGCGTGCAGGATGCGGGCGTAACGGCGATGGACCCGTTCGAATTGCCGGTCGACGAAATGTGCGAAGCGCCCGGCCCCCTGGTCCGGCCGGAAGAAACGCGAGCACATCATCGGCGACAAGGTCAGCGCGATCACCCCGGATACGGTAACGGCCCCAGCGAGTGTGAACGCGAACTCGGTGAAGAGGGCGCCCGTCAGTCCACCCTGGAAACCGATCGGCGCGTAGACGGCAACCAGCACGACGGTCATCGCGATGATCGGTCCGCCCAGTTCGCGCGCTGCAATCAGCGCTGCGTCAAAGGGTGTTCTGCCTTCGTGCTTCATGTGACGGTCGACGTTTTCGACGACGATGATCGCGTCGTCCACGACGAGGCCGATCGCGAGGACGAGCGCGAGCAGCGTCAGCAGGTTGATCGAATAGCCGAGGGACTGCATCACGAAGAACGAGCCGATCAGCGACAGTGGCATGGCGATCAGCGGCACGATGACCGCGCGGAAACTGCCGAGGAAAAGGAAGATCACTGCGGTAACGATCAGCAGTGCCTCGACCAGCGTCTTGATGACTTCCCTGATCGCCGTGTTCACGAAGTCGGTTGCGTCGTAGACGATGTCGCCGGTCATGCCGGTCGGAAACTGCCTCTGCAAGGCGGGGAAGGCGGTCCGCACACGCTTGGCGACATCGAGGATGTTGGCAGTAGGCGCCACCTTGATGCCGATGAACACCGAGCGTTTGCCGCTGAACGCGACATTGAAGTCATAGCTGTCGGCGCCGAGCACGACGTTCGCGACGTCCTCGAGGCGCACGATCGAACCATTCTTCTGCTTGACGACCAGCTGCTTGAAGTCATCGACCGTATGCAGGTCCGTGCCCGCATTCAGGGCGACGCTGACCATTTGCCCCTTCGTCGTGCCGAGCGTCGCGAGGTAGTTGTTGTTGCCGAGCGCCGTATAGACGTCGGCGGCCGTCACGCCGTGCGCGGCCATGCGCGTCGAATCGAGCCATGCCCGCAGCGCGAACTGTCGGCCGCCAAGGATTTCGGCCGTCTGCACGCCTTCGATCGAATCGAGCGTGGGCTTGATCACCCGCAGCAGATAGTCGGTGACGTTGTTGCTCGGCAGCACGTCGCTGTAGAAGCCCATGTACATCGCATCGGTGGTCTGTCCGACCTGAACCGTCAGCACGGGCTGCTGCGCTTGCGGCGGCAACTGGTTGCGCACCGACTGGATCTGCGTGTTGATCTGGGTCAGCGCACGGTTCGAGTCGTAGTTGAGACGCAGTGTCGCAATGATGGTCGATACGCCGGTGCTGCTCGTCGAGGACAGGTAATCGATGCCTTGCGCCTGCGCGATCGCCGCTTCGAGCGGCTGCGTAATGAATCCGGCGATCGTGTCGGCGTTCGCGCCGTAGTAGGCGGTCGTTATCGTGACGACGGCGTTTTCGGTCTGCGGATACTGGCTGACCTTCAGCGCCACGAGCGAGCGCAGTCCGAGCACGAGGATCAGCAGGCTGACAACTGCCGCGAGCACGGGCCGTCGAATGAAGAGATCGGTGAATGTCATCGCGCGGCCTCTTTATTGTTCCTGAGGCGTGGGATTCGGACTGTCCGCCGGCTGCACGCGATTGTTGATGACAAGCAACGTGCCGTTTTTGAGCTTCAGCTGTCCGCTTGTCACGACCTGCGTACCGGCTTCGATGCCCTTCAGGATCGCGACCTGATCGCCGCGCGTGGGGCCTGGCGTCACGAACACCTGCTGGGCGGCGGGCAGCGTCCTGCCTTGCGCGTCGGGCCGCGTGCCCGGCTTCACGACGAATACGGTCGCGCCGTAAGGGTTATACGTGATGGCCGTTTGCGGCAGCGTCAGAAAACGCTCTTCGGCGCCCGCGTCGATCTTCACGTTCGCGTACATGCCCGGCAGCAGTTTGCGCTCGCGGTTGTCGACGCTGGCTTCGATCTGCACGTTGCGCGTCGCGCTGTCGACCTTCGGGCTGATCGACGTGATCTTGCCGTTGAAGGTACGTGTGCCATACGCATTGGTGTCGACCGAGACGGCCTGACCGATCGCGAGCTGGCCGAGCTGCTGCTGCGGCAGGGTGAAGTCGGCGTAGATCGGGTCGACAGCCTGCAGCGTGACGATCGCGTCGCCCGGATTGATGTACTGGCCTGGATTGACCGTGGTGATGCCAAGCCGCCCTGCAAACGGCGCGCGGATGATCTTCTTGTCGACGAGCGCGGCCTGTTGCGCGACCTGGGCCTTCTTGCCCTTCAGGTCGGCGGCGTCCGCGTCGAGCTGGGCCTTGGCAATTGCCCGGATGTCGTACTGCGCGCGGTCGCGCTCGTAGACGGTCTGCGCGAGATCCGCGGCGGCCTGCAGCGACTGGAGCAGCGCCACGTCGGAGTCCGCATTCAGCCTGACGAGGACCTGTCCAGCCTTGACGTCCTGCCCCGAACTGAACGCGACCTCGCGCACGAGCCCGGCGACTTCGGTGGTCACGTCCACGCCGCGCACGGCGCGCAGGCTGCCGATGGCGGCGAGCTGGGGTTGCCAGGACTGATAGCTGGCGACCGCTGCCGACACCGTGGCAGGCGGCGCCGCATTGCTCGCCATGAACTTCGCGAACATGTAATTCCTGAACAGGTTGAAGCCGACGAGCGCCGCGAGCAGCAGGCCGACACAGACCAGCATGATCACCATTCGTTTGGCCATCGGTCGTTTTCCGATCATCGACTTGTCCTTGTAACGGTGCCCGGGATGCCGAATGTTTCCTGTTCAGCGGCACAGGTCGCGCCTGGGGCGAGGCGAGCGTCCTGCGAGGTTTTCGATGCGTTGTGCGGTCAATTGGGCGGAGCCGCGGCATTCCACCAGCCGCCGCCGAGCGACTGAAACAGCGCGGCGGTGTCGGCGTAGCGCGATGCCTGCGCCTGCGCGAGATTCAACACGGTTTGCTGGTACTGGCGCTGCGCGTCGAGAAGCGACAGATAGCTCACGCCGCCGATGCGGTACTGCGAGCGCGTCAGGTCGAGCGAGTCGCTGGCGGCGCGCCAGGCGTCGGTTTGCGCTTTCAGGCCGGTCGCATCGTGTTCGAGCGCCCGCAGCGAGTCCGCGACGTTCTGGAATGCGAGCAGGACTGTTTCCCGATACTGCGCTTCAGCCTGTTCATAGGCGGCCTGTGCCGCGCGCTTCTGGGCGTTCAGCTGCCCACCGTGGAAGACCGGTTGCAGCAGGCTGGCACCCAGGCTCCAGACCGTGCTGCCTGCCTTGAAGAGCTGGGCGGGCGTCAGCGCCTCGAAGCCGTAACTGGCGGACAACGTGATCTGCGGATACAGCGCCGAGGTCGCGACGCCAACCTGCGCGCTGGCTTGATGCAGGACAGCATCGGCGGCGAGGATGTCGGGCCGCTGCCTGACGAGTGCGGATGGCAGGCTGACGGGCAGCGTCACCGGCAACGAAAACATCTCGAGCCGGAATTCGGGCACTGCTGCTTCGGCCGGCGTCTTCCCGGTCAGCACGGCAAGCTGGTGGCGCACCTGGTCGAGCGACTGACGCAGCGGCGGGAGGGTCGCCCGCGTCTGCGCGAGCAGTGTCTCCTGCGCGAGCACCGCCGTGCGGCTCACGCCGCCGAGATCGAACTGCTTGCGTAGCAGTTGCAGTTGCGCGTCCTCGTCCTCGGCGATGTGCTCGGTGGCTTCGATCTGGGCACGCAGCGACGCCTCCCTGACCGCGGCGGTCACGATGTTGGCCGATAGCGCGAGGTAGGCGGCCTGCAACTCGAATTGCTGGTAGTCGATCTGCGCATGCAGTGCTTCCAGTTCACGGCGCGAGCCGCCGAACACGTCGAGCTTGTACGACACGTTCACGGATGCGTTGTAGAGATTGAATTCCTCGGTGAATCCGGGGTTGCCGAACGCGATACCGTTGATTTTTTCGCGTGTGGCGCTCGCCTGGGCGTCTACTGCGGGAAGCAGTGTTGCGCCGCTCTGTGCCAGGAAGTTTTCGCGAGCCTGTCGCAATGCCGCCTGCGCGGCGGCGACATTGGGGCTGTCGGCCAGCGCCGCGCGAATCAGCGCGTCGAGGGGTTCGCAGTGAAAGAGTGTCCACCAAGCGGCGGGGACATCCTGCCCGTTAGCAAAGGACTGCGGCGGGCCGGAGGCACCCGGTGCGGACGCTGTCTGCGCAGGCAGCGGGGCGGCGGTATAGGTGTCGACCGCTGGCGCCGGCGGGGTTCGATAGTCTGGCCCGACCATGCAACCGGCCAGCGCAGCGCAGCCGCTGAGCGCGACGCACAAACGCTGACACCGGTTGGTACAGTGAGTAAAACCCTTCATCGATCCACCGTATAAGGGGTACGACCGGGGTGAACCCATCGTTGCGACAACCGCGATCCTCTCAGAAAAACGGAAAGAACGCACGTGCGTCTGGGCGCACTTCGGCACGGAGAGCGCGACGCCCGGGCGGGTCGGTTGTGCAGGAAGCACGACGATCCTTGCGAGGAAATCGAGGGGGCCGACGCGCCGTGCAAGCATTCATGGAGCATTTCGTCGAGCGTCAGGCCGGTGCACTGCAACACGTTGAGCATGTCCGGCGCGACGATGCAGGCAGCCCGGAGTGGTAGTGGAAATCAAAGTCCTTGCCGGTCAGCATCCGGAGCGCGTATGGGTCGTCACGCGTTGTGGACACGGCGCAGCCTGCCCGACCATCGCCATGCTACAGATCGAGCCGCTGAAAATATCCAGTCAGTTCCAGATAACCCCGTCCGAGTCGCGTTGCCGCGTCTGTTGCGCCTGGCCCGCTCGCCGCACTCGCGGTATTCACGCCGCTTACGTTCAATGCGACGACTGCGCCTTCCCAGTACACGGCGCCCGTGCTGGCGCGGCTGTCGAGCTCCTGATCGTCCATTAGCGGCGCGAGCACCAGATGGGCGTCGCCGGCATCGACGCGCATCGCGACCGGGTAGCGCGCGCCGGTGTGCGGCGAGCGCCACCAGCGCAACGGGGTGAAGCTGACGCTCTCAGGCGCGAGCGCGCGCGTGTTCCCGTCGGCGTTGCGCAATGTGCCGCCGGCCCAGAACTTGTGCCCCGCCTTGTCGCGAATCTGAAACGCCATCACCGCGCCACCGTCGTCGAGATTGATGCCGATCCAGTCCCAGCCGACGGCGCCTTCTGCGAGCGCCGCCGACGACCATTCGTGATCGAGCCATGCAGTGCCGTTCACGTGCTCCGGATCGTGGTCGGGGATGCCGCCGGGTAGGCGCCTGCGCGTCAAGGTGCCGTCCACGTGCAGCCACGGTTCGCTGTAGTAATAGCTCGCCTCGTCCGGCATCGGCCCCTTGCGGCTATAGCCCGATGCGCCATTGACGAGCGCCGGGTGCGTGGGCTGCATCGTGAACAGAAACATAAAGTCGGCTGCGGCAACGCTGACGAGGTAGCGTCCGTCGGTCTCACGCCGCAACGACCACTCGCCGATGTGCACGTTGGTGTCCGCCTCGCTCGCGTCCGCGAGACCAAAGCCGCTGCGCGCCGCGCGCTGGTCGTGCTGCAGCCTGCCCACGTCCGGGTCGCTCAGCGCGACGTTGGCGAAGAGCAGTTGCGCAGGCGCGAAGCGGCTCGGGTTGGCATCGTCGAGCGCCGGACGCGAACGAAAGAACGTCACCTGAAAGCCGAGCGACGCACCGGTATCCGTTTGCAGCCAGCCGGTCGCATACCACCACTCGGTGCGATAGCGAGAATGCGCGCCGAAGTCGCGCGGGAACGCCAGTTGCTCTCCGCTTCGCACGGGCGGATAGTCCGGCGCGCGGGCCCGTGCGGCTCGCCCGAACAGCAGCGCCGGCGGCAACAGCAGGAACGCGCGCCTTTTCATAGGGTCACCAGTCGTCGCGCACGGCACGCACGGCGTCCACCGACATCGCCGTGCGCGCGCTCCAGAGCGCGGTGAGCGCGGCGGCGCCAACGACCGCCGACGCGAGCGTGGAGAGCAGTCGCCACGGCATGTGCAGGTCCATCGTCCAATGAAAGGACTGCGGATTGACGACGTGCACGAGCACCATCGCAATGCCCGAGCCGAGTGTGAGCCCGGAGAGCACGCCGACGAGCGCCACGAGCGCGCCCTCGAGCGCAAGCATCGCACCGATCTGACGGCGCGTCACACCCAGGTGCCGCAGCACGCCGAACTCCCGCGCGCGGGCAAGCGCCTGCGCGCCGAAGCTTGCGCCGATACCGAACAGCCCGATGATCACGGCCACCGCCTCCAGCAGATAGGTCACCGCGAAGCTGCGGTCGAATATCCTGAGGCTCGTCGCGCGAATCTCGCCCGGCTCGGCGAAAGCCAGCTGATGTCCGCCGGCTAGGCCCTCGCGCAGTCGCGCGATGACCTGCGCCGGCGCGACGCCAGGCGCGAGCCAGAGCGCCGCATCGGTCACCCGCGTATCGTGCGTGAGCCGGCGATAGTCGCGTTCGTCGATCACGATCGCGCCGAACTGGCGCGCATAGTCGCGCCACGTGCCGGCCACGATCACAGCAAAGCGCTGGCCTGCCAGCGGCAGCAGGATGCGGCGCCCAGGCTGCATGCCATACAGATCGACCATCGCCTCGCTGACCCACACCGGTGGCGGATCGCCTTCGCGCGGCATGACGGGCGCGCCGGTCAGCTGCAAACGTGCGCCCGGATTATGCGGATCGATCGGTCGCGCGAGCAGGCTGACGGGTGGCAAACGCGCGTCGAGTGAGATCTGCGTCGCGCGCAGGAATTCGGCTCGCTCGACGCCTTTCGTCGCCGCGATGACCACCTGGTCGTTCGGGGACAGGTACGCACTGTCGCCGCCAGGCGCCGCGCGCAGGTAAAGGGGGGCGGGCAGCAGCAGTTGCAGCCAGTCGTCTACCGCGATGCGAAAGCTCGACACCATGATCGCCATGGCCGTCATCAGGCTGAAACTCGCGACGATGCCGGCAAGGCCGATGGCCGCGCGGCCGGGTGCGTGAGCAAGCTGCGCGAGAGCCAGTTGCGGGAGCGCACGTTGTGGACGTGGCAGCGCGTCAAACACCGCATGCGCGACAAACGGCATCGCCAGAACGCCGCCGAGCAGCAGCAACGCTATGGCTGCATAGCCAAACACCGGCAAGCCGGCGACCGGGGGAAGCTGCGTCGCCGCGAGTCCCAGAGCGAGTGCGCCCAAAGCGGCTGTCACGCCCCAACGTGTGCGCAGACGCCCGAGTGGCGCTTCTTCGTCGCCTGCCTTCAGCGCCTGGGCAGGACTCGCGCGTGCGGCTTCGAGTGCGGGCGCGATGCTGCCGATGATCGACGCGCACAATCCGAGCGCGAAGAACATCAACGCGGCCGGCGCGTCGAACTGCACTTTCGGCTGTACGCCCTCGAAATAGCCGCCGCCGAGATCGCCGCCCGCGTAGCGCAGCACCGCGGCGGCCAGGGCGAAGCCGAGCGCGAGCCCCGCCAGCGCGCCCGGCACCCCGAGCGCCGCACCTTCCGCGACGATGAGCCACAACACGCCGCGGCGCGTCACGCCAAGCGTGCGCAGCAATGCGAACTGCGCGCGCCGCCGCAGCACGGCGAGCGCCTGCATCGTGAAGATGAGAAACGCGCCCGTGAAGAGCGCGACGAGCGCAAGCACGTTCAGGTTTGCCCGGTAGGCACGCGAGAGCTGCGACGTGCGGTGCGCGTTGTCGAGCGGCGTGACGGCAGCTACCCCAGCCGGAAGCAGCGGCGCGACCGAGCGCTTAAACGTGGCGACATCCACCCCGGGCTTCAGCTTGATGTCGATCCGCTGCAAGGACCCGAGTCGCTGCAAACGCCACTGCGCGGCGCCGATGTCCATCACGCCGACACGCACCGCTTCGCCCGTGGCGGGGAGCACGCCCGCCACGCGCAGCACGACGGATTGAAGCCCGACCTGGACGGCAAGATGCGCTCCCGGCTGCAGACCCAGCCACGTCAATGCTGCAGGCGAAAGAAAAACTGCGTCAGGGTCCAGCAGGTCGAGGCTTCCGGCACGCGTGCTCTCGACACGCCCGATGAGATTCGGCGTCACGAGGCCCGCGCGAAAGACATCGATCCCGAGCAGTTTCAGCGGCTCCATGCGGCCAGTCACCCGTGCATCGACCTCGACCACGGGGCTTGCCGTCTCGATGTCCGGCAGGCGCGCGATGCGCGCGTAGAGCGATTCATCGAAACCGGCGCGTGGGCCGCGTATTTCCACGTCGGCGTTCCCCATCAGCGAATTGACCGTCGCGGAGAGTTCGGTCAGCGCCGCGCGGTTGATCAGATCCACCGAGTAGCCCATCGCGACGCCCGCCGCAATGGCGAGAATGCCGACAATCGCCCGCAACGGATGCCCGCGCGCCTCGCCCGCGATGAGCGCCACGCCGTACGCACCGGCGGAGGAGAAAATGCGCCATGGGCGCAGGGGACGCACGGCGCTCGGGACGCGCATCGCCTACGCGGCTCCGGCCCCGGCGCTGACCTGACCCGGCGCAAACGGCTCGAGTCCTTGCGAGGTCAGTCGCAGGACCCGATCGGCGGTCGCGGCGGCCACCGCCGAGTGCGTGACGAGCAGCGCGGCGGCACCGTGTTGCCGGGTCAGTTCGCGCAGCAGGTGCAGGATGCGCATCGCCGTGTCGTGGTCGAGGTTGCCGGTGGGCTCGTCTGCCAGCACGAGACGTGGACGATGGACGAGCGCGCGCGCAATCGCCACGCGCTGCAATTCGCCGCCGGAGAGCTCGCGCGGCATCGTGTCGGCGCGCCCTTCGAGCCCGACCGACGCCAGCGCAGCGGCCACGCGCTCCGCCACGTCTCTCGCGCCCACACCGTTCAGCAGCAGCGGCAGGGCGATATTCTGGGCGGCGCTCAGATTCGGCAGCACATGGAACGCCTGAAACACGAAGCCCATTTTCTGGCGCCGTTCAAGGGTAACGGCGTCATCGTCGAGCGTTGCCAGATCCTGTCCTTCGAACAGGATCTGGCCGGTATCGGGCCGGTCGAGCCCGGCGGCCAGGTTCAGCAGCGTCGATTTTCCGGTGCCGGACTCCCCCATGATCGCCACGCATTCGCCGGCTCGCAGTTCGAGGTTCACCGCGCGCAGCACATTGCGCGGTTGCGTGCCTTGATAGCTCTTCGAAACATTCGACAGCGTCAGCATGGTGTCCCGGGGCAGCGGTCGCGCTGCGAGTGCAGCAGCCGGCTCTGCGTCGGCCTTTGCGTCGCGCAGAACGTGCGGGACACGTTCGTTGGCAGTGCACGCATGGAAGCAGCCAGCCAGAGTGGAGGATGACCTACGTCTGGAGTATAGGAGGAAGTCTGCGCATGCCGCTTGCCTCAGCGACAGGGTCGCCGGGAAAGGCAACCGTCAGTCCGCTGTCAGCGGATCAGCGTGCGATGGGGCGGCGGCAATATCGGCACGGTCAATTTTCGGCTGCGCCATACCGGTAACGCACCAGATGATCGACACCCGATTCAGGCAGCCACACTTCTCCCGTGCGTCCGAGCAACTGGCGAACGTTCGCGTGCGCGTGCGGCAGCGCATACACGTCGAACCGCTCGCTGCGCGGGTCGAAGCGCACGAGCGCGTTGGCGCTCCACTCGCTGAGCCAGACGGTATCGCGGTTGTCGACGAAGATCGCATAGGCATGAGGGGCGTCGCCGGGGAGTCGCCATTCGCGCCATTGACGCGTCGCCGGATCGTAGAGGCCCAGTTTCCCGGCATTCCATTCGCTGACCCAGACGCGCCCCTTCGAATCGGACCACACCCGCCGCGCACCCTGGTGCGGCGTCGGCGGCTCGATGACCTGCACGGCGCCGCTCTCAGGATCGATGCGGCCGAGATAGCTTCCAGCAAGCGACGCGAAATAGAGGCTGCCGTCCGGCGTCACGCAGATGCCGTAAGGCCCGGCGCCGCGAGGCGCATCGAAGACGCGCATGCGGCCGTTCTTCGGATCCAGTTCGCCATAGACGCCGTTTTGCCCGGTAAACCACAGATGTCCGAGCCTGTCGAAAACCGCGGTGTTCAGATTCGCAGAAGCGCGGTCCTTCGGCAGAGGAAAACGCGTCACGGCGAACGTGTTCGGATCGACCCGCACGATCGCGTTCAAGCCTCCATCGGTGACCCAGGCCGCCCGATCCGGACCGACGATCACGCCGTGCGGCGCCGATCCGTCTCCGAGTGGGATCTGGACCGTCTTGCCGCTTCCCGGGTCGAGCCGCCCGAGCGCGCCCTGGGCCTGGGCGGTGTACCAGACGGCGCCGCCTGCTGCCGGCGCGACGTCGTGCGGCGCGCTACCGACGGGCAGCGCGAAGCTGTCGAATTGCTGCGGCTGCGCAGCGCGCGCCGTACCGGCTTGCGCGACGCCTGCGGCGAGCGCTACGCCGATCAGGGCTGAAGCAAAGGATCTGGCGCTCATCATGCTGTGCCTCTTCCTTGTTCCTTCTTCCGTATCGACTGCGGCGCAGCAATATGCGCCGGACCGCGGCCCACGATCAGGCTGCTTATGTGCCGCGCTCGGGCGGTGTCGTCATTGCTCCGGGGCGGCGCAGCATTTTGTCCACTTCGCCGGCGTGCAGCTCTTCGACATGGATCATCTGGCGTGCGTATTCTTCGAGCGCGACCGATCGACCTTCCGCCAGCGCGAGCAGGTCCCGATACAGGCCAAGCGCGACTTTCTCGGCTTCCAGCGATTCACGCAGGATGGAAGCGATGTCGAAGGTGTGCGAGTCCAGAAGCGGGCCAATTTCCAGGGACGGGTATGCGCCGAGGGTGGTGATCCATTCGCCGGCCTGTTGGGCATGCAGGAGCGATTCGTCGGCCTGCTGTCGCAGCCACGACACAATGGGGATGCGGCCAAAGCCGAAAACCAGGAACGAATAATGAGTGTATCGGACCACGCCAGCCAGTTCGGACTCGAGAATCCGGTTCAGCACTGCCACGACCTTTTCCTTCTCTATCTCTGACATTTTTCCCTCCATTTTGCGGAACCAGTTTCGAGAGATGCCGACTGATCGTTGACGAGGGTCATTCTGCGCGCTATCGCGCTGCCACGTCAGTCGTCATCCGGCCAGATTCGTTAGCCTTGCTCTACAAACATAGCGAGAGAGGCTCGGGTTGTCGAATCCGGCTAGTGGCGGGCACCGGGTTTCAGGACTGAGGTGGCAGGGAGGTGCCAGGTGTCGGAACGCCATTTCTGCGCGTTGCGCATCGGGTTCGCGGAACACCTGTTTCGTCCCCTTATTAGAAGACCTGCGGTAAGCCTCGCCCCCGAAGACTCCCTCGCCCGCAGAGATTTAAGCCCGCTTTAAGCGATGTGACGTACGTTACGCATCTCAAAAAAGTACTCCTTACGCTCTACGAGAACCCATGAACACCAGAATCCTCTCCCGCGGCGCGATGACCCTCGGCGCCGTAGCCGCTCTGGCGGGCGCATACGCCGTAGGCCATCGCAATGCCGATGCGTCGCAGACCGTCAAGAGCGCCGATACGGCGACCGCGCCGTTCGCATCCAGTGCGCGCCCCGGCACGCCGGACTTCTCGGAAATCGTCGCGAACTACGGACCTGCCGTGGTCCACATCAGCGCGAAGCACCTTGCCGGCCAGGGTGATTCACAAGGGCAGGACGGGGCTGACCAATCGAGCGCGGCCCTGGGTTCAGGCTTCATCATCAGTCAGGATGGCTATATTCTGACGAACAACCACGTCGTCGACGGCGCGAACGTCGTCACCGTCATGCTGAAGGACAAGCGAGAATTTCCGGCCCAGGTGATCGGCACCGACAAGGAGTCGGACGTCGCCGTGCTGAAGATCGACGCGGGAACCCTGCCCACCGTGAAAATCGGCGATCCGGCGCAAAGCAAGGTCGGTGAATGGGTGCTCGCGATCGGCTCGCCCTATGGCTTCGACAACACGGTCACGTCCGGCATCATCAGCGCGAAGTCGCGCAATATGTCGGATGAGAACTACACCTCGTTCATCCAGACCGACGTACCGGTGAATCCGGGCAATTCAGGCGGCCCGCTGTTCAACATGAAGGGCGAGGTGATCGGCATCAACTCGATGATCTATTCGCGCACAGGCGGTTTTCAGGGTCTGTCGTTCGCCATTCCGATCGACGAGGCAATCAAGGTCAAGGACGATCTCGTCAAGACCGGCCATGTGAGCCGCGGCCTTCTTGGCATCGGTGTCGGGCCCATCGACCAGTCGGCTGCGAAATCGCTGGGCATGGATAAACCGCAGGGCGCGCTGGTCGGCTCCGTCAATCCTGACGGCCCGGCCGCGAGAGCTGGGATACAGACAGGAGACGTGATCCTCTCGGTCAACGGCACATCGGTGAGCGATGCGTCGGAGTTGCGCTCGCGGATCGCCGGGTTGTCGCCGGGTGCCACGGCCGATATCGGCGTCTGGCGCAACGGCAGCCGGAAGAGCCTGTCCGTTACGGTAGGTGTCATGTCGGGTACGAAGGAGTCGCCGAACGCCGCACGGCAGCCGGCTCATGCGCGGCTGGGCGTCGCGGTCCGGCCGCTTACGCAGGAAGAGCTGGGTGAGGCGTCGCTGTCGTCCGGCTTGCTCGTTGAGCAGGCACAGGGGCCGGCGGCCCAGGCGGGGATCCAGTCCGGGGATGTGATTCTTGCTGTCGATGGCAAGCGGGTGACGAGCGTGAACCAACTCAGGCAGATGATTTCCCAGGCGGGCGATCAAGTGTCCTTGTTGATCCAGCGGGACGGTGAACAGCTGTCTGTCCCGGTTGAACTCGGCTGACGGGTTGGGAAGCCTGGACATAGTCCAGTTGAACACTTAGAGACGGTCACGGGCGGCCAAACGCAATTCGTTGCGATGCAGGCGGCCGCCCGAAAAATATCCGTACAGGACCCCACATTGCGGTCAAATGTGCCGCGGTCACTACGCAAGGGGATCGCCCTGAATCACGGAGCATCCCAGCCTTGCGTTCAAGCCTTGTAGCCAATCTGCCGCAGCAGGTCCTTGCGCCACTGGACGTCTTCTTCGGTTTCGACACCAAGCGGCGTGAATCCGTCCACGACACCCATGATGCCGCGCCCCTGCTCCATCTCGGCGACGACGATCTGGGTGGGATTCGCCGTCGCGCAGAAGATCCGGCACACTTCGGGCACCGCCTTGATGGCGTTCAACACGTTGACCGGGTAAAACCCGTCGCCCAGAAAGATGATGAAGCTGTGGCCGGCGCCAATGGTCATCGCGTTTCGCCGTGCAAGCTCGATCAGGCCCGCATCCGTACCCGAAGACCGTATGAGGCGCTTGCCCGACGCTTCGCAGAAGGCGAGCCCGAACCTGATTCCAGGGACAGTGCCGACCATTGCTTCGTGAATGTCCTCGACGGACTTGATGAAGTGGCTTTGCCCCAGGATGAAATTCATGTCTTCCGGCTTGTCGACGGCCATGGTCAGCAGTTGCATATCGAACCTCCCTCTGTGTCGAACGCGGGGTCTGGAGCCGCGTGCCGGGACACCTGCTGGTCACGCTGGCGTCCGGATCACCGGATTGCCTGCCGCAGATCGCATCGGCGAAAAAACCGGCTGGTGTTCAAATGATAGGTTGTTTGCCAGCGGGTCGCCTTTCGCTCAGGCGCGTCGCCGCGGCGGAATCCGGCGCCAGATGGTCAGCACCACGAGCGCGAACGCGACGTACAGAAGCGTGAACGCCCAGGCGGGCGCGTCGTAATAGAGCAGGCGGCTCACCCAGCGTTGAATGAAGCCCTGCGTTTCGTTCGGGCCATGTCGCAGCCAGTCTTCCAGCACGGTCAGCGGGCAGGCGACGCCGAGCAGCGCCAGCGTGGACACGACGCCGATCGCCAGCAGATGCACGCCCCGGAACAGCCGGCCGCGTACCCAGTTCCAGCCGAGGGCTGCACCCACCCAGATCGCGACGAGTCCCCCCACGATAAACATCACGACCAGCGCATGCAGGATGAGCACCGCGTCGGCCAGCCAGTTCATGATGTGCTCACAGAATTCGCGGCGAACGCCGGACAGCCTCTTGTGCAATGCCGCACGGTTTTCGCGCTGCGCCACGTTTGTCGGAATATCGTTGCATTGTCGCGCGCTATCGGATGTAGACTGAAACGGAACCCTGCCGGAGGGCGTATCGCGTGTTCGGGCTGCGAGCGCGGCGAGCGTTTTGCGCACACGCAGGAGAAACGGCGACGGCGATCATCGAGCTATGGAGCGATGTTCCGTGCGCCTGTTTCGTACCCTGTCGGCGACGGGTCCAGATTATCACCAGGCGTTGAAACGAGATCGGGGCCGGAACGGGCCAGGTCCGCACTCGCGCGCATCGCGTGCGCTGCTGCAGCCCTGGCAGGTTGCTGGCGTGCAGCACATCCGGCCGGCGTCGCATACGTCGTCTGCCGGTGCGGGATTCAGGAGGGAGGAGCGCGATGCCGACTTATCAATACCGCTGCGAGCAGTGTGGCGAGACGTTCGAGCATGCCGAACATCTCGTTGAACATCAAAATGCCCATCCGCTTTGCCCCAAGTGCGGGAGCGAGAAGGTGCAACACAAACCCACGCCCTTTGTCGCAAAGACATCGAGAAAGAGCTGAGACCCGCGCGGCCGGCTGGCCGTCCGATTCGATTCGTGCCAGGTGCGGGTGAGCCGCCGGGGCGGACGCGTCCCGGCGCCCCTCTGTTTGCGCTGACGCGCCGTCAAGCCGCAGGCCGGTCAGGCGAACCCCTTTGGATTCTGCTCCTGCCAGCGCCAGTGATCCGCGCACATCCTCTCGATGCCGTACTGTGCGCGCCAGCCGATGATCTCTTCAGCCGCGCGAGGGTCCGCGAAACACGAGGCCACGTCGCCCGGACGACGAGCGACGATTTCATACGGCACCGGTCTGCCCGACGCTTTCTCGAAGGCGCGCACCACGTCGAGCACGCTATACCCCTGGCCCGTACCCAGATTCACGACGAAGCTCGCATCGCGCTTTACCAGCGCATCGAGTGCGGCCAGGTGCCCGCGCGCCAGGTCGACCACATGGATGTAGTCACGCACGCCGGTGCCGTCATGCGTGGGGTAGTCGCCGCCGAATACGCGCAGCTTATCGAGCTTGCCGACGGCCACCTGCGCGACATACGGCATCAGGTTGTTCGGAATGCCGGCCGGATCTTCACCGATCAATCCGCTCTCATGTGCGCCGACCGGATTGAAATAGCGCAGCGTCGCGATGCGCCAGCCCGGATCCGACACCTCGAGATCGCGCAGCACCTGTTCCGCGATCAGCTTCGACTGCCCATAAGGATTCGTCGCGGATAGCGGAAACGATTCGTCGATCGGCGAGCTTTTCGGCACGCCATACACGGTCGCCGACGAACTGAACACAAACTGCTTCACATTGCGTTGACGCATCACGTCGAGCAGCACGAGAAGGCTGTCGACGTTGTTACGGTAGTACTCGATGGGCTTCGCCACCGATTCGCCAACCGCCTTCAACGCCGCGAAGTGAATCGCACCGGTGACAGGATGCGCGTCGAAAATGCGCTTCAGCGTGGCTTCATCGCGCACATCAGCTTCGTAGAACGCGACGGTCTTGCCGGTGATCCGTTCGACCCGCGCGAGCGACTCGCGATTGCTGTTGACGAGATTGTCGATCACGACCACGTCGTAGCCGCCGTTCAACAATTCAACGCACGTATGGGAGCCGATGAAACCCGCTCCGCCCGTGACCAGAATCGTGCCCTTCGCCTCTGTTGCTGACATGCTGTGCTCCGTTAAAGTGAAACGCCCGTCAAGGTCTGCAAAAGTTCTTTGTATCGTTCGACCACCATGCGTTCGTCGAACTCCGACGTGACTTTCTCGCGGCCACGTTTTCCCATTGCCCGGCGTTCGTCGCCGTTCATGTCCAGCATCTGTGCGAGCTTCGCGGCGAGACTCTCCGAGCTTTTCACCTCGCACAGCAAGCCATTGACGCCATCCGCGACCACTTCGCGGCATCCCGGCACATCGGTGGTGACGATCGGGCGGCCCATCGCCGACGCTTCCATCAGCGTGCGAGGCACGCCTTCACGATACGACGGCAAAACTACGCAGTCAGCATCGGCAATAAAAGGCCGCACATCATGCGCCTCACCCAGATACTCGATGATGCCTTCGCGCTCCCATGCCTCGACTTCGGCGCGCGTGATCGCGCTGGGATTATCCACGCCGACCGGCCCAAGCAGACGGAAGCGCGCCTGCGGATAGCGCGATCGCAGCCGTCTCGCGGCCTCGACATACTCGCCGACGCCCTTGTCCCACAGGAGCCGCCCGATGAGTATGAAATCGAAATGTGTCTTCTCAGCGAGCGGCGTGAACGCGAACTGCTCGAGATCAACCCCCTCGCCGTGCAGCAGCCGCGCGCGCTCCGGATGGACAAGCAGGTTCTGGTCGACGAAAGCGGCCTTGTCGTCGCGATTCAGGAACCACACCTCGCGCGGGAACCGGAAAGCGAAACGGTACAGCTTTTTGGCGACCTGCGCCGCGCGGCTCTGCTGAATGAACACATAGCCAAGACCGGTCGTCACGGCGACCGAATCGACGCCCGCGAGTCTTGCCGCGATCGTGCCATAGATATTCGGCTTGATCGTGTAATGAATCACGACATGCGGCCGGATCGAACGGTAGTGCCGGTACAGCGCCCACAACGTGCGCAGATCCTCGCGCGGGCTTGTGCCCTTCGAGGCCACCGGCAGGTCGATGCAGCGGCAACCCATCTGCGCGAGCAGATCGAAGGTGCGGTCGCGCGGCGCGATCACCGTGACCTCGACCCCCTTGCCGACGAGCATGCGGATCAGCCCCTGCCGGTAGGTATAGATCGCCCACGCCGTATTGCAGACGAGGCTGATGCGAAGGGCGCTGGCAGATTCGCTGACGGGCTTCATGCGGACTTCACCGGAAAGGAGAGTGTGTGGCGACACGATTCAGCGGCCCGTGCGAGGCGCGAACAGCACGCGCTTGATACGTTGCAACGTGCGATACGGCATCACGAAATGCAGCAGGTTCTTCGCGAGGCCGAGCCAGTCATAGACATTCTTCGCGTTGAAGTAGTGCAGTTGCAGCCTGAGCGTCGAGGTGACCTGTTGCCGGCGTTTCGTCGCGCTGATGCCGCCCTCGTTCAGCTCGTAATAAAGGCCGAGTTCCGGCAGGTTCGCACAGTCATGGCGCTCCATCAGGCGCAGGAACAGATCGAGATCTTCGGCAGAGCGATACGCCGCGCGATAGTTGCCGACAGCCCGCACGGCGTCGATACGCAGCATCATCGACGGATGCACGAAACACGCACGGAAAAAGCGGATGCGGCGGATCGCGTCGGGTTCGACAGGCGGGCTCAGCATGAAGAGCGGCTGGCCATCGCGCGTGACGACCTGGGTCCACATGCCGAGGCCCGCGACCTGCGGATGCGCTTCGAGATACGCGCGCTGCTTCGCAAGCCGGTGCGGCACCGTGAGATCGCCCGCGTCGATGCGCGCGGCGTAGCGATAACCGCGCTCGTGAAGCACATCGATGCCGGCTTGCAGCGCGCGTTCGATGCCGCCGTTTTGCGGCATGCGCAGCACCTCGATCGACATGTTCGGCAGGCGAGGCGCGACGATCGGCGGCGTGCTGCCGTCATCGACGATCAGCACGTGAACGGGCGCAGCCTCGTTGAACGACGCGAGCGTGCGATCGACGTCGGCCTGGCCGTTGTAGGCGGGCATCAGCACGGCGACGTCGTCGAGCGCGCCGTCGCGTGGCGTGTTCGTGAGCCGCGCTGCCGAGGACCCCGGAAGGGACCCGGATGAGGACGCGGACGAAGGCACGGATGAGTTCATGGGCGCAGCTTGAAGCGGATGTAATAGAGATTGACTGCGGTGGCGGCCAGATAGCCGCCGGCGAGTCCGACGAGCGCGCCATACGCGCCAAGACGCGGAATCGTCAGCAGATTGATCACGAAGGCCACGGCAAGCGCGAGCAGCCACTTCGACAGCAGGACAAATTTCGCCTGGTATTTAAGCACGACCAGATTACCGATTGCCTCGATGCCGGCCGGCACGGAGAGCCACACGGCCCAGCGGAAAATCCCGATCGCGCCATCGAAGGCCGGCCCGAACACGCGGCCGATGATAAAACCCGCCAATAGATCGAGAACGAGTGCCCCGCCGGTCATCAGCAGCGCAGTCATCCCCATCAACCGCCACATATTGCGGCGCAGGTGCGCTGCGTCCTGCACGCGATAGACGAAAGCGGGTGCGAGTGTCTGCGCGAGCATCAGGGCAAGGGTGATCCAGTTCTCGTTCAGCTGTTGCGCGGCCGAATAGCGCCCGAGATCGGCAAACGAGATCGCGCGCTCGAGCATCAGCCGGTCGAGCTTCAGGAACAGGTACATGCAGATCAGGCCGAGCCAGAATACGGTGCCGGCGGTCGCGAAATGGCGGAAAAGGCCGCGCTCGACGTGCCAGCCGAGCTTGCCGCCATGCTGCCGCACGAAGTACGCGAGCAATATCGCGCTGATGGCCGCCGATTCGAGTGCCCACAGCCAGCCGAAGTGCGATGGCGCCGAGGCCGCGCGCACGAGCAGATAGACGAGCGCGGCCTTGACGATAGCCGTCGTCATGCTCGTCAACAATTGCGGCTTGCTGTACGTCATGCTTTGCAGCCACGCATTGATGACGCCGACAAACGGCTCGCGAAACAGCATCGTCACGGCAAGACCCGCGAGCATTGCGCCGACGAGCGGATCGGTCAGGCCCATGGCGATCCCGGCCGCAATGCCGCACCAGGTCAGCAGCAAGGCCGCGACGGAGACGGAGATCCGCAGCGCAAACGCGCTGCCCAGCACGGTGCCCAGTTGCGCAGGAGGGCGTTTGACGATGGTCGGTACGAGAATTTCCGCGCCGCAGACCCAGGTAACCGGCGAGAGAACCAGCAGCAGCGTATTGGCGTATTGCCACTTGCCGAACGTGTCCGGGCCGAAATAGCGGGCCAGCAAGCCACTGATCACGATCGCGACGGCGATCTGCGTGAGCCGTTCCAGTCCCAGCCAGACGATATTGGCGACCGCCTTGGTCACATCCGGATTGGCAAAGCGCTTGAGCGTCAGCATCCGGCGTCCGTCCGCTTGTACGTCCATTCACCGGCAGGCTTCGTGCCTGCCGCAGTCAAACCATGCAGAGCCAGCTGTCCAGACACCTGAGCGCATGCCCGCCCCGCCGCAAGTCGCGGCAACTTTATGAGGGGAGGGCGTCTAAGCATTAGAATAGGCGCCAGATAGGCGTGTCAGAAAAACCGCAATTATAAGTTGGAACCGGAAGGCTTCCGGCAAGGGTGCGACGCGAGGACCAGTAGAGACTCCGCAGAGAGGCCCCGTTTTTTCCCGGTCAAATTTTTCCATTGCACGCAAGTGAGCGAACTCATGATCTCCAAATCGATTTTCAAGGCGTATGACATCCGCGGCGTGATCGGCAAGACGCTGGACGCCGACACCGCCCGCTCGATCGGCCGTGCGTTCGGCAGCGAAGTGCGTGCGCAGGGCGGCGATGCGGTCGTCGTGGCCCGTGACGGCCGTCTGTCAGGCCCTGAGCTCATTGCCGCGCTCTCCGACGGTCTCCGCGCAGCAGGCGTGGACGTCGTCAACGTCGGCATGGTGCCGACGCCGGTCGGCTACTTTGCCGCGAGCGTGCCGCTCAAGCTCGCAGGCGGCGAGCGCCGCGTGGATTCGTGCATCGTCGTCACCGGCAGCCACAATCCGCCCGACTACAACGGCTTCAAGATGGTCCTGCGCGGCGCGGCCATTTATGGCGACCAGATTCTGGCACTGCATCAGCGCATCGTCGACGAGAACTTCAGCGAAGGCAGCGGCAGCTACACCGACTACGACATCGCGGACGCGTATCTTGACCGCATCGTCAGCGACATCAAGCTGGCCCGGCCGCTGAAGATCGTCGTCGATACCGGCAACGGCGTGGCAGGCGGTCTTGCTCCGCGTCTTTTCAGGAAGCTCGGCTGCGAACTCGTGGAACTGTTCACGGAGATCGACGGTACCTTCCCGAATCACCACCCGGACCCGGCCCACCCGGAAAACCTGCAGGACGTGATCCGCGCCCTGAAGGAAACCGATGCCGAAATCGGTTTCGCCTTCGATGGCGACGGCGATCGTCTCGGCGTCGTCACGAAAGACGGCCAGATCATCTATCCGGACCGTCAGCTGATGCTGTTTGCCGAAGAAGTGTTGTCCCGCAATAAGGGCGCGCAGATCATCTATGACGTGAAGTGCACGCGCAATCTCGCGAAATGGGTGCGTGAAAAGGGCGGCGAGCCGCTGATGTGGAAGACCGGCCACTCGCTCGTGAAGGCGAAACTGCGCGAAACCGGCGCGCCGCTCGCGGGCGAAATGAGCGGTCACGTGTTCTTCAAGGACCGCTGGTATGGCTTCGACGATGGCCTGTACACGGGGGCGCGTCTGCTCGAAATCCTCGCGCGCGTGGCCGATCCGAGCAAGCTGCTGAACAGCCTGCCGAATTCGCATTCCACGCCGGAGCTGCAACTGAAGCTGGAAGAGGGCGAAAACTTCGAACTCATCGCCCGCATGCAGAAGAACGCGAAGTTCACCGGCGCCGACGATGTCGTGACGATCGACGGCCTGCGCGTCGAGTATCCGGATGGGTTTGGTCTTGCGCGCTCGTCGAACACGACGCCGGTGGTCGTGATGCGCTTCGAGGCCGATAATGACGCCGCGCTTGCGCGCATTCAGGAAGACTTCCGGCGCGTGATCCTCGCCGAGAAGGCCGACGCAAAACTGCCGTTCTAGGCGGCAGACAACGGTCAGACGCGCGGCATGCCGGGCGGGTTGCACCTCGCCCGTGATGACACCGCCGTCGGACGCGGCGCATGGCTCGTGCCATCGCGCCGCGTTTTTTCGTGTCGTGTCCGGGTTAATGAGCGTGTTTCCCGACCCGCCGCGATAGAATTGCGCTCCTGTTCATGCCTCTTCGAGCCGCTTTGCCGGCATTTTCCACTTGAGCGTACAAAAGATACTGATCGTGAGGGTGTCGTCGCTAGGCGACGTCGTCCACAACATGCCCGTGATTGCCGATATCCGCCGCCGGCATCCCGATGCGCAGATCGACTGGCTCGTCGAAGAAAGCTTCATCGACCTGGTGGAACTGGTCGACGGTGTGCGCCGGGCCATCCCGTTTTCGCTGCGCCGCTGGCGCAAGCGGTTGTTTTCGCCGGAGAACTGGCGCGAAATCAGCGCGTTTCGCCGTGCGCTCGTCGCCGAGAAGTACGATCTGGTGATCGACTGCCAGGGGCTCATCAAGACCGCGTGGGTCGCGAGTTGGGCGCGCGGGCCGCTCGTCGGTCTCGCGAACCGTACGGACGGCGCGGGCTTCGAATGGCCGGTGCGCTTTTTCTATGGCCGGCGCGTGCCGATTCCGCCGCGCACGCATGTCGTCGAACGGACGCGCCAGCTGGTCGCGGGTGCGCTCGGCGAACCCATGCCGCAGCCTACCGACGATATCGACTTCGGCCTCGACACGCGCCGCGCGTCGCTGGCGCTGTCCGCGCTCGGGCTGAATCTTCCCGTGCCTTACGTGGTGTTTGTGCACGCCACGTCGCGGGCGGACAAGCAGTGGCCGGATACCGCGTGGATCGAACTGGGCCAGTCGCTGGTGCGGCGTGGCGCGTCGATCGTTCTGCCGTGGGGCAGCGACGCCGAACGCGAGACCAGCGAGAGGCTCGCGCGTGAATTCGGCGCCGCGGCGATCGTGCCGCCGCGGCTGTCGTTGCCGGCTGTGGTCGGGCTGATCGATGGGGCCGCTGCGACCGTTGGCGTTGACACAGGTCTTGTCCACATCGCGGCGGCGCTGAAGCGGCCGACGGTCGAGTTGTACAATTTCGCCACCGCGTGGCGCACCGGCGGTTACTGGTCGCCGAATGTCGTCAATCTCGGCACGGCCGGCAAGCCGCCGACGCTGCAAGAGGTGAAGTCCACGCTGGCCGGGTTCGGCCTGCTGTAACGGGCGCGGCGGTTGCCGCTGTGCGCGGCCGCTGTCATCGCTGCACTGCGTTTCAAGGCGCGCCGCGTGAAATGGGCGAACACGAGCGACCGCTCGTTGCCCGCCACACGTGGAAGGCGCCGCACTTGAAGCGCGCCGCGCAGATGCGAGGCCGCCGCGTCAAACAACACGCTACGCTCAACCCGCTTCAAAGGGCGACCATGAACGAATCACAGATCATCGAAGTCGCAACCGCCGACTGGCACGGCGGCAACCTGTCCGTCCCGCGCGAGACGCTGATCGCCGGCGTCGAACGCGGCAAGGTGCTGTATTTCCCGAACCTGCGCTTTGCGATCGAAGGCGGCGAGCAGGCGCTGCTCGACCCTGCGCTGGCCGATCCGAAACGCAAGAACATCAGCCTCGAGCCGAATGGCGGCGCGCTTCACGGCGTACTGGGCGATGCGGTGACGCAATCGGCCGTGCGGGCGTTGATCGCGCGTTATCAGACGAACGCGCGCACGCTCGTCGACGGGCTTTTTCCCGAGTACGACGGCAAGCTGCGCGTCGCGCCCACGAGCCTGCGCCTGCATCGGGTCGAAACGCGTCAGACGTCGTGGCGTAAGGACGACAGCCGTCTGCACGTCGACGCGTTTCCGTCGCGTCCGAACTACGGCGAGCGCATTTTGCGCGTCTTCACGAACGTGAACCCGCATGGCGCGCCGCGTGTGTGGCGCGTCGGCGAACCGTTCGAAGACATGGCGAAGCGTTTCCTGCCGAAGATCAAGCCGCAGGCGCCTGGTTCCGCATGGCTCCTGAACCTGCTGCATGTGACCAAGTCGCGGCGCAGCGAGTACGACCATCTGATGCTGAACCTGCACGACGGCATGAAAGCCGACCTCGACTACCAGAAGGCGAGCCCGCAGGAGACCATGCCGTTTCCGCCTGGCAGCGTCTGGGTCTGTTTCTCCGACCAGACGGCGCACGCGGTCATGTCCGGTCAGTTCATGCTGGAGCAGACGTTCTTCCTGCCGGTCAAGGCCATGGCGCAGCCCGAGTGCGCGCCGCTGGGCATCCTCGAACGCCTGAAGGGCAGGGCGCTGGTTTGAGCGCGGCCCGTTTTGCACCGTATGGCGTGCTTCGCCTCCACCCGGGGGCTGAATGCTGAGAGTCATCTATAACGCGCTCTGGTGGATCATTGCGCCTCTCGCCGTGCTGCGGCTTCTGATCCGTTCGCGTCGCGAGCGCGGTTATCGCGAGCATATCGGCGAACGCTTCGGCCGTACACGCGGCCGTCTGCCGGAGGACGGCACCCCGCTCATCTGGGTGCACGCGGTATCGGTCGGCGAGACGCGCGCGGCACAGCCGCTGATCGAAGCGCTAATGCAGGCGCGGCCCGATGCCCGCATCCTGCTCACGCACATGACGCCGAGCGGCCGCGCGACGGGCGAGGAGATCTTCGGCGACCGTGTGTTGCGCAGCTATCTGCCGTACGACATGCCGCATGCGGTGCGGCGCTTTCTGCGTGCGTGGCGGCCGTCGTTGGGTATCGTGATGGAAACCGAAGTGTGGCCGACACTCATCGACGAATGCCGTCGCGCCGACGTGCCGCTCGTGCTGACCAATGCGCGGATGTCGCAGCGTTCGTACCGTCGTGCCGCGAAGTTCGGCGGCGGGACGCGCGAAGTGTTCGGCGGCTTTGCCCGCGTGCTGGCGCAGAGTCCGTCCGACGCGGAGCGTCTGACCGCGCTTGGCGCGCGCAATGTCGCGGTGCTGGGTAACCTCAAGTTCGATATGAGCACGCCGCCTGAACTCGCGGCGCGCGGCCATGCCTGGCGCGCGGCCATCGGCTCGCGTCCGGTCTGGGTGGCTGCGAGCACGCGCGAAGGCGAGGAAGCGCTCGTGTTGCAGGCATTCGCCGCGCTCAATGTCGAGGATGCGCTGTTGATTCTCGTGCCCCGGCATCCGCAGCGTTTCAACGAAGTCGCTTCACTGGTGAATAAGGCCGGTCTGCGTCTTATGCGGCGCTCGAAGTGGACGCCGGCAGGCGCCGCGGCTTCCGGGCAGACGATCGATCCGTTGCCGCGCGATGTCACCGTGCTGCTTGGCGATTCGATGGGTGAGCTGGGCGCGTATTACGCCGCGTCGGATCTGGCGTTCATCGGCGGCAGCCTGTTGCCGCTTGGTGGCCAGAACCTGATCGAAGCGTGTGCGGTAGGTGTACCCGTGCTGATCGGGCCGCACGTGTTCAACTTCACGCAGGCGACCGCCGATGCGGTGGCCGCGGGCGCGGCGGTGCAGGTGCAGGATCCAGCCGATCTCGCTCGCGTGCTGGGTGAACTCTTCGAAGACAGGTCGCGCCGCATCGCGATGAGCGGCGCTGCGTCGGCATTTGCCGCGCGCCATCGCGGCGCGACGGCCAGAACCGTCGATGTGTTGACGACGCTGCTGCCGCAGGAATGAACGTCGTCGGGTTGCTGCAACGGCCTAGACCGTCAGCAACCCTTTCTTCTCGATGAAGGCGATGACATCGGCGAGTCCATCGAGCGCTTTCAGGTTGCACATCACGAAGGGCCGTTCGCCGCGCATCTTCTTCGCGTCCGATGCCATCACGTCCAGATTCGCGCCAACCATCGGCGCGAGATCCGTCTTGTTGATCACGAGCAGGTCCGACTTCGTGATGCCAGGCCCGCCCTTGCGCGGAATCTTCTCGCCGCCCGCCACGTCGATCACGTAGATCGTCAGGTCCGACAGCTCCGGGCTGAAGGTGGCCGCGAGGTTGTCGCCTCCCGATTCGATGAACACGATGTCGGCATCGGGAAAGCGCGTCAGCATGCGGTCGACGGCCTCCAGGTTGATCGACGCGTCTTCCCGGATAGCCGTATGCGGACAACCGCCCGTTTCGACGCCCATGATCCGCTCGGCCGGCAACGCGCCGGCGACCGTCAACAGGCGCTGGTCTTCTTTCGTATAGATGTCGTTGGTGATCGCGACGAGGTCGTAGCGATCGCGCATCGCCTTGCAGAGCATTTCGAGCAGGGTCGTCTTGCCGGAGCCGACCGGGCCGCCTACGCCCACGCGCAGCGGCGGCAGTTTCTTCGTACGTTTGATGCTGTGGTGGTGAGGTGCGTTCATGGTGGTGGAGCTTATGAGCGAAAGAGCCGTGAATACTGCGACTCGTGACGCGCCGATAGAATGCCGAGCTGCGGCGCGAAGGTGTTGATGTCCTGTGGCGGCGTGGCGAGCGCGCGCGCTACCGCTTCGTCGATGCGCTCGCGCAGGGCGACGATGATGCGCTGGCCGGCAAGCTGCCCGAGCGGCACGGCTTTCAGCGCGGCGGCCGCCTGGTTTTCGACCCAGCTGAACGCGTAGGCGGCGAGGGCGGCCTCTTCCGCCACGTCGTGCGCACAGGCGGCAAACGCGAACGCCGTCGGTTGCGCGACCGGCGTCATCGAAGCGAGCGTCGCGCGCCTGTCGGCGTCGCCCCATTCGAGCGATGTGCACAGCTGTCGCAACGACCAGCCCATCTGCCCCGTCTCGCGTCGCAGTTCGGCGGATTCGCGGCTCGCGAGGAATTCGACGTTGCCGTCTACGAGTGCGTCGACGTCGTGCGCGCGCCAGCGCCCGATCTGATGCGCGAGAAACGGCAGCTCAGCGCGAGCGAGCACGTTCGTGAGACCGCTCGCGATCCATTCACGGGCGCCGTGCGCATCGGTGATGAGCTGCGCTTCGATCGCCGCTTCGAGTCCCTGCGAATAGCTGAACGCGCCAATCGGCAGGGCCGGCGACGCCAGATGCAGCAGCGCAGTGAGTTCAGCGATGCGCATGGTGATGATGCGTGTGGCCGCAGGACGGATCGCAGTCGTCGTGATCGTGGGCGTGGTCGTGCTTGTGCTCGTGCGGGTGACCATGTGCATGCGAATGCCCATGGTCGGGGTCATGATCGTGCGAATGCCCGTGCCCGTGATGTTCGTCGAACACCTGCTGCGCGATCGCGTAATCTTCGGCGAACGTTTCGTCGTGGCCGTGTTTATGGCCGCCGCCGTATGCCCCGGTTTCCGGCTGGAACGGCATCGACACCTGATCCACTATCGCGCCGAGGCGCTTCAACATATCCGCGAGCACCGGATCGAATTCGAGCTTCAGATAGTCGTCGCCCACTTCGACGGGCGTATGACGATTGCCGAGGTGATACGCCGCGCGCGTGAGCGTCAACCGGTCGGGAGCACGTACGTACAGCACGTCTTCCGCGGCGGCCATCACGCGCACCAGTCCGCCATCCTGCGCAACGAGTATGTCGCCATCGCGCAGCACCGTGCCGCGCGGCAACAGCAATGCCACCTCTTCGCCGTTATCGAGTGTCGCCGCCAGACGGCTTTTGCAGCGTGCATCGAACGCGAGCGTCAGCGTCGGCGCGCGCTTCACCAGCACGGCAGCGAGCTTGATGTGCGGGTCGATGCGTTTGTCGATCGTGCGCATGTCAGAAAAGGAAATAGCGTTGTGCCATCGGCAGCACGGTGGCGGGTTCGCAGGTCAGCAACTGGCCGTCCGCGACAACTTCATACGTTTCGGGGTCGACCGTGATCGAAGGCCGCCACGCGTTGTGGATCATATCCGCCTTCGAGATGTTGCGGCAGTTCTTCACCGCAACGATACGCTTGCTGAGGCCATAGCGCTCGGCAATGCCTGCGTCGGCGGCCATCTGCGACACGAAAGTCAGCGACGTGCGTCCCAATGCGCCGCCACGCGTCGCGAACATGTCGCGATAGTGGACCGGCTGCGGCGTTGGAATCGACGCGTTCGGGTCCCCCATCTGCGCCATCGCGATCATGCCGCCCTTCAGAATCAGCGACGGCTTGATGCCGAAGAACGCCGGTTCCCAGAACACCAGATCGGCCCACTTGCCCGGTTCGATCGAACCGACTTCATGCGAGATGCCGTGCGTGATGGCCGGATTGATCGTGTACTTCGCGACATAACGCTTGGCGCGGAAGTTATCGTTGCGGCCGGTATCTTCCGGCAGCGCGCCACGCTGCACCTTCATCTTGTGCGCCGTCTGCCAGGTGCGGATGATCACTTCGCCGACCCGCCCCATCGCCTGTGAATCCGACGACAGCATCGACAGCGCGCCGAGGTCGTGCAGGATGTCTTCGGCGGCGATCGTCTCGCGGCGGATCCGCGATTCGGCAAACGCGATGTCTTCCGCAATCGACGGATCCAGGTGATGGCACACCATCAGCATGTCGAGGTGCTCTTCGAGCGTGTTGACCGTGTACGGGCGCGTCGGATTGGTCGACGACGGCAGCACGTTCGCTTCGCCGCAGACCTTGATGATGTCGGGCGCGTGGCCGCCGCCCGCGCCTTCGGTGTGATACGTGTGAATCGTGCGGCCCTTGAATGCCGCGACCGTCGCTTCGACGAAACCGGCTTCGTTCAGTGTATCGGTGTGGATCGCGACCTGGGTGTCGGTATCGTCGGCGACCGACAGGCAGTTGTCGATGGCAGCCGGCGTCGTGCCCCAGTCTTCGTGCAGCTTCAGACCGATCGCACCGGCAGCGATCTGTTCGGTGGCCGGCGCCGGCTGGCTCACGTTGCCCTTGCCGAGAAAGCCGAGATTCATCGGATAGCCGTCGGCGGCCTGCAGCATCCGTTCGAGATGCCAGGGCCCGGGCGTGCAGGTCGTTGCATTGGTGCCGGTCGCCGGACCGGTGCCGCCGCCGAGCATCGTCGTGACGCCGCTCGCGAGCGCTTCGTCGATCTGCTGCGGGCTGATGAAGTGAATGTGCGTATCGATGCCGCCCGCGGTGACGATCAACCCTTCGCCGGCGATTACTTCGGTGGCCGCGCCGATCGCAATCGTCACGCCTGGCTGGATGTCCGGATTGCCGGCCTTGCCGATCGCGGCGATACGGCCGTTCTTGATGCCGATATCGGCCTTGACGATGCCCCAGTGATCGAGGATCACGGCGTTCGTCACGACCGTGTCGACGACATCAGCCGCGACGCGTTGCGACTGACCCATGCCGTCGCGGATCACCTTGCCGCCGCCGAATTTCACTTCTTCGCCGTAGATCGTGAAGTCGCGCTCGACTTCGATCAGCAGTTCGGTATCGGCGAGGCGGACGCGGTCGCCGGTCGTGGGGCCGAACATTTCCGCGTATGCGCGGCGGCCAATGCGTAGTGTCATGGATGTGGATCCGGAAAGTATCGGTGCGGTGATCAACTCAAGGCGTGGTGCCTCAGAGCTTGCCCATCACCTTGCCGTTGAAACCGAAGACGACCCGCTCGCCCGCCAGTTCGACCAGTTCGACGGTGCGTTCCTGGCCGGGCTCGAAGCGCACGGCGGTGCCGGCCGCGATATTGAGGCGAAAACCGCGCGCTTTTTCACGATCAAACGACAAGGCCGGATTGACTTCATAGAAGTGATAGTGCGAGCCGATCTGCACGGGGCGGTCGCCTGTGTTCGACACCGTCACCGTGATCGTGGTGCGGCCTGCGTTCAGTTCGTGTTCGCCGTCGTCGATAAGCAGTTCGCCGGGGATCATGCGTGCTCCTTCACGGAATCGGATGATGGACGGTCACGAGCTTCGTGCCGTCCGGGAAGGTGGCTTCGACCTGGATATCGGGAATCATCTCGGGCACGCCTTCCATGACGTCGTCGCGCGTGAGGAGCGTGGTGCCGTAGTGCATGACTTCGGCGACCGTCTTGCCGTCGCGCGCCGCTTCCATGAGCGCTGCCGAAATGAACGCGACGGCCTCCGGATAGTTCAGTTTCAGGCCGCGTGCGCGGCGCCGCTCAGCGAGCAGCGCGGCGGTGAAGATCAGGAGCTTGTCCTTTTCGCGAGGTGTCAGCTTCATCGGATGGGTACGTAAGCGAGCCCGCACGATGGCGCGGGCTCTGGTGGTCGGTCAGTGGTTGTTCTTCGCCATGGTTGCTGCAACGTTCTGGAGTGCGACGTGGCAACGACAACGACATGCCGCACAGTAACGCGCAACGGCGCAACTTAACAAGCTGAACTCACGCGCGGCTTACAGATCGGCGGGCAGGGGCGCGCCAAACCACTTCTTCGACATCGTGTTGAGCGTGCCGTCCTGCTTCGCGGTCGCGATGGCTGCGTCGACCTTTTGCTGCAGTCGCGCTTCACCCTTGTTGAGGCCGACGAAGCACGGCGAATTCTTGATGACGAACTTCGGCTCCGGGCGGCGTGGCGGATTTTTCGCGAGGATCGCGGCGGCGACGATGTTGCCCGCCGCGATCAGTTGCACCTGACCGGACAGGAACGCCGCGATGGTCGCGTTGTTGTCCTCGAAGCGCTTGATGGTGGCGTTCGGCGCCATCTGCGTGAGCGCGAGTTCCTCGAGCGCGCCGCGCGTCGCGCCGACGGTCTTGCCGGTGAGGTCCGCCGGCCCGCCCACCTTGATGTCGGCGGGACCGAAGACGCCCTGATAGTACGGCGCGTAGGCCGTCGAGAAGTCGATGACCTTCTCGCGCTCCGGCGTCTTGCCGAGCGACGAGATCACGAGATCCACCTTGTTCGTCTGCAGATACGGAATGCGGTTTGCGCTGTTGACCGGCACGAGTTCGAGCTTCACGTTCATCGCCTTCGCGAGCATCGTGGCGGCGTCGATGTCGTAGCCCTGCGGTTTCATGTCAGGGCCGACCGAGCCGAACGGCGGATAGTCCTCCGGCACCGCGACCTTCAGCACGCCGGCTTTGGCGATGTTATCGAGCGCGTCGGCGTGTGCGGCGGTTGCGGTGAAGGCGAGCGCGGGCGAGACGAGGAGCGCCGCGACCCACGCACGACGCGTGCGACGGACGATCGGATGGGCGAATTTGTTTTTCATGGGCGTGTAGGTCGGACGGGCCGGTCGGCTGCCGTCGAGAGTGCGGCAGCATCGAGGCGCCATACGGAGCAAGCCGTGTGCCATGACGGTGCAGCAAGCGCGTGCGATGAGCGGCGCCCGCAGGTGCACTACGGTTGGGCGTGTTGTGTGCGTTGCATGCGCGAAGTTGGTGCGTTTGATGGTGAGGGTTTTGCTGCGCTGCCAGTTTCGCGTCGCGTGGCGCGAAAGATCAGGGGGTGTTGAGCGCGGCTATTTGCAGAACCGCGGACGGCGCGAAGGCTGGTGACCGCGACTACCGAAACGCCTGCCACGCGGCGCCAGCGCCTTAACCGTCCTGCCTCAGGTGGTCCAGATGCGTAGAGGCGCGGCATCGACGCCATGAACCACCGGGCGCAACTGGAACCAGCAGTCCGTCAGTGCGCGTTGCAGCGTTTCCATCGACCGGGACACTGCGCGCACGAGCAGCACGCCTTCGCATACGCAGGATGCTGCGGCGCGCAACGCATCGTCGAAAGGCAGTTGCGCGCTGAGCGATTCTGCGAGCGCGTCGTTGCAGGCGGGGCCGACGGCCCATAGCGTGCCGTACGCCGGGAAACCGGCGAGGCCTTGTGGCGAATCGCGCAGCGGATCGTTCGCGGTGAGTTGGGCGCGTTCCAGCCAGAGCGGCTGGCCATCGGCCCCGACGATGCGCGACACCGCGCGCAGCGTGCCTGCCGACCAGCGCTCACCGGCGGCCTGACGGCCAAGCTGCGTTGCATCCCAGCCGAGCGCGGTAGCGCCTTCGGCTAGCGTCAGCGTGAAGTCCAGATCGGCGTGCGCATGATCGAACACAATGTTGTTCTGCGGCAGCCAGTCGAGTTTTGCGCGTGCGCCGACGCGGATATCGATGTGCTGCCGGGCTACGCGTCCGTTCGACTTGTACCACTTGGTGGCGCCCGGCGTGGTAAGCACGGCATGCGTGCCGGGATCGAGCGAGATATCGATATCGAGCCGGTCACCGCCGGCGACGCCGCCAGGCGGATGCACGATCACCGCATGACAGATTGCCTGGCCTTCGGGGTAGAGCGGCCGTTGCACGCGCAACGGACCGTCATGCCGGCGATGCGTGAGCGTCGTGCGTTCGCCGTGCAGCGCGAAGCCGAGTTCGAGCCTTGCGCGCCACTCCCGGTGTGCGACGGGCTGCGCGGTGGCGAGTGCGGCGTGGTTTTCGTGAAGCGACATGCGTGATGGTTCGAGAGTGCAGCCGCGCGGCAATGCATCAGGACGGCTTGAGCCGACGAGCATAGCATGCCGGTTGATGCCAGTTTATGCGTGACTTACACGGCGATGAGATGGCGGACGCCGTCTGAATCCATGTTTGCGCCTTCGCCGCCCGCGACGATTTCACCGCGGCTCATGACCCAGTAGCGGTCGGCGATGGCCTTGGCGAAATCGTAATACTGTTCGACGAGCAGCACCGTGAGGCCCATTTCCTCGACGAGCTGACGCAGGGTGCGCCCGATGTCCTGAATGATCGATGGCTGGATGCCTTCGGTGGGTTCATCGAGGATCAGGAGTTGCGGATCGCTCATCAACGCGCGGCCGATGGCCAGTTGTTGTTGCTGCCCACCGGACAGGTCGCCGCCGCGGCGGGCGCGCATGTCTTTGAGGACCGGAAAGAGCTCATAGATCCTGTCGGGGATTTTTGAAGGGGCTTTTTTGCTGGCGGCGCCGACCAGAAGGTTTTCTTCGACGGTCAAGCGCGGGAAGATGTCGCGGCCTTGAGGCACATAGGCGAGACCTTGCGCTACGCGCGCGTACGTTGGGAGTTTTGTTAGCGGCGTGCCGCGCCAGGCGATCGAACCGCTCTTTGCGTGTACCGTGCCCATCAGGCATCTCAAGAGCGTAGTCTTGCCTACGCCATTGCGGCCCAGCAGGACGGTTAGTTTGCCGTCCGGCACGGTTAGTTTTACATCCCGGAGGATGTGGCTGCCGCCGTAGTACTGGTTTAGGGCTTCTACTTCTAGCATTTTTGGCTTGGGCCTCAGGTCAGGGTTTGGTTTTGTTTTTCTTTTGTTTGCTGCCGTCGTCGCGGTTCCTTGTTTTGCTTTTGGTTTATTAGCGTCGCCCCTGTGCGGGGCGGCACCTACTTTTCTTTGTCTTGCCAAAGAAAAGTAGGCAAAAGAAAGGCGCCGAAAGCGCGTCTTGTCTCGATGTGTCGCTAGCCGGGAACGGCAACCCATGAAATGTCGCCCTCGCAAGGGATGCGATATTGGTCCGACGCCAGACCGCCCCTCGCACAGTACAGCCTGTGACAAAGCACTCATTCATCCGACTCCGCACTGTGTGCGTCGTCGTGCGGCATAGCGCCTGCTGCATATCGTTTCGCTTCTCACGCATCGCAATCACATACTCATGCATAGCGACCTCAATCTCATTTGCGACCAACGCCGAGCGCTGAAGCATTCATCGGTGAGAAATCTGCTCAATTCAGCACTAGCGACAAGAGACCGTTGTTACGCCAGGCGGCTCCAACGCCGCCAATATCGTGCACACCGCCTGTCAGGCCCTTCCGCGACGCACGTAGTGCGGAGTGGGATGAATGAGCCCTTTGTCACAGGCTGTACTGTGCGAGGGGCGGTCTGGCGTCGGACCAATGTCGTCTCCTTGCGAGGGCGACACTTCATGGGTTGCCATTCCTCGTCAGCGATACATCGAGAAAGGACGAGCTTTCGGCGCCTTTCTTTTGCCTACTTTTCTTTGGCAAGACAAAGAAAAGTAGGTGCCGCCCCGCACAGGGGCAACGCTAATAAACCAAAAGCAAAAGAAAACGCAACAAACCCCAGGCAAACCACCAACCCCTACCGCCCCAAATAAGACTCAATCACCGCCTCATCCCGCTTAACCTCATCAAGACTCCCATGAGCAAGCACACGCCCTTCCGCCATAACAGTGACCCTTCCAGCATCACCAGCCAGCGCAGCAACAAATTCCATATCATGCTCGACAACCATCATGGAGCAGGTCCCACGCAGCTTGTTAAGCAGAACAGCCAACTCCATCGTCTCATCATCAGTCATGCCAGCCGCAGGCTCATCGAGCAACAAAAGCGCCGGTTGCTGCATAAGCAACATCCCAATCTCGAGCCGCTGCTTCTGCCCATGCGAGAGTTCACCAGCGAGCCTGCGGGCTTCACTCTCGAGGCGAATCAGCCCAAGCGTCTGCTCAATCCGCGCCTGCGCCTCGCGATCGAGCCGCGCTTTCAACGAAGCCCACCACCCCTTGTCAGTCTTCATCGCGAGTTCAAGGTTTTCCCACACGGGATGCTGCTCGAACACGGTCGGCTTCTGGAACTTGCGCCCAATCCCGGCGCGCGCAATCGACGGCTCGTTCATCCTCGTCAGATCGATCGACTGTCCAAGAAATACCTTGCCGGAATCAGGCTCGGTCTTTCCGGTTATCACATCCATCATCGTCGTCTTGCCCGCGCCGTTCGGCCCGATGATGCAACGCAGTTCGCCCACATCGATCGACAGCGATAAAGCATTCAGCGCCCGGAACCCGTCGAAGCTGACAGTCACGTCCTCCAGATAAAGAATCGTCCCGTGCGATACATCGATCTCGCCAGGCGTGACCGCATGGCCCATCGATGCAACACCGCTCAGCGCACGGCCGCCATCCGGTTCCTCAGGCAAGGCAAGGTCGGGAACCATCGGATTCTCGTTCATCATCGGCTCCTCCTGCGCGTGGCAAGTTCGATGAGACCCATGATCCCGTTCGGCAGCAACAGCGGCACCAGCACGAAAATCGCCCCCAGGAAGAACAGCCAGTATTCAGCAAAATTCGCCGTAAAAAAGCTCTTGGCACCATTCACCGCAAACGCGCCAATGATCGGCCCGATCAGCGTGCCGCGCCCGCCGACCGCCACCCAGATCGCCATCTCGATCGAATTGCCCGGCGACATCTCGCCCGGGTTGATGATGCCGACCTGCGGCACATACAGCGCGCCCGCAATCCCGCACAGCACCGCCGATACTGTCCACACGAACAGCTTGTAGGCAAGCGGGCTGTAGCCGAGGAACATCAACCGCGTTTCGCCGTCCCGCACGGCCGTGACGACGCGTCCGAGCTTCGACGTCACGATCGCGCGGGCGCCAATAAACGACAGCACCAACACCGCGAATGTGATCAGCAGCAGGGCAGTGCGCGTGCCCGGATGGGTGATCGGAAAACCCGCAATCCGCTTGAAGTCGGTGAAGCCGTTATTGCCGCCGAAGCCGGTCTCGTTGCGGTAAAACAGCAGCATCGCGGCGAAGGTCATCGCCTGCGTGATGATCGACAGATACACGCCCTTCACGCGCGAGCGGAACGTAAAGAAGCCGAACACCCACGCGATGACCGCCGGCACCAGTACGACCAGCAGCAGCGCATACCAGAAGTGCTGCGTGCCTTCCCAATACCAGGGCAGCGCGTGCCAGTCGAGAAACACCATGAAGTCGGGCAGATCGCTGCCGTACTTGCCGTCATGGCCGATCGCCCGCATCAGGTACATGCCGATCGCGTAGCCGCCCAGCGCAAAGAACAGCGCATGGCCGAGACTGAGGATGCCGCAGTACCCCCAGACGAGATCGAGCGCGAGCGCCGCAATCGCGTAGCACATGAACTTGCCCGATATCGTCATCGCGTACGCGGACAGGTGGAACGCGCTCGTTTCAGGCAGCACCAGCGCCGTGAACGGCACGCCAAGGCCGATCGCGATGATGAGCGCAATCAGCGCCTGCCATGCCCGTTTCGACAGCAGCGCGGGACGCGGCGGGAGCCCGAGCGCAAAGCCCGCCAGCGCGGCGCGTTCGTCAGGCGGCGTCGCGCCCGATGACGTAGCGGAACCTGAAGCGGAAGCGGGAGAAGTCGCGGATGTCATCTCATGCCTCCGCGCTGCGGCCCTTCAGGGCAAACATGCCTTGCGGACGCTTCTGGATGAAGAGCACGATCAGCACGAGCACGGCAATCTTCGCGAGCACGGCGCCCCAGAACGGCTCGATCGCCTTGCTGATGAGGCCGAGCCCAAAGCCGCCGATCACCGTCCCGGCCAGTTGCCCGACGCCGCCCAGCACCACGGCCATGAACGAATCGATGATGTAGCTCTGCCCGAGATCCGGGCCGACATTGCCGATCTGCGACAGCGCACAGCCGCCGAGGCCGGCGATGCCTGCGCCGAACGCGAACGCGTACGAATCGACACGCGCGGTCTTCACGCCGACGCACGCGGCCATCCGCCGGTTTTGCGTGACGGCGCGCACGAAGAGGCCCAGACGCGTTTTGGTCAGCACCGCCCACGCAATCGCGACGACGATCATCGAGAACGCCAGAATGGCGAGCCGGTTGTACGGCAGGATCAGGCTTGGCATCACGTTGACGCCGCCGCTCATCCACGAAGGATTCACTACCTGCACGTTCTGCGCGCCGAACAACATGCGCGTCGCCTGGATCAGGATCAGGCTGATTCCGAAGGTCGTCAACAGCGTTTCGAGCGGGCGTCCATAGAGATGCTTCAGCACGAGCCGCTCCAGCACGATGCCGACCAGCGCGGCCGCCACGAACGAAGCCGGCACCGCGAAGAGCGGGTACCAGTCGAACGCACCGGGCGCGTAGCGCTGCACGAGGTTCTGCACGACGTACGTCGCGTAAGCGCCGATCATCAGAAATTCGCCGTGCGCCATGTTGATCACGCCGATCAGGCCGTACGTGATCGCGAGGCCCAGCGCGGCAAGCAACAGCACGCTGCCAAGCGACAGGCCGGCGAACAGCGTGCCGGCGATCTGGCTGCGTCGCTGGATCGCGTCGAGTTCATCGATGCCGACCTGCGCGGCGGCGCGCACGCGGTCGTCGCTTTCGGCGAACGTGCCGTCCGGCTTTTTCGCCACCAGCGGACGCAGCAGTTCGTTCATGTCGAGATCGTGCCGCGCGGCCACAAGCTGCACGGCTTCGAGGCGTTTTGCCGGATCGCTGTCATGCAGCGCGGTCATCGCCCAGAGCGTATCGAGACGCTTCTTGAGGACAGGGTCGGTCTCCTTCGCGCGCGCCCGGTCGATCATCGGTTTCATCGCGGCATCGGGGTTTTGCAGCAGGGCGTCGATCGCGGCTTTTCGCGCAGCCGGATCGGTGGCGTCGAGCTGAAGGCCCGACAGCGCGCCCGATACCTTCGAGCGCAGGATGTTGTTCAGCGTGATTGCCTGCGCATCGCCTGCGGCAACCGTCTTTCCTGTGACGGCATCGCGGGCGGTGTCATTGTCCTGGATGAGCACTTCGCCGCCATCGGTGGCGAGCGCGCTGTCTTCGGACATCGCCTTCAAGAGCGCCATCGAGGGCGCGTCGTGATTGGCGATCAGCCTGTCGATGGCGGCGGACTTCGCGTCGAAGTCGTCGCCGGCGAGCGGGGCGACGTCGGCCTGCGTCAACGCAAACGCCGAAAGCGGCATCAGCGCACAAAACGCCATGCCGATGCCAATGCCGCGCGTGAAGCTGGAAATGGAAAACGCCATGGTGGCCTTTGAGGATGAACCGGCGGGCGGCGCGGCATCGAAAGAGGAACGATGCCGCGCCGTCGTTACAGCACTACGGACGTGCTACTGCACTTTCAACTCCAGAATCAGCCCGGAACTCAGGCCACGCGCGAGCGGCGCAGGAACGCCGGAATTGAGCTGACGACGTCCGGCTTGCCCGCGTTGCCGGCGATGAACGGACTCCACGGCTGGGCACGGATAGCCGTCTTCGTCTTCCAGACGACGTTGAACTGGCCGTCCGCGCGTACTTCGCCGATCATCACCGGCTTGTGCAGGTGGTGGTTGCCATCCATTTCCAGCGTGAAGCCGGATGGAGCGGCAAACTTCTGGCCGATCATCGCCACGCGGACCTTGTCGACATCGGTGCTTTTGGCCTTTTCGACGGCCTGCTTCCACATATGGATGCCGACGAAGGTCGCTTCCATCGGATCGTTGGTCACACGCTTCGAGCCGCCGGGCAGGTTCTCCGTCTTGACCCACTCGGCCCATTGGTCCTTGAACTTCGTGTTTGCCGGGCCCTTCACCGACATGAAGTAGTTCCATGCCGCGAGGTTGCCGACGAGCGGCTTCGTATCGATGCCGCGCAGTTCTTCTTCGCCGACCGAGAACGCGACGACCGGCACGTCCGTCGCCTTGAGGCCCTGGTTGCCGAGTTCCTTGTAGAAGGGCACGTTCGAATCGCCGTTGACGGTCGAGATCACGGCCGTCTTGCCGCCTTGCGAGAAGGTCTTGATGTTCGCGACGATGGTCTGGTAGTCGCTATGGCCGAACGGCGTGTAGACCTCCTGGATATCGGTTTCCTGCACACCCTTCGATTTCAGGAAGGCGCGCAGGATCTTGTTCGTCGTGCGCGGATACACGTAGTCGGTGCCGAGCAGGAAGAAGCGCTTCGCGCCGCCGCCTTCCGCGCTCATCAGGTATTCGGTGGCGGGAATCGCCTGCTGGTTCGGCGCTGCGCCCGTGTAGAACACGTTGCGCGACATCTCTTCACCCTCGTATTGCACCGGGTAGAAGAGCAGGCCGTTCAGCTCCTCGAACACCGGCAGCACTGACTTGCGCGATACCGATGTCCAGCAGCCGAAGACGACCGCGCACTTGTCCTGGGTGATCAGCTGGCGGGCCTTTTCGGCGAAGAGCGGCCAGTTCGAAGCTGGATCGACAACCACCGGCTCGATCTGACGGCCCATTACGCCGCCCTTCTTGTTGATGTCCGAGATGGTCATCAACGCGGTGTCTTTCAGCGAGGTCTCCGAGATTGCCATCGTGCCCGAGAGCGAGTGCAGGATGCCGACCTTGATCGGACCGCTGCTGGACTGGGCATTTGCGAACGGACTCTGACCCGCGAGCGCGAGCGCGCCCGACATCGAGCCGAGTTTCAGCAGACTGCGACGTTTCATGTGTTTCCCCTTGCCATCTGAGTAGTGACTGTTTGGGCGTCGGTACGGCTGTGACGGTTTTCGTGCTTATTGCCCAAGTCCTACTGCAAGCCATATGCCAAGCGGTGAAAAATGCTCATGTCGCGGGGGAGGCGCGCCGCAACGCAGTTGGACGTTTCGTGGAGTTATGCGGCTTGGGAGCGAATCTGGTGCAGACAGGCCCCTCGCGCCTCGTGAAGGTGCGTGTCGCGCCGCAACGAAGCGCATCGGGATGCGGGCGGGCAGATGCGGTGCATCAACGCTGCGCCGTTGTGCATGCGGGCGTCGCTGCCTACACTGAAAGACCCAGCCGGAAGGCGCAGCCGAACGATCCACCTGGGAAGACCAACAGCGAGGAGACACAACATGAATCAACGCGAAACCCCGGGGCAGCCCGGCGAACCCCTTCAGCCTGGCGCCGGCAATCCGGCTGAGGGCGCCGGCGCCGCACCGCTCGACCTGTCCGCGTTCTGGATGCCCTTCACGGCAAACCGTCAGTTCAAGAGTGCGCCGCGCCTGCTGGCGAAGGCCAAGGGGATGTACTACACGTCGCACGACGGGCGGCGCATTCTCGACGGCACGGCGGGGCTCTGGTGCGTCAATGCGGGCCATTGCCGGGACGAGATCGTCGCGGCCGTGAAAGCGCAGGCCGAGGAGATGGATTTCGCGCCGACGTTTCAGATGGGGCATCCGAAAGCGTTTGAAGCCGCAACTAAAATCGCAAAGCACACGCCGGCTGATCTGAAGCACATCTTCTTTGTGAACTCAGGCTCGGAAGCGGTCGATACCGCGTTGAAGATCGCGCTCGCGTATCACCGCTCCCGTGGAGAAGGGCAGCGCACGCGTTTCATCGGACGTGAGCGGGGGTATCACGGCGTCGGCTTCGGCGGCATCTCGGTGGGCGGCATTGCGCCGAACCGCAAGGCGTTTTCCGGCGGGCTGCTGCCCGCGGTCGATCATCTGCCGCATACGCTCAACATCAAGGAAGCGGCGTTTTCGAAGGGGCAGCCCGTGTGGGGCGCGCACCTTGCCGACGAACTCGAACGGCTCGTCACGCTGCACGATGCATCGACGATCGCCGCGGTGATCGTCGAACCGGTGGCTGGCTCGACCGGTGTGCTGATTCCGCCGCAAGGCTATCTGCAGCGTCTGCGCGAGATCTGCGACAAACACGGCATCCTGCTGATCTTCGACGAAGTGATCACGGGCTGGGGGCGGCTTGGTGCGCCGTTCGCCGCGCAATACTTCGGCGTGACGCCCGACCTCCTGACGATGGCAAAAGGCACGAATAACGCCGCCGCGCCGATGGGTGCCGTCGCGGCAAGCCACAAGGTGCACGATTTGATCGTCAACGGCGCGCCGGCCGGGATCGAGCTGTTTCATGGCTACACGTATTCGGGGCATCCGATTGCGGCCGCCGCTGCGTGCGCGACCATCGACCTCTACGAGCGCGAGAACCTGTTCGAGCGCGCCGCGCAGATGTCGCCCATCTTCGAGAACGCGATCCACAAGCTGCGCGGCGAGCGGCATGTGATCGATGTGCGCAATCTCGGGCTGGTGGGAGGCGTCGAGTTGCAGCCGCGCGATGGCGCGCCGGGCGCGCGTGCGTTCGACGTCTTTGTGCGGTGCTTCCAGAAGGGTGTATTGACGCGTTATACCGGCGATATTCTCGCGTTCTCGCCGCCGCTCATCATCGATGAAGCGCAGATCGACGAGATCTTCGGGACCGTGGCGGAGGTGCTGCGCGAGACGGACTAGCAGAGTGGGGGCGACCGGGCCGTCACGGCCCGGTGCACGGTACAGCGTGGGTCAGTAGGTGGGAACCGACGGATCGACCTGACGCGACCACGCGTCGATCCCGCCTTGCAGGTTGAAGACCTTCGCATGGCCGCGCGACTCGAGGAACATCGCAACCTGCGCGCTGCGTGCGCCGTGATGACATACGCAGACGATCTCGGCGTCGTCGTCGAGTTCTTCGCTGCGGGCCGGAATCTCCCGCATCGGGATCGACACGCTACCGGCGATCTGCGCCGTGGCGATTTCCCACGGCTCGCGCACGTCGAGCAGCACGGGTGCTGCGCGCGAGGTATCGGCGAGCCATTCGGCGAGAGCGGAAGCGGACAGGTTTTGCATCAGCGGGACTTTCAGTTATAGGTGCAGACCGTGCGGCAGACTGCGGGACCGGCAGCGCTCAGAATTTGAAGCGCGGCGGCTGCACGGCGTTGATGAGCGGCTCGACGTAGGTTTCGAATACGTCGGCGATGCGGAACTGCTTTTCGTCGATGCGCGTGATGATCTGTGCCTTCATCACCGGCGCAGTGCCGACAAAGGCGGCCAGACGGCCACCGATCTTCAGTTGTTCGAGGATTTCCTGCGGCAGCACCGGCAGGCCGCCCGACACGCAGATCACGTCATAGGGCGCGGCGCCTTCCCAGCCACGCGACGCGTCACCCGTGGCGACTTCGGCGTTCAGCACGCCGTTGTTCGCGAGGTTCATGCGTGCCAGTTCGGCGAGTTCAGGTTCGATATCGACGGTCAGTACATGCTGGCTGCGGTGGGCGAGGAGCGCTGCCATGTAGCCCGAGCCCGCGCCGATTTCCAGCACGCTTTCGTGCTTCTTCACCGCCAGTTCCTGCAGCATGCGCGCCTCGATGCGCGGCGCCAGCATGTGCTGGCCGGCAGGCAGCGGCACTTCGAAGTCCACGAAAGCCAGATCGCGGTATGCCGCGGGGACGAAGTTTTCACGCTTGACGATCGAAAGCAGGTTCAGCACATCCTGGTCCAGCACTTCCCAGGGGCGAATCTGCTGTTCGATCATGTTGAAACGCGCTTGCTCGATATTCATGATGGTTTCGGCGAGTTGTAGGCAACTGGAAGGTGTGGGGGAACTGCGGGATTGTACCAAACCGGACGGCGGTTCCGTGTCCAGCAGGGCATGCAGCGCGAACCGGCCCTCCGTGTAAATCCCTACGCAATCGACCTTGAGATTCGCGCTCCGGTAGTCCAAAAATGTAATCGATTACATTTTCCGGAGACATCCCCTGTGTCCAGACCGCGGCAGCGTGACGTTCGAACGCCTCAGCCGGCTCAATCGCCCCAGCCGGTTTCAGCGCTTCGATCGTCCGACGACCTGTCGATTGCCGGCGTCGCCGAACAGGCGGGTGTGTCGGTGGCAACCGTGTCGCGCGTGCTGAACGGCCACTCGAACGTGCGTGCACAGACGCGGGACAGGGTGCTGGCCGCCGTCGAGACCAGCGGCTATCGCGTGAACGAACTCGCGCGCAATCTGCGCACCGCGGAGAGCCGTCTGCTGCTCACGATGGTGCCGGACTTCGGCAACCCGTTCTATTCGGAAGTCGTGCGCGGTATCGACGTGGTTGCGCGCCAGCACGGCTATTTCATGCTGCTGTGCGACACGGGCGCCGATCCGGGCCGCGAGCGTAGTTACTTCGACATGCTGCGCCGCCATCGGGCGGACGGCGCGATCTGCCTCGACCCCGACACGGTTCAGCACGCGCTGCTGGAAGACTCGGGCGCGCTGCCCTGGGTCGCGTGCTGCGAATTCGATACCGATATGGGCGTGCCGTATGTGGGCATCGACAACTATCGCGCGGCTGGCGACGCAGTGCGGCATCTGCTCGCGCGCGGGCATCGCAGGATCGGCCTCATCAATTCCGACGACGGTTATCTGTACGCGCGCCAGCGTCAGCAAGGCTATCTCGACGCGCTCTGCGATGCCGGCGTGACGCCGCTGCCCGCGTGGCGCCGCAACGTCTATAGCCTCGACTACGAGGCGGGAGCGAAAGCCGCCGCTGAACTGGCGGGGCAGCGAGGCGCGGATGCGCCGGATGCGATCTTCGCGGTATCCGACACGCTTGCGATCGGCGCGATCAACGGTCTGCGCAGCGTCGGCAAGCGCACGCCGGACGATGTCGCGGTGGTCGGCTTCGACGATATCTCGGTGGCGGCGCAGATCGATCCGCCGCTCACCACCGTCGCGCAGCCGATGCGCGAACTTGGCGAGACCGCGGCGCGGCTGTTGCTCAAGCGCCTCGCGGACCCGGCGGCAAGTGTGCCGGGCGTGCTGCTGCCACACCGGCTTGTCGTGCGCGGCAGCGCATAAGCGCCTGAGCGTGTCACGCAGATATAACGAGAGAGGAGCGCAGTCGCAATGAGTCTGTCGGTCCGCTTCGATGACATCCGGAAAGATTTCGGCCCGGTGCGCGTGCTGCACGGCGTGTCGTTCGATCTTGCGCCGGGACGCATCTATGGCCTGCTCGGCGAAAACGGCGCGGGCAAGTCGACGCTGATGAAGATCCTCGCCGGCTACGAAAGCGCGACCGAAGGCACGCTTACCGTCGACGGCGCTACGCGGCACTTCACGAGTTCACGCGACGCGGAGGCCGCGGGCATCGTGCTGATCCACCAGGAATTCAATCTTGCCGATCATCTGTCAATCGCCGAGAACATGTATCTGGGCCATGAGAAGAAGCGCGGCTGGCTGCTCGACGACGGCGCGATGCGCAAGGAGGCCGCGCGCTATCTCGAACAGGTCGGCCTGACGAAATCGCCGGATACGCAGGTGCGCAGCCTGATCGTCGCGGAAAAGCAGATGGTGGAAATCGCCAAGGCGCTGTCGCGGCGCGCGCGCTTCCTGATCATGGACGAACCGACGGCGACGCTCACGCCCGCTGAAACCGAGCGCCTGTTCGCGCTGATGCTGAAGCTGAAGGCCGACGGCGTGACGATCGTCTACATCTCGCACAAGCTCGATGAAGTCGAGCACATTACCGACGAAGTGATCGTCATGCGCGACGGCCGTTTCGTGGCGCGCGGCGAGACGTCGAGCCTCGCGCGCCAGCAGATGGCCAACCTGATGGTGGGCCGCGAACTGTCCGACATGTTCCCCGACAAGGCACCGCCGCCCGCCGATGCACCGGTGGCGATGCGCGTGGAAGGGCTGTCGGTGCCGGGCTGGGTGGAGTCGCTGTCGTTCGAAGTGCGCACGGGTGAAGTGCTGGGCTTCGCGGGCCTTGTCGGCGCGGGGCGCACGGAAGCCTTCGAGGCGATCCTCGGCCTGCGCAGACGCACGGCGGGCCGCATCGAACTCTCGGGCCGCGTGGCCGATATCCGCAATCCGCGCGAGGCGATGCGCCGCGGCCTCACGTATCTGAGCGAGGACCGCAAGAACAAGGCGCTGCATCTGAACCTGAACCTGCAGGACAACCTCACGCTGATGACGCTCGAACGCTATGCGCATCCGCTCCTCGACCTGAAAGCCGAGCGCGCGGCGCTCGGGAAAGGCATCGCCGAATTCGGCATCCGCACGGGCGATACGTCGATCCGCGCGCGCATGCTTTCCGGCGGCAACCAGCAGAAGCTGGCGCTTGCGAAGTTCCTGCATCCCGATCCGGCCGTGATCGTGCTCGACGAACCGACGCGCGGCGTCGACGTCGGCGCGAAGCGCGACATCTACTTCCTGATCCATCGGCTCGCCGCGCAGGGGCGCGCGGTGATCGTGATCTCGTCCGAACTGATCGAGCTGATCGGGCTGTGCCACCGCGTCGCGGTGATGCGCACAGGCCGTCTGCAGACCACGCTCACGCTCGACCAGCTAACCGAAGAGGAGTTGATCGCCCATGCAACCGGCACACACTGAACCCACGCAACCGGGCCGTGCGATGCGCCTCGCGCGCCGGCTGTACGGGCTCGGTCCGCTACTTGGCCTGGTCGTGCTGTGCGTCGCGGGGCAGTTGCTGAATCACGACTTCGCGACCGTCGACAACCTCATGAACGTGCTCACGCGTACGTCGTTCATCGGCATCATCGCGGTGGGCATGACCTTCGTGATCATCTCGGGTGGCATCGACCTGTCGGTGGGATCGATGGCCGCGCTGATCGCGGGCAGCATGATCTACACGATGAACGCGCTTGCGAACGGCATCGGCGGCCATACGTTCGCGCCGCTGTCGATCGTGCTTATCGGCATCGTGCTTGCACTGGTGCTCGGCGGTGTGTTCGGCATCGCGCATGGGCTGTTGATCACGAAAGGCCGCATCGAGCCGTTTATCGTGACGCTCGGCACGCTGGGCATTTTCCGCGCCGTGCTGACGTGGCTCGCCGACGGCGGCGCGCTCACGCTCAATAACGCGTTGTCCGATCTGTACGGGCCGGTTTATTACGCCAGCGTGTTTGGCGTGCCGATACCGATCTGGGTGTTCCTGATCGTCGCGGCCGGCGGCGCGCTCATTCTCAATCGCACCGCGTTTGGCCGGCACGTTCAGGCGATCGGCTCCAACGAGCAGGTCGCGCGCTATGCGGCGATTCGCGTCGATCGCGTGAAGATCGTCACGTACATGCTGCTCGGTATCTGCGTGGGCGTCGCGACGGTGCTTTACGTGCCGCGCCTCGGCTCCGCGACGCCCACGACCGGGCTCCTGTGGGAGCTGGAAGCGATCGCGTCGGTGGTGGTCGGCGGCACGGCGCTGAAGGGCGGCGAAGGGCGCGTGGTCGGCACCGTGATCGGCGCGGTACTGCTGTCGGTCATCGCAAACATTCTCAATCTCACCAGCATCATCAGTGTGTACCTGAACGCCGCGGTGCAGGGCGTCGTGATCATCATCGTCGCGTTCCTGCAGCGCGGGCGGCGTTGAACCTGCATCAGGCAATCAGGCAGGCAGTCAGTCAGTCAGTCGTTTTCGAAGTCGACGTAAGCGGTAACCGCTATGCCCGGCGTCAGCGCCGGAAACCCAAAAACCGGGCGCGCCACGCGCCCCATGACAGGAGACACAACCATGAAGCAGGTCATTCGGGCGATCAGTGCCGGCGTGCTGGCGTTGGGCATGCTGGGCACAGCGGGTGCGGCGAGAGCCGACGACAAGGTCACGCTGGGCGTGGCGATTCCGACCGCCGATCACGGCTTCACCGGCGGCATCGTCTGGTGGGCGAACAAGGCGAAGGAGGACATGGAGAAAGCGCATCCGGATCTGAAGGTGATCCTGAAGTCATCGGCCAGCGCACCCGAACAGGCCAACCAGTTGCAGGATCTGGTGACCGTCAACAAGATCAATGCGCTCGTGATCTTCCCGCATGAATCCGCCTCGCTGACACAGCCGGTCGCGCAGGTGCACAAGAAGGGCGTCTACGTGACGGTGGTGGATCGCGGGTTGACCGACACGAGTGCGCAGGATGCCTATGTCGCGGGTGACAACACCGCCTTCGGCAGGCTCGCCGGAGAATATTTCTGCAAGTCGCTGGATGGCAAGGGCGACATCGTCGCGCTGCGCGGTATCCCGACCACGCTCGATAACGAACGCTATACGGCCTTCACGAACGCGTTGAAGGCATGTCCTGGCGTGAAGGTGCTCGACGCGAAGTACGCGAACTGGAACCGCGACGATGCGTTCAAGGTGATGCAGGACTACCTCACACGCTTCAAGCATATCGACGCGGTCTGGTCAGCCGATGACGACATGTCGGTTGGCGTGCTCAAGGCCATCGACCAGGCGAAGCGCACCGACATCAAGGAAGTGCTGGGCGGCGCGGGGTCGAAGGAAATGGTCAAGCGCGTGATGGATGGCGACAGGCTGATCAAGGCCGACGTCACGTATTCGCCCAAGTTCATCTACGACGCCATCAAGCTGACGGGCGAAGCTCGCCTGAAGGACGAGAAGCTGCCGCCGACGACGATCGTGCCTTCGGTGCTCGTGACGAAGGACAACGCCAAAGACTATTACTTCCCTGCATCGCCGTTCTGATGTGCTTCGTGTTGCCGCTGCGTGCGAGGTGCGGGACCGGGACCCCACGAGAGCGGCGCTCGCGCACGCCGGGCGGCGTGCGTTCCATGCTTTAACCGAGGAGCCGCACGATGAAAACCATCAAGGGGCCAGCGATCTACCTGGCCCAGTTCCTGGGCGACAGGCCGCCTTTCGACACGCTGGAGAACATGGCCACGTGGGCCGCGAGTCTCGGCTACAAGGGCATCCAGGTGCCTGTCGACGGCCGTTTGATCGACCTTGAACAGGCCGCATCGAGCCAGACGTATTGCGACGAACTGCTGGGCGTCGTCGCCGACGCAGGCGTCGAGATCACCGAACTGGCGTCGCATCTGCAAGGCCAGCTCGTTGCCGTGCATCCGGCGTATGACCAGTTGTTCGACGGCTTTGCCGCGCCGCATGTGCGCGGCAATCCAGAGGCGCGCACCGCGTGGGCGATCCAGCAGCTGAAGCTGGCGGCGCAGGCCTCGCGGCGTCTCGGGCTCGACACGCACGTGTCGTTTTCGGGTGCGCTCGCGTGGCCGTACGTGTACCCCTGGCCGCAGCGGCCCGCGGGTCTCGTCGAAGCGGCGTTCGACGAACTCGCACGCCGCTGGACGCCGATCCTCGATGCGTTCGATGAAGCGGGCGTCGATGTCGCCTACGAACTGCATCCGGGCGAAGACCTGCACGACGGCGTGACGTTCGAGCGCTTTCTGGATCGCGTGAAAGGACACCGGCGCGCGAACATCCTGTTCGATCCGAGCCACTACGTGCTGCAGCAACTCGACTACCTCGCGTTCATCGATATCTATCACGAGCGTATCAAGGTCTTCCACGTGAAGGATGCCGAATTCCGGCCGACGGGCAAGGCCGGTGTGTACGGCAGCTACAGCGGCTGGACGGAACGCCCCGGCCGGTTCCGTTCGCTGGGCGACGGGCAGATCGACTTTGGCGCGATCTTCTCGAAGATGGCTCAGTACGACTATCCCGGCTGGGCGGTGCTCGAATGGGAGTGCGCGTTGAAGCACCCGGAAGACGGCGCACGCGAAGGGGCGGAATTCATCCGGCGGCACATCATTCGCGTGGCGGAAAAGGCCTTCGACGATTTCGCGGGCAGCGGCGTCGATACGGCGCAGATCCGGCGGGTGCTGGGTCTGTAGCGCGTCCATCGGCGTCCTTCAGGAGCATTCGATGATACGAAGATTGCGGTTAGGCATGGTCGGCGGCGGGCAGGGCGCGTTTATCGGCGCGGTCCACCGGATCGCCGCGCGTCTCGACGACCGGTATGAACTCGTCGCGGGCGCGCTGTCGTCCGACGTCGAGCGCGCGAAGGCGAGTGCAGCGGAGGTCGGCATCGCGCGCAGTTACGCGGACTGGCGCGAGATGGCGCAGGCCGAAGCGGCACGCGATGACGGCATTGACGTGGTCGCGATCGTCACGCCGAATCACCTGCACGCGCCGGTGGCGACGGCATTTCTCGAAGCGGGGATTCATGTGATCTGCGACAAGCCGCTCGCGATTTCGCTGGGGCAAGCCGAGGCGCTCGCGAAGCTCGCGCGGGAGAAGCAGCGGCTCTTCGCACTGACACATACGTATTCCGGTTATCCGATGGTGCGGCACGCGCGCGAACTGGTGGAATCCGGTGAGATCGGCGAAGTGCGGGTCGTGCAGGTCGAGTATGCGCAGGACTGGCTCGCGGAACCCGTCGAGCGGGCGGGCACGAACAAGCAGGCGGGGTGGCGAACCGATCCGGCGCAATCGGGCCCCGCAGGCTGCCTCGGCGATATCGGCACGCATGCGTATCACCTCGCGGCGTTCGTCACGGGCATGACGCCGGAGTCGCTGTCGGCGGAACTGCATACCTTTGTTCCCGGGCGCCGTGTCGACGATCACGTGCAGGCGATGCTGCGCTACGCCAACGGCGCGCGCGGCATGCTATGGGCGAGCCAGGTCGCGAGCGGCGCGGAAAACGCGCTGCGCCTGCGCGTGTATGGCACGAAAGCGGGCCTCGCGTTCGATCAGGAGAACCCGAACGAATTGTGGTTCACGCCGCTTGGCGGGGCGTCCGTGCGTCTGACGCGCGGACGGGTGAAAAGCGCGGTCGCCGCGCATGCGACGCGCGTGCCGCCAGGGCATCCGGAAGGTTATCTGGAGGCGTTCGCGCAGTTGTATCGCGACGCCGCGTTGCAGATCGAAGCGCTCGATGCGGGCCGTCCGATTCCGCCGGAAAGCCGTCTGCTGACCACGGTCGACGACGGTGTCGCGGGCATGCGGTTCATCGACGCCGTAATGAGGAGCAGCGCGAACAATGCCGGGATTCAGGAGGTGCAGAACGGCTGACCTGTAACGAACGCGCGGTAAGATGCGGCACGTCATCTTTCCGCGGGTTCCTGCATGTCTACCCAACCGTCGTCGACCGTTACGGGCGCATCGCGCAAACGCACTGTTCTGCTGGTTGGCGGCACGGGGCTGGTCGGTCGTGCGTGTCTCAAGCTGCTCGCGCGCGACGCACGCGTGGCCGAAGTGCGTTCGCTCGTGCGGCGGGCCTCGGGTGCAGCGATAACGGGGGCGGGGCATGCGAACCGCGTGATCGAACATGTCGTCGATTTCGATCGACTTGACGCGCTGCCCGATGGCGACGAGATCTTTGCCGTCGATGCAGTGATCTGCGCGCTCGGCACGACGATCAGGACGGCGGGCTCCCAGGCGGCCTTTCGCAAGGTCGACTACGAGTATCCGTTGAGCGTCGGACTACAGGCGCGCCGTCGTGGCGCGTCGCGCTATGCGCTCGTCAGTGCGATCGGCGCCAGCTTGCACGCAAGAACGTTCTACAGCCGGGTAAAGGGCGAAGTCGAAGATGGCCTGCTGAAGCTCGGCTATCCCGCCGTCACGATCGTACGCCCGTCGTTCCTGATGGGGGCGCGGCAGGAGAGCCGTCCATTGGAGAGTATCGCGCGTGGGTTTGGTGTGGTGTTGCCGCCGAAGTGGCGTTCCATCGCCGCCGACGAGGTGGCACGTGCGCTGGTATCGGCCGCGCTCGGCGACGGGCAGGGCGTGACGATCATCGAAAACGACGCACTGCATCGCGCCGCCGGGTTGCTCCGCTGAATCACATAGCGGACTTTGGCCGCTGAATCACATCACCGGCAAAGCGCAACGCTTAGCGCCGGCTTCTTTTGATCTGCTCTTCAAACGCGAGGTCGAGCTTGCTCGCTTTGCGGGGTTTTTGCGGGCCGAAGGCGTCGACAAACTTCACGAAGTCGTCGAGCGTGAGCGGATCGGAGACCTTTTTATCGGTGCCGCTCGACTTGTCGACAAGATAGAAGAGGCCACCGGACAGGCTGATCGCTGCGTAAAGCGGATTGCCGGTGCGGGTTTTCAGCCGCTCGACGGCGTGGATGGCTCGGGTAGTGCGCATGATGGTGAATGCAGGGTGAAGTCAAGCACTGTATCAGTAACGCGGACAGGGCGCGTCAGTCCGGTCCGCTTCACCCACGCCGCCGAGGTGTCCGGCATCGTACAAACCTCCGGTGTCACCACGAGCGTCGGTAGCGGCGGTGCAATGTCGCCGCCTGCCGCTGATCGCCCGGGCGGTCCGTCCAGCAGGCGTCACTGGCTCAGATACGTGAACTTGCCGTCCTTGATGATGCCCATCACGCTGGCGCGCTGATCGAGCCCGACGTGATCCTTCGTGCTCGTATTGACGACTCCGTTCGGCACCACCAGCTCATGCGCGTGCTCCAGCTCGTCGCGCAGCGCGGCGCGAAACGCCGGCGTGCCAGGCTGCGCCGTCTTCAGCGCACGGGTCACGGCGTCCTGCAGGCGCGGATACACGCCGGCCGCGTCGCCCGCGAACTGCGTGACGGTGTTCGCGCCGTATTGTGCTTCATACGCATTGACGAACGCGAGCGCCGCCTTCTTCGCCGGATGATCGGCCGGCAGCGTCCGCGCGACGACGACCGGCTGCGTCGGGAACAGCGTCCCTTCGACATCCTTGCCGCCCAGCTTGATGAACTCCGGCGTGGCAATGCCGTGCGTCTGATAGATCGGCCCCTTGAAGCCGCGCTCGACGAGCGTGCGTTGCGGCAGCACGGTCGGCGTGCCGGCGCCGGCGATCAGGATCGCGTCCGGCTTTGCGGCCATCAGCTTGAGGATCTGTCCGGTGACACTCGCGTCGGTGCGGTTGAAGCGTTCGGTCGCGACCACCTGAATGTGCCGCAGCGCCGCGAACTTCGTGAACTCGTTGAGCCAGCTGTCGCCGTAGCTATCCGCGAAGCCGATGAAGCCCACTGTCTTCACGTTGTGATTCGCCATATGGCGCGTCATCACGTCGGCCATTGCACTGTCGGTCTGGGCCATCTTGAACGCCCACACGCGCTTGCCTTCCTGTGGTTCGACGACGCTCGCCGAGCCGATCAGCGTAATCATCGGCGTCTGGCTTTCGGCGACCGGATCGAGCGCGGCCAGCGCGGCCGGCGTAATGTTCGGCCCGACGATCACGTCGACGTGGTCCTCGTTGATGAGCTTGCGGATGTTGCGCACGGCGGCGCCCGGATCGGAGCCGTCGTCGAGGATGATGTACTGGGCGTTCTGGCCGGCAATCGTCTTCGGCCACATCAGCATCGCGTTCTTGCTGGTAATGCCGATCGCGGCGGCGGGGCCGGTGCTCGACAGATCGATGCCAACCTTCAGATCGGCATGCGCGACCGTGCTGACCAGCAGTGCCGCAGCGGCGGCTACCTGGCGCAGGTTCTTTTTGTACGACGTAAAGCTCATCGGTTGGGTCTCCGTAGCGGAAAGGAAACAGCGATTTTTATCGACGGTGGGATCAACGGTGCTTCAAGGGTCGCTTCAAGGCTCGTTTTAAGAACGGGCTCACAGCTCATAGGTCTCATGCTCGCCCTTGAGCGCCTGCTCGATCAGCCTGCGGTTCATGCTCGGCGACAGCAGTTCGACCAGCGTGTACACATAGCCGCGCAGGTACGCGCCCTGTTTCAGCGCGACGCGCGTCACATTGCTGCCGAACAGATGGCCGACCGGCATCGCCCGCAGGTGGCGGTCGCGCTCGGCGTTGAACGCGATATCCGCCATGATGCCGACCCCGAGTCCCAGTTCGACATAGGTCTTGATCACATCGGCGTCGATCGCTTCGAGCACGATGTCGGGATGCAGGCCGCGCAGACGGAACGCCTCGTTGATCTTGGTGCGGCCGGCGAACGCGTTGTCGTACGTAATCAGCGGGTATTGCGTCAGATCGTCCAGCGACAGCTGCTTGCGGTCCAGCAGCGGGTGATCCGGCTGCATCACGGCTACGTGATGCCACTGGAAGCACGGCAGCGACACCAGTTCCTTATAGTTGGCGATTGCCTCGGTGGCGATCGCGAGGTCCGCCTGGTCGTGGATGACCATTTCCGCGACCTGCGTCGGGCTGCCTTGCAGGATCGAAAGGTGAACTTTGGGAAAGCGCTTCTTGAATTCGGCGATCGCGGCCGGAAGTGAGTAGCGCGCCTGCGTATGCGTGGCGGCGATCACCAGATTGCCCTGATCCTGGGCCGCGAAATCTTTACCGACCCGCTTCAGGCTCTCGACTTCCTGCAGGATCCGCTCAACCGACTGAAGTATGATCAGCCCCGGCTCGGTCAGCGAGCGGACGCGTTTGCCGTGCCGCGTGAAGATTTCCACGCCGAGCTCGTCTTCCAGCTCGATGATCGCCTTCGAGACGCCTGGCTGGCTTGTATACAGTGCCTTGGCGGCTTCCGTGAGGTTGAAGTTCTGCCGGACCGCCTCGCGGACGAAGCGAAACTGGTGCAGGTTCATTTATAACCTCTCAGCATATGAAAACAATTTTTAAGTCGTTTGAAATATAAGGCGAGTTTATTACGATTTGTCCAACTTTTTCAATATGGATATCTGTATTTGTCATAAGCAAATGAGGGATCGGTCTAAACGCCCGGTCTTTCCCGCTGACAAACGCGGATAGCCTGGCGCGGCGAAACCGGCACGCCGGCCGCCGGATCGCCGGCCGCCGGATCGCCGCGCCGCCTGAACGCTGCGTGTAACGCAAAAACTGGGGTCCCCGAATGTACCAATACGATCAGTACGACCAGACCATCGTCGATGAACGCGTCGCGCAGTACGCCGACCAGGTTCGCCGCCGGCTGTCGGGCGAATTGAGCGAAGAGGAGTTTCGTCCGCTGCGCCTGCAGAACGGCCTGTACCTGCAGCGCCACGCGTACATGCACCGCATCGCGATTCCGTACGGCAACCTGCGCAGCGACCAGATGCGCATGCTGGCGCGCATCGCGCGCGAACACGACCGCGGCTACGGCCATTTCTCGACGCGCTCCAACATCCAGTACAACTGGATCAAGCTCGAAGAGACGCCCGAGATTCTCGCGAAGCTCGCGTCCGTCCAGATGCACGGCATCCAGACGTCGGGCAACTGCATCCGCAACATCACGGCCGACCAGTTCGCGGGTGTGGCACCCGATGAAGTCGTCGATCCGCGCCCGTGGGCCGAAATCCTGCGTCAATGGTCGACATTCCATCCGGAATTCGCGTGGCTGCCGCGCAAGTTCAAGATCGCCGTGTCGGGTTCGATAGAAGACCGTGCCGCCGCGCAGGTGCACGATCTCGCCGTCTACCTGAAGAAGAACGCGCAGGGCGAACTGGTTGCCAGCATCCTCGCGGGTGGGGGTCTGGGCCGTACGCCGATCGTCGGCTCGATCATCCGTGAAGACCTGCCGTGGCAGCATCTGCTGACCTACTGCGAAGCCGTGCTGCGTGTGTATAACCGGTACGGGCGTCGCGACAACATGTACAAGGCCCGCATCAAGATTCTCGTGAAGGCGTTGAGCCCGGAGAAGTTCGCGAGGCAAGTCGAGGAAGAGTGGCAGCATCTGAAGGACGGCCCTTCGACCCTGACGCAGGCTGAAGTCGACCGCGTGTCGCAATACTTCGCGCCGCCGCAGTACGACAAGCTGCCGGACACCGACGCGACTTTCGAAAACCATCTGCTCGAAAACCGTGGGTTTGCGCGCTGGGTCGAGCGTAACGTGCGGCCGCACAAGGTGTCGGGCTACGCATCGGTGACGCTGTCGCTGAAGTCGCGCACCGTTGCGCCGGGCGACGCCACCGATACGCAGATGGAAGCGGTCGCCGACTGGGCCGACAGGTATTCGCTCGGCGAAATCCGCGTGTCGCACGAACAGAACCTGATTCTCGCGAACGTGAAGAAGCGTGATCTGTACGAGCTGTGGGAAAAGGCCAAGGCGCAAGGTTTTGCGACGCCGAACATCGGTCTTCTGACCGACATCATCGCGTGCCCGGGCGGCGATTTCTGCTCGCTCGCGAATGCGAAGTCGATTCCGATTGCGCTGGCGATTCAGGAACGTTTCAACGATCTCGACTACGTGTATGACCTCGGCGACGTGTCGCTGAACATCTCGGGTTGCATCAACGCGTGCGGCCACCATCACGTCGGCAACATCGGCGTGCTCGGCGTCGACAAGGACGGCTCGGAGTGGTACCAGGTGACGCTCGGCGGCGAGCAGGGCACGGGCGTGAACGGCGCGGCGCTTGGCCGTGTGATCGGCCCGTCGTTCTCGGCGGAAGAGATGCCGGACGTGGTGTCGAAGGTGATCGATACGTTCGTGGAAAACCGCATCGATGGCGAACGCTTCATCGATACGTACCAGCGCATCGGCATCACACCGTTCAAGGAACGCGTGTACGCATCGCGTCAACCGGCTCACGCGTAACCCGGGACTGCCGGGATTCAAGGCTCAAAGGATTCAGCAGATGGCTTCGATTATCAAAAACCGCGCGATTCAGAACGATGACTGGACTGTCGTGCGCGCAGCCGAAGACGGCACGTTGCCCGAAGTGGCCGCACTGCCGGCGGGCAAGGTGCTGGTGGCGCTCGCGTTGTGGCAGGCGGAACGCGAAGCGTTGATCGCCTCGCGCAACACGGCGGAACTCGGCGTATGGCTTGCGCCGGACAGCGAACCGGCAGACATCGCCGGCGACTTCGACAAGCTCGCGCTGATCGGCGTCGACTTCCCGGTGTTCCGCGATGGCCGCGGCTACAGCATCGGCCGCCTCCTGCGTGAGCGCTATGGCTACAAGGGCGAGCTTCGCGCGATCGGCGACGTGCTGCGCGACCAGGTCAGGCTGATGTACCGCTGCGGTTTCGACGCGTACGCCGTGCGCGAAGACAAGGACATTCACGATGCACTGAAGGCGTTCGACGACTTCACGGTGCAGTATCAGGGCGCCGTCGACGACCCGACGCCGCTATTCCGCCGCCGCGAGGCGGCTGTGCAAAAGGCTTCAGCATGAGCGGGAAGATCACGCCGGAACTCACTGCGAAAATCGGGCAGCTGGATGCACTGCTCGATTCGATCGCCGCGCGTCACGCGAACGTGAAGCTCGCGAGCAGCCTGGCTGCTGAAGACATGCTGCTCACGCACGCGATCCTGTCGCGCAAGGTCGGTATCGGCATCTTTTCGCTGAATACGGGCCGTCTGCATGCCGAGACGCTCGGTATGATCGACCGCGTGCGCGAACGCTACGGCTACGAGATCGAGCAGTTTCATCCACAGGCCGCGGCCGTGGAGGAATACGTCGCATCGCATGGTCTGAACGCGTTCTACGAAAGCATCGATCTGCGCAAGCGTTGCTGCGAAATCCGCAAGGTCGAGCCGCTCAACCGCGCCTTGTCCGACGTCAGCGCATGGGTGACCGGGCAGCGGCGCGAGCAGTCGGTGACGCGTGCCGAACTGCACGAGGAAGAGCACGACGGCGCGCGCAACATCGCGAAGTTCAATCCGCTCGCGGACTGGACCGAAACCGACGTTTGGGCTTATCTTGAAGCGTTCGACGTACCGGTGAATCCGCTGCACGCACGCGGCTATCCGAGCATCGGCTGCGAGCCTTGCACGCGCGCGATCCGTCCCGGCGAAGACAGCCGGGCAGGGCGCTGGTGGTGGGAGTCGCGCGATACGAAGGAATGCGGGCTGCATATCACGACGATCCCGATCGCGGTCAGCACGGAAAACTCCGCTGCGTGACGGTACGGTTGCCTTGCCGTCAGCCGCGACAGCACATCGATTGAATGAATACCCCGCGTCGCGATCCACCGCTTGCGACACGAAAAAAGGAAGGACACACCATGAGCACGACGCTCGATCCCGCACTGAACGCTCCGCTCGCTAACACGGCGAACCGGATGGATCACCTCGACTGGCTGGAAGCCGAGTCGATTCACATCCTGCGCGAACTGGTCGCCGAATGCAGCCGTCCCGCGCTGCTGTTTTCGGGTGGCAAGGATTCGGTCGTCGTGCTGCATCTCGCGCTGAAGGCGTTCGGCCTCGGTGCGAACCGCAAGACGGTGCTGCCGTTCCCGCTCGTGCACATCGACACGGGCCACAACTATGACGAAGTGATCGATTTCCGCGACCGTCGCGCGAAAGAGATCGGTGCGGAGCTGGTGGTCGGCCACGTCGAGGATTCGATCAAACGCGGTACGGTGCGTCTGCGTCGCGAGACGGATTCGCGCAACGCGGCGCAGGCCGTGACACTGCTCGAAACGATCGAGCAATACGGTTACACCGCGATGATCGGTGGTGCGCGCCGCGATGAAGAGAAGGCGCGTGCGAAAGAGCGCATCTTCTCGTTCCGCGACGAGTTCGGCCAGTGGGATCCGAAGGCGCAGCGTCCGGAGCTGTGGAGTATCTATAACGCGCGTCTGCACAACGGCGAGCATCTGCGCGTGTTCCCGATCTCGAACTGGACGGAACTCGATGTATGGCAATACATCGCCCGCGAGCAGCTCGAACTGCCGTCGATCTACTACGCGCATCACCGCGAGATCGTGCGCCGCAACGGCCTGCTCGTGCCGGTGACGCCGCTCACACCGATGCGCGAGGGCGAGATCAGCGAAACGGCACTCGTGCGTTTCCGCACGGTGGGCGACATCAGCTGCACGTGCCCGGTGGAAAGCGACGCCGACGATCTCGAGAAGATCATCGCCGAGACGGCCGTGACCGAAATCACGGAGCGCGGCGCGACGCGGATGGACGACCAGACGTCGGAAGCCGCGATGGAAACACGCAAGAAGCAAGGTTATTTCTAAGGCATGGGACCGGAGTAAGCGCTGAAGCGCTAACTCCGGTCGACAGAGGGCAATGCAATCATGAGTATTCGTCAACCAGAAGACCTCGGCGTGCTGCGTTTCATCACCGCGGGTAGCGTCGACGACGGCAAGAGCACGCTGATCGGCCGCCTGCTGTACGACAGCAAGGCTGTGCTGTCCGACCAGCTGTCGGCGCTGTCGCGCGCAAAGAACAAGCGCACCGTCGGCGACGAAATCGACCTGTCGCTGCTGACGGACGGCCTCGAGGCCGAACGCGAGCAGGGCATCACGATCGACGTCGCGTACCGCTACTTTGCGACGGCGAAGCGCAAGTTCATCATCGCCGACACGCCGGGCCACGAGCAGTACACACGCAACATGGTGACGGGCGCCTCGACTGCGCATGCGGCGATCATTCTGGTCGACGCGACGCGCGTCACGTTCGAGAACGGCGCCGCGCAACTGCTGCCGCAGACGAAGCGCCACAGCGCGATCGTCAAGCTGCTTGGTCTGCAACATGCGATCGTCGCGATCAACAAGATGGATCTGGTCGACTACAGCGAAACGCGCTTCAACGAGATCCGCGATGCGTATGTCGAACTGGCGCGCCAGCTGGGCTTGACTGATGTGCGCTTCGTGCCGGTGTCGGCGCTGAAGGGCGACAACATCGTGACCGCGAGCGAGCGCATGCCGTGGTATGCCGGCGAGCCGCTGCTCGACCTGCTCGAAGCGCTGCCGGTCGAGATTCCGACCGGTCAGGCGCTGCGTTTCCCGGTGCAATGGGTGGCGCGCCAGGACGGCAGCCAGGCCGACGATTTCCGCGGCTACATGGGCCGTGTCGAAGCGGGTGAGGTGAAGCTGGGCGACACGATCGTCGTGCTGCCGGCCAACCGCGAGGCCACGGTGGCGGAAATCATTGCGCCGGTGCCGGGCGGCACGGCGCAGGTCGACCGCGCGTTTGCGGGGCAAACGGTGACGATCCGTCTTGCCGAGGACGTCGACGTATCGCGCGGCGACACGTTCGTGCTGCGTGAGCAGGCGCCGGAACCGGCGAAGAAGCTCGAAGCCGACCTGTGCTGGTTCGACGACACGCCGCTGTCGACGCAGCGCAAGTATCTGCTCAAGCAGACTACGAATACCGTGTTCGCGCGTATCGGCGCGATCAAACAGGTGCTGGACGTGCATACGCTGTCGCACGCCACCGATCGCCACGATCTGACGATGAACGACATCGGCCGCGTGTCCTTGACGTTGCAAAAGCCGATCGTCGCCGACGCGTATGACTCGCATCCGGGTACGGGCGCGTTCGTGCTGATCGACGAGGCCACGCATCACACCGTTGCGGCCGGCATGATCCGTGCGTTTTCGGCATAAGTGACGTGCGCATACGCATGTCGCACGGACTGGACGAACGAGGTTGAAGCAAATGGGTAAGGTGTATCTGATCGGAGCAGGACCGGGTGCGGCGGACCTTATCACCGTGCGCGGCGCGCGCCTGCTTGGCACTGCGGATGTGGTGCTGCACGATGCGCTCGTCGAGCCGGCGATGCTGGATTACGCGCCTCGTGCGCGCAAGATTGCGGTGGGTAAGCGCTGTGGCCAGCTTTCGACCGCGCAGCAGTTCATCAACAAGCAGATTGTCGATGCGGCGCTGGAACATGACGTCGTCGTGCGGTTGAAGGGCGGCGACCCGATGCTATTTGGCCGTGCCGACGAGGAAATGCGGGCGCTGGAAGCCGTGGGCATCGAGTATGAGGTCGTGCCGGGCATTACTGCTGCGCTGGCTGGTGCGGCGGCTTTGAAGCGGTCGTTGACGTTGCGGGGCGTGTCGCGCAGTGTTGCGCTGGCTACGCATAGCCGGGCGCCCGATACGGAGGCTATCCGTGAGCAGGTGAATGCTGATTCGCTCGTGTTTTACATGGGGCGGGATAGCGCGCCTCAGATCGCGCAGCAGCTGATCGACGCCGGTCGCGCGGGGGCGACTCCCGTCGCCATCGTTGAGGCTTGCAGTACGGTTCGTGAACGGACGCTTACGTTGACGCTCGATGAGCTTGCAGCTGGCGATGCGCAGGTTTGGCTTGATCCGGCGCAGCCGAGTCTTTTGATGATCGGCGAGGCATTTGCCGAGCGCAGGGCTCGGGGTGTTGGAAGTGGGTTGTTGGTCGCTGCCTAGTTATTTGCCTTTCCTTGACCCCAAACCGCAGACGCGCATTGCGCGTCTTTCTGCCGGCTGACGATCCGATAGACGTCCCGTCCACTACCGGGACTATCCAGTCAGGGAATGAAATGACATTCCCAGGTTATCCCCGCCGAGGCTCGTGCCTCTGGTGCATAGCTCTATTCTTTGCTGCGACGCATCGCTGATCGATGCGTCCGCACGCACGAGCCCGTTGTCGAGCAACTGGCGCGTTTCTAGAAGACCCTGGCGGGCACGAAGGACGTGTTCGATTGCTTGCCAGTCGGCATCATCTCCGCTGTCGGCAACGCCGTACGCTGCACGTCGAACGGCTTCGCTCCGTCCCGTCCCCAATTCGTCCCGGTTCGTAACGGCTTACCTTTGACCGTGGTTGGCCGTCGTTAGTTACAGTGCCGCAGAGTCTTACTCTGCAGTGCAGGAACGTCGACGTTGGCTCGCCTGGGGAAAACGTTAGGTATGCGAGCCTGTGTCCGCGCCAAAGCCCGCCTGGTCTACCTTTCGCTCTGTGAGGAGACCCGCCGCACGGGCCCGTTCCCTGTCTTCGTCGTTGACAGCCCGATCTCACATCGCTAAGAATGTCGTCAACTGATATGTCAGTTGACGACAATGAGGCGACAAATGGGAAAGGCAGCAATCGACGTTCGTACTGTTGATGATCTTCAGTGTGACGTGCTGGTTATAGGTGGAGGGGCCGCAGGGGTTTCCGCGGCGGTCACCGCGAGGCGTCAGGGGCTCAAAGTAGTCCTGCTCGAGCGTTACGGCTTTTGTGGTGGGGGCGCCGTAGCCGGGCTTTCCGGGACAGTCTGCGGTCTGTATCTCGCTACAGACCGCGTAGCCGCGAAGCCTGAGGCTGTCGTTTTCGGCTTTGCGCAGGAATTCTGCAAGGTACTGGAAGAGCGCGGAGGACTGGGCGCACCGGTGCGCTACGGAAAAACCTGGACACGCGTCCACGACCCTCTCGTGTGGCGGGATGCGGCCGACGCCTTGCTGAGCGCATCTGGCGTTCAGGTCATCTACCACGCGGTCGCGATCGGCGTCCTGCTTGACGGGAACCAGCGTATCGAAGGGGTCACGGCGTGGACCAAGCAGGGGCCGTTGACGATCCGCGCACGCGTCACCGTCGATGCAAGCGGGGATGCCGATCTGGTTGCGATGGCTGGCCTGGATAGCTTCATTGGCGATGAAGGCCGTGTACAGAATCCGACCATGATTTTTCGCCTGCAAGGCGTGGATGTCGGGCGCTTCACCACGGCCTACGGTGATGACACCATCATGGGCGAAGCAATCTCGGCGCTGCTACGCGAACGTCACCTCGCCGGCGACGATCTCCCCCGTTCAAAAATCTGGCTATTCCCGACGACCCGACCAGGCGAGTTGCTGTGCAACTGCACCCGGATTACCGGCACTGACGGGCGCGAACTCAATCCACTTTTCTATGACGACTTCACGGAAGCTGAACTGAACGGTCGCCGTCAGGCGCACGCATACGCTCGCTTCCTTCGAGAGTACGTGACCGGGTGCGAAAACGCCTTCATAAACGATACCGGCGTCCAGGTAGGCGTACGCCAGACGCGGCAGGTCGAAGGCGTCTCGAAGCTGATGAACGCGGATGTCGTGAGCGCCCGGAAATTCTCCGACGCTATCGCGCGTTCCCCATGGCCAATCGAGCTGCATGCCGGCGCGAAACCAAAGGTGGAATGGGTTCTGGACGACTACTACGAAGTGCCCTACGGTTGTTTCGTGCCATCCCGCGGTGAGGGCCTGCTTGTCGCCGGACGATGTCTGTCTGCAGAGCATGAGGCGGTCGCCTCCGCACGAGTCACGGCTCAATGCTTTTCATATGGCCATGCGATCGGTCATGCCGCAACCCTTGCTGTACGTCAAAGGATCGAGCCGCGCGCGCTTGAACCACAGGCGATACGCGAAGCGCTCGAGCGGGACGGCGCATGTCTGTGCTGAGGGTAACTAATCGATGAAGCGCAAATGGAGAGTTTGTTGATGATTATTGAAAATATAGGTCATGTTCGTCAGTTGACACTGAATCGGCCGGAGCGGCGCAACGCGCTCGACGGCGCCTCCATCGAGGAACTGGGACAGGCGCTGCTGCAGGCCGATCGAGATCCGTCCGTGCGTGCAATCGTTGTCTCTGGCGCTCCTCCAGCATTCTGCTCCGGAAGTGATCTGAAGGAGCTAGGCACCATGTCGATCCAGGAGATGTGCGATTCCGAATCGGAGACCGCTCGGGTCGCTCGCTCGATTGCGGGACTGTCCAAACCCGTGGTTGCGGCAGTAGAAGGGTTTGCACTTGGCGGTGGGTTCGTTCTCGCAATCTCGTGCGACGTCGTGGTTACCGCTTCGAACACGCGCTGGCATCTTCCCGAAGTACCAAACGGCTGGTTGCCGCCGTGGGGTCTTCAGTCCCTGCTTGCCCGCGTCGGTCCTGTTCGCGCGCGACTCCTGACGTGGGCAGCGGATGCGATCGATGGCATCGAGGCGCACCGCCTGGGTGTCGCCGACTATCTGAGCCAACCCGGGTCCGCCGATCAGGAGGCGATCGCTCTTGCCACACGGCTCGCAGCACTGCCACCCGATGCGATCACATCGACAAAACGCTTCTTCGAGCCCTTCGCCACGCTCGACGGCGAGCGGCTCGACAATCTGGCCTCCCGGCATTTTGCCAGCAACTGTGAAGGGGGGGCTGCGCAGGCCATTTTTTTGAAATTCAAGGTGAAGTCATGACGAAAATCATCTCTGCGGCGCAGGCCGTCGCATCGATCCAGGACGGACAGACGGTAGCGTCGGTGGGGGTTATCGGATGGGTCGTTCCCGACGCCACACTTGAAGCGCTTGGCAAGCGCTTTCGAGAAACCGGCTCACCCCGCAATCTCACGTTCTACTTTCCCTGCGGCACAGGAGACGCAGTCGGTATCCGCGGGATGGACCACGTGGCGCAGGAAGGGTTGATGAAACGCATTGTCTCCGGGTCTTACATCAACCCGGTCGATCCGCGCACTGGCCAACGCCCTGCACTGATGGGACTCATTCAGGAGAACCGGATCGAAGCGTATTCGTGGCCGATCGGTGCCTCGATGCATTGGTTGCGCGAAGTGGCCCGCAAGAGCCCGGGCTACGTTACGCGTGTGGGGGTAGGAACATACGCAGATCCTGAGTTCGGCGGTGGGAAGTTCACCAGCCGCTGTCAGGATGATCTGATCCAGAAGATCCGGCTGAATCAGGAAGAGGTGCTTTTTTACCCGAGCTGGCCAATTGACGTGGCGATCATTCGTGCGAGCAGTGCCGACGAGTTCGGGAATCTTTCGTTTGAAGACGAGCCGTTGGTTTCGGCTGGTCTGGCGCTCGCGCTGGCGGCAAAGGCAAGTGGCGGTCGCGTCATCGCACAGGTACGGCGGATCGTGCCGCGCGGCCAGCGACCTGCAACGTCAGTTCGACTGCCGGGCATGCTGGTCGATGCGCTTGTGGTCGAGCCGCACATGATGATGAGTACCGACACGCCATACAACGAAGCGTATCTGCGCTCGGTTGGCGCGAGTACGCGCTTGCCCGAGATCCCGTTTGGTCCCGAAAAGGTTATCGCCCGGCGTGCGGCCATGGAAGTGCGCAAGCATGAACTATCGATTTTCGGCTTTGGCGCTGCAGCCGATGTTCCCCTCGTGATGGCCGAGCAGGGACTGATCGACCCCGAGACCGGATCGGACGACTACTGGTTCACGACGGAACATGGTTCCTACGGCGGGATCGTGATGAATGGGTGGCAGTTCTCAGCGAATCTTTATCCCCAGGCTTTACTGGATGGCGTCACGCAGTTCGACGTAATCGATGGTGGCTTGTGTCGCTTCGCCGCGCTGGCATTCGCTGAGTACGATTCACACGGAACGGTCAATGTCAGCAAGTTCGGCAAGGTCAACCCGGGAGCAGGGGGCTTTATCGACATCGCGATGAATGCACAGCGGCTGGTGTTTACTGGCTCATTTACTACAGGCGGGCTCGACATCGAGTATGAAGCGGGTCGCATGAAGATTCTGAAGGAAGGCAAGGTCAGCAAGTTCGTCGATACCGCGCAGAGCATTACCTATTCGGTGGCGAAGGGAGTTTCGACGGGGCAAAGTGCGTTGATTGTGACGGAACGTGCCGTTTTCGAACAAACCACGCGAGGCCTCGCGCTGACTGAGGTTGCTCCCGGCGTCGATGTGCGCCGCGATGTTCTTGCGCATATGGCGTTTGCTCCGGCTCATATCCTTGACCCATTGCCGCTCATGGACGCATCGCTGTTTTCGGCGACTTCTGGTCAATGTGTCGAACCGGTGGTCGAAATCTAGAAGCTCAGTGCGACGGCGTACTTTTCTGCAGCGTGAAGTCCTATTCGAAGTTGGTCCGACGTGATGTGAGAAGCGGCCGCTTCACCAGCCACGAATGAACTTCTCGCTGTCGGACACCTTATGCCAGTTCGTCCGGCGTTGTACGGGGCGGTCCATGGTGTGGACCAGCACCTGACAGAATGACCATCTTGGTCGCTACGGCGGCTATGGAGGAGACAACCATGAAGTACCGCTGGTTCATTGTTTTCATGCTATTTCTAGCCTGCGCAATTAGTTACCTTGATCGAGCCGCACTCTCGGTCGCCGCGCCGCTGATTGCGAAAGATCTGCATCTTGATGCAGCCCATCTCGGCATCGTGTTTAGCGCTTTCTTCGTAGGGTATTCATTGTTCTGTTTCATCGGCGGTTATGCAGCCGACCGCTTTGGAGCCAAACGGGTACTCGTCGTCGCCATCGCTCTCTGGTCGATCTTCTGCGGCTTGACCGCGGTCGCTTCGAGTCTTGCGACCCTGCTTGTGATCCGGGTCGTATTCGGCGCCGGGGAGGGGCCGCTAGCCACCTGCACGAACAAGATAATAAGCGGCTGGTTCGAGCGAAAGGAGCAGACCACAGCGGTCGGATTTGCGAATTCCGGACTGCAGTTAGGCGCGGCGCTTGCGGGTCCCGTCGTCGGCTTGATGGCGGTCCAGTGGGGCTGGCGAATTCCCTTTATCGTGATCGGCGTTATCGGGGTGCTATGGGTGGCGATGTGGTCGATATTCTCTACGGACCGGCCAGAGGGTAACCGCTGGGTTCGCGGTGCACTGCCGTCGGGCCCGGACGTCCCTGCACTCGAGTCCGTTGCACACAGGCCGTTGAGCTTCTATCTGAAAAGTCCTACGATCTGGGCAACCTCGCTTGCCTACTTCGGCTACGCCTACATCCTCTATTTCTTTCTATCCTGGTTTCCCAGCTACCTGATGATGGAACGACATCTGAGCCTGTCTTCGATGAGCGTCGTCAACGTCATTCCATGGGTTCTCGGGTTTATGGGGATCGCGCTGGGCGGCTTTATCTCCGATCAGATTTTCCGGTGGACAGGAAATGCGCTGAAGTCACGCAAAATAGTAATTGTCGGCGGTCTGCTGGTCGCAGCCGCCTGCGTCGCGTGTGCCGGGACAGCGACTAGCGTTGGTGCAGCAGTCGCGCTGATGGGAATTACGGTGTTCTTCATGAACCTTACGCTCAGCGTGTACTGGGCCATCATCCTCGATACGGTTGAACCAGCGCGGATGGGCGGCGTTGGAGGTTTCATGCACCTGCTCGCGAATACGGCCGGGATTCTTGCGCCGATTTTGACGGGCTTCCTCGTGCAATGGACCAAGGTATTCACAAGCGCGTTCCTGCTGAGCGGAGGTGTTGCTCTGGCGGGTGCCCTCGCGGTAGCCATGTTCGTGCGATCACCACGAAAGATTGCCGAAGCACACGGCAACCTGAACGCAGATGTCCCCCAGCCGCTGACAGATTAGCGATGCCCGCGCGCGTTTCTGCGGGATAAATTCCGGGATGCGGTTAGAGCACCGCATCCCGTATCACGCGACCCTTCAGAAGGTATCGAGCGCGGAACGGGTAAATCGCTCGATGAACTGCATCAAGCCGTTCGCCGCGGCCGCAGCTCGATCACCATCGCCCTGTGCGATAGCGGTCAACACTTTGGCGTGTAACTGTGCACCCTCGACATACGCGCGATTCTGCCCAATATGCAGGTACCAGAATCTTCGCGACTGGGCATGAATTGGCTGCATGCTGATGACCAGCATGCTGTTGTGGGTCGCGCGGACTTCTGCGTCATGAATTTCTCCGCCGGCCCGAATCCAGTCCTCCATATTTCCGCGTTCAGCCGCCGCCGCCATCACCTTGGCGAGTCGTCGAAGATTGGTTCGCTCCTCCGGAGTCGCACGCAGCGCTGCCATCCGGACGACGAGTTCCTCGAGCGGACGTCTGACTTCCAGAAGTTCCAGTTGCTGGCGAATGTCGACTCCGGCGACAAGCGTGCCGCGGCGCGGAAGCATTTCGACGAATCCGATCTGGCGTAGCCGCTGGAGAGCCTCCCGGACCGGGGTTCGTCCCATTTCTAACTCAGCTGCAAGCTGCACCTCCGAGATCATGGAACCGGGCGGCAAGCGACGTGTGATGATCATTTCTTCTATCTGCGCGAACGCGACGTCAGCGAGCAACAGCTCGGGCAGATTCGTCTCTTCACGTCTGAAGGTTTTTTTTTCGGAATTGCTATTTCTCATTGGAACTATCAGAACCGTTGGACTCGGACGTGCTGCGGGTGTGGTGATTCGCCTGGACGCGCCCCTTGTTAGCGTCAGGATACACGGTGCCGACGCGCAAATGCTCTCCGTCTCGACTTCCCTGACTACGCGTTGTTCGCACCGGCTTCCGCCGCAGCGGGATCTATCACTTTGGACCGGGCATTGTCACGTTATCGAGGTGGTCGTGTGAGATGCAGGGATCAAGAAAACGGAGGCGGTCTTTGATGCCCTCGAATTTCCCGCCGCCGTCATCAGTTGCGCTGAGCGTCGGAATTTCTGCTTCCAGACGAGCCTGCGCCAGGTCGATGAATGGTTACATGAACGCGGCGTGGTCGCGCCAGGAATAGCGCTCCATCATGCGCGCCAACCGCCAGACCGCTTTCGATCTCGCGCCTCACGCGTTCAAACACCGACCGGGGTTTGTTGAGCATCTCACAGGCGATCGCTACGCATTGCGTGATTGCGATGGTAACGATGACCGCTTTCCTGATCGCTGATCACGACATTGAGGGACATAGTTCTTTCGGACTCTACCGATACAAGGCAAAGGGTTGCCTGCTTACTATCTCTTTAACCTTTTGACACTTGTACGGAGATAGCCATGAGCCCCTTTTACCTGATTGAAGTTTCGGACCTGTATAGGCGCGCAGGCATCACGCGTCACAGCCACGTTCGCCTGATGCCTGCTCGCCTCACTTCCGTGCTGCGAAACCTGTTCGTCGCACGTCGCCGGGCTTGCAGTTGTCGATGACCAAAGAGGAAACCTGAGGGATGACGTGATATGGACTACACACACATACTTGTTCTGTTCGCTGGCTACCTGGCTTTGTACGGCGTCGTAGTCGCCATGCTTTGCTAGACACGGGTAATATCCCGGCCCGATTACAGGGACAGGCTTTCGCGCACCGATTGAGACTGAGCAACTTTGCCGATGGTCCTTGGGGGCCATCCGCGAGCAGACCCCAAAACCCCAAAACATCGCTCAGGAAGAACAACCAAACCCTAACCCTGAACCTGCCGAAGGCAATAGCCAGCAACAGCATCGAGCACACCCTCATCTTCACCAACGGCAGTAGCACAACGAATCACAACACCAGGATACGCCGCACGGCATTGTTCAACGACATTGGGCAAATCCCGCCGCACATGCCCACCCTGGCCAAAAAACACGGGAACGACAGTAACCTCATCACACCCGCCTGCGACCTGCGCAGCAATCGCGCCGGGCAGATCCGGCGTCATCAATTCCAGAAAAGCGAGCGACACAGGTCCGGCTTCGCCGCGCAAACCCTGCAACTTTGCGGCAAGCCTCGCAAAAGGCTCAGCCCATCGCGGGTCCCGCGCCCCATGCCCGAACAGAACGATACCGTGCGTACCCATCATGCAATCCCCAGGCAGACCGCGACAGCGATACCGACACCAACACCAACACGACGCCCTAGTGCCGGTCCACCCACTTCAACCCGACCAACCCGAGCACAAGATAGAGCAGCCCCGGCGTAGCCGCAGTAAGCGGCGCCGGCCACGTATTCAGCGTACCAATGTGCGAGAAGAGCGTGTTCACGAGTTGGAAGCTCATGCCGAGCATGATCCCGCCGAACACCTTTACGCCCACCACGCCGGCGCGCGTATGCAGGTAAGCGAACGGCAACGACAGCACCAGCATCACGAACACGGCGAACGGATACAACAGCTTGCGCCACAATGCGATCTGGTAACGCTGCGTGTCCTGATGATTCTCCGTCAAATGCTGGATGTACCGGAACAGGTTGAACATCGACATCCGGTCCGGCGAAACCAGCAGCACCGAAAGAATCTGTGGCGTCAGTTCGGAGCGCAGCGAATATTCAGGCAGCGACACCTGCTTCGCCCGATAAACCGGGTTGAGCGCATCGGTGGGCTGGGCGCCCGGCGGCACGACGTCGATCAGCTGCGTGTCCGTCACGTCCTTCAATAGCCAGTGGCCGGGCGGTGCATATCTGCCGCTCTTCGCAATGCGCACGTTGGCGAGGCGGAACAGCGCGTCGAATTCATAGATCCGCACGTTGCTGATCGTCGAGTCTGGCTGCAGTTCGCCGACGTTGACGAAGCGCGTCACCTGCTCGCCGTCGGCACGCGCGGTCAGCGTGTCTTTCACCCACACGCCGGATTCGAAATTCGTCGATACTGCCGAGCCGAGCGCCTCGAGCCGCACACGTTCCGATAGCTGGTCAGTGTAGGGGCCGACCACCTCGCCGATCAGATAGGTCAGGAGCACGAGCGGAATCCCGATCTTGAGCAGCGATCGCAGCGACTGGTTCGTCGCGAGACCTGACACACGGAAGATCGTGTACTCGGAGTTCGCGGCCATCTGGGCGAACACGTAGATCGCGCTGATCAACGCGGCAACCGGAATGATTTCGTAGAAGCGCGACGGCGTCTGCAGCGCGACGCGCAGCACTGCGTAGCCGAACTTGTAATTGCCGTGACCAACCGTGCCCAGTTCGTTGATCAGGTCGAAAAAGAAGAACAGCCCGGAAAACGCGAACAGGATGAAGACGAACGTGAGGTAGATCTGCCGCGCGAAGTACCTTTCATAGATCCGCATCGGTCAGGCTCCCTGCGACGAGCGGTGGAACATCGCCCGCGTAAAGACCGGGCGGTTGCGCACGCGCAGCCAGAACATGACCGCGACGATCACCGCCACGACAATGTGCAGCGATACGAGGCCGACGACGAACGGCATCTTGCCCTGTTCGATCCACGACTGCACGACATTCAACAGGTTCGAATACGTCAGATAGATCAACACCGCCATCACGAGGTTGATGGTGCGACTGCGGCGCGGATTCTGGTGCGCAAGCGGAATGGCCAGCAGCATCAGGTTGATCGCGATCAGCGGCAACCCGGCGCGCCACGCCAGTTCGGCGAGGTTTTCGTTCGTCGGATTGCGCAGCAGGTCGAGCGTCGGCGTGCCCGTCGTGGTCGGGACGCTCACCACAGGCTGACTCTGGATCTTCACACCATACCGCTCGAATTCCATGATGCGGAAATCGGGTTGGCCAGGCTCGCCGTCATAGCGGCGGCCGTTTTCGAGCACGACAAAGCGGTCGCCGTTCTTGTGCGTCTCTGTATGGCCGGTCTTCGACACCACCACGTTGACCTTGCCGTTTTCGGTGCTCGTCACGAATACGTTCTCGACGCGGCCCTGATCGGACGTCATCTTCTCGATGAAGAACACGCGGTGGCTGGCCGGCGATTCGCGGAACTGCCCGGGCGCGAGCATCGAGACCTCGTCGCGCTGCTGGAAACGGGCACGGATCAGCCTGTTCTGCTGGTTCGACCACGGCCAGCCAACGAACACGAAGAACATGATAAGGATGATGATCGGCGTCGAAAACACGCCAATGGGCTTGATGAGGCGCATGAGGCTCACGCCGGACGCGTGCCACACCACCATTTCGGAGTCTTTGTACCAGCGTGTGAGGACGAACAGGATCGACACGAACAGCGTCGCGACGAGCATGATCGCCAGGTAGCCGATCACGGTGAGGCCGATCAGAACCAGTACGTCGCGCGGATCGATCTCGCCCGACGCGGCGAAACCGACGATGCGGATCATCATTGTCGTCAGCACGAGCGTCAGCAGAACCATGAACACGGCACCAGCCGTATACGCGAGTTCGCGCTGGAGGGAGCGTTCGAAGATCATTGTTGATGAAGAGAGGGCGTGCCCACGAAAGCGCCTGTTGCGCCTTCCTTGCAGCCGCCGCGGGAAAAATAGCGGATAATTGCGGCTTTCATCCTAAGCCCAGATTTTATCCGAGGACAAGCGCGATGGACTTTAGCATAAAAGCCTGTGATTGGAACAAAGGCACGTCAAACGGGTTCCTTACCGGAAAGTCCGATTGCATTGTAATCGGCGTGTTCGAGTCGCAGACGCTGTCGGGTGCCGCGCTGGAAATCGACGCCGCCGCCAAGGGCCTCCTGACCCGTATCATCAAGGCCGGCGACATGGACGGCAAGAGCGGCACCACGCTGTTCCTGCACGAAGTATCGGGCATCGGCGCCTCGCGCGTGCTGCTGGTCGGTCTCGGCAAACAGGATGTCTTTACGCAGAAAGCCTACGGCGAAGCCGTGCGCGCCGCATGGCGGGCGCTCCTCGGCACCAAGGTCGTGCAGGTCACGTTCACGCTGGCGCAACTGCCGGTGCAGGAACGCACGGCCGACTGGAACGTGCGCGCCGCGATCCTCGCACTGCGTGAACTCACGTACAAATTCACCCAGTTGAAGAGCAAGCCCGACACCAGCGTGCGGGCGCTCAAGCGCGTCGTATTCAGTGTCGATAGCGCCGACGAAAAGGCCGCCAAAATTGCCGCGAAGCAGGGCGCCGCGCTCGCCAACGGCATGGACCTGACCCGCGACCTCGGCAATCTGCCGGCCAACGTCTGCACGCCGACCTACCTCGCGAACACCGCGAAGAAGCTCGCGAAAGACTGGAAGCTGAAAGTTGAAGTGCTCGGCGAGAAGCAGGCAGAAGCGCTGAAAATGGGCTCGTTCCTGTCGGTCACGCGGGGTTCCGTCGAGCCGCCGCAGTTCATCGTGCTGCAGTACCAGGGTGGCGCCGCGAAGGCTGCGCCGGTGGTGCTGGTCGGCAAGGGCGTGACGTTCGACACCGGCGGCATTTCGCTGAAGCCGGGCGAAGGCATGGACGAGATGAAGTACGACATGTGCGGCGCGGGCTCGGTGCTGGGTACGCTGCGCGCGGTGGCGGAAATGGGCCTGAAGATCAATGTCGTCGGCATCATTCCGGCTGTCGAGAACATGCCGGCCGGCAACGCGACCAAGCCGGGCGACATCGTCACCAGCATGAAGGGCCTGACGATCGAAGTGCTCAATACCGACGCGGAAGGCCGTCTGATCCTGTGTGACGCGCTCACCTACGCGGAGCGCTTCAAACCGGCCGCCGTGATCGACATCGCGACGCTGACGGGCGCGTGCATCATCGCGCTCGGCCATCACAACAGCGGCCTGTTCGCGAAGGACGACGCGCTTGCCGGCGAACTGCTCGACGCATCGAAAGAAGCGGCCGATCCGGCCTGGCGCCTGCCGCTCGACGACGAGTACCAGGATCAGCTGAAGTCGAATTTCGCGGATCTGGCGAACATTGGCGGCCGTCCGGCGGGTAGCGTGACGGCGGCGTGCTTCCTGTCGCGTTTCGCTGAAAGCTATCCGTGGGCCCACCTCGACATCGCCGGTACGGCATGGAAGAGCGGAGCGGCGAAGGGTGCGACGGGGCGTCCGGTGCCGCTGCTCGCGCAGTTCCTGATCGACCGCGCGGCGCAATGACGCGTTGCAGCGTGGCGAGGCGGAGCCGGGCATGACACGGATCGACTTTCATTCGAACGTGGGCGATTCGCTTCTGTACGCCTGCCGCCTGATACGCAAGGCGTATCAGGCGCAACAGCCGACCGTCGTGCTGGCGGACCCTGCACGGCTACGCGCGTTCGACGAGCAGTTGTGGACGTTTTCGCCGCTCGACTTCGTGCCGCACTGCATGATGGACAGCCCGCTTGCCGCGCAGACGCCTATCGTACTGGCGACGAATCTCGATAACGCGCCGCACCATCAGGTACTGCTCAATCTTGGCGCCGAGGTGCCGGCGCAGTTCGCGCGCTTCGAACGGCTTCTGGAAATCGTCGGCAATACGCCCGACGAACTCGCCGCAGGTCGCGAGCGCTATCGCTTTTACCGCGATCGCGGCTATGCTTTGAACAACTACAAGCAGGGCGGTTGATGTCTGCCGGGTGCGTGCGATTGCCCGCGGTTAACGTTCGCGTGGTCTGCTGCGTGAACATGGCTCAGCGGCCTGGCTTGACCCCTATCGGTTCGCCCGATTCATTGACGGAGTGTTTTCGTGTCCCCTTCTCACGATAGCCACGATAGCAGCGGTCCCCGTGGTAGCGACGATACTTCGATTCCGGTACTGAGTGACGTTCTCGTGGCGGGCAGTCCCGTGCGCGCGCGCCATCCGTCCGCCGAGGCTGCGGCGCCGGCCGCAGCGCCGGCCGAGGACGTACTCGAGGCACCGGCTGAGCCTGTTGCGCCCACTCCGGCACCGACAGACGTGCCGCCACCTGCCGTCGTGGCCACGACCGAAGAGCCCGTGGTTGCGCCGAAAGACGTACCTCATGTCGCCGCCGATGCCTCGCCGCAGGTTGCACCGGAAGTTGCGCGAGAGGTGCCGTCAGCGGTCGCCCCCCAGTCTCCGCCAGAACACCGGCAGACGGTAGCGCCTGCGTTCGTGCCGCAACCCGCACCCGTCGACGACTCAACCGAAGTCGCAACAACGCCGTTCGCCGAGCCCTACGCGCCCGAACTGGCGCGCGGGAACGGCACTCACGAGATCGATGCCGATATGCTGGCCGAGCGTCTGCGCGGCCGTCTTGCGAGTTATCTGGGCGGCGAAGGGCGTGAGCTGATCGAAGAGCGGTGTCAGGCCGCGATGCGGGTCCACGCGACCTGGCTCGTCGGTCAGATCGCGCGCGAAGTGGCATCTGCGCTCGAAGTGCAAATCGCCGGATGGGTGAAGGACGCAGTAAAGGAAGAAGCGGCGCGGCGTTCGGACGTCTGACTCGCCCCGTCAGCCATGCATGTAGTGCATAGCAGCCAGCGGGCTGTCCGATGCCTGGCTGGCGAACACCACCCGCGATTTACTGCAGCGACAGGATCCAGTTCGCAAGCTCGACGGCCTGATCGGGCGTGAGCTGCGTGTTGGCGGGCATCGGCACCCTGCCCCAGACGCCCGTGCTGCCTTCGACGATCTTGCGCGACAGGTACGACGTCGCCGCATCGCCGCGCGGTGCGTATTTTGCCGCGATGTCATGCAACGCCGGTCCCATGACTGGCCGGTTCACCGAGTGACAGCTCATGCAGTTCTGCGCCTTGGCGAGCGCGAGCCCGTCGACCGCGGGTTTCTGTGCATACGCCGTTCCACCGGCTGCCAGCGTGCCGATGAGCGCCCATGCTGCATACGACTTTCGATTCATTCTGGTCTCCGCCGGTGCGTGTGCCCGACCTGTGGTGCAGGCATTATAAAAGCAAAGGGGCACACGACCCGTCGTGTGCCCCAGTCCTCGCCCCTTCGTTTCGAGCCGGCCGTTGTCAAACACAGCCGGTCGGGCGCTACGCCGGTTTCATGCTCAACCCGTCACAGCGCCCTTGTTGGCCGGCAGCGCGAGCGCCGCGTATTTCGCCAGCACGCCGCGCGTGTAACGCGGTTTCGGCTGTTGCCACGCGGCGCGGCGGCGCTCCAGTTCGGCGGCGTCGACGTTCAGTTCCAGCAGCAGTTTGTGGGCGTCGATCGTGATCGAATCGCCTTCCTGCACGAGACCGATCGTGCCGCCTGCATACGCTTCCGGCGCAACGTGACCCACCACCATGCCCCACGTGCCGCCCGAGAAGCGGCCGTCGGTGATGAGGCCGACCGATTCGCCCAGACCCTTGCCGATGATCGCCGAAGTCGGTGCGAGCATTTCCGGCATGCCGGGGCCGCCCTTCGGGCCGAGATAACGCAGCACGACGACGTCGCCGGCCTTGATCTTGTCGGCGAGGATGGCTTCCATTGCGCTTTGCTCGTCGTCGAACACGCGTGCCGGGCCCGTGATCACCGGGTTCTTCAGGCCCGTGATCTTCGCGACCGCGCCGTCCGTTGCCAGGTTGCCCTTCAGGATCGCGAGGTGGCCTTCCTTGTAGAGCGCCTTGTCGATCGGGAAGATCACTTTCTGGTCGGCGCGCGGCGTCGACGGCACGTCTTTCAGTTCTTCGGCCATGGTCTTGCCGGTGATCGTCATGCAGTCGCCGTGCAGCAGACCCGCGTCCAGCAGGATCTTCATGACCTGCGGAATGCCGCCTGCCTTGTGCAGATCGGTGGCGACGAACTGGCCCGACGGCTTCAGGTCGCAGATCACCGGCACGCGCTTGCGCATGCGCTCGAAGTCGTCGATGGTCCATTCCACTTCGGCCGCGTGGGCGATCGCGAGGAAGTGCAGCACCGCGTTCGTCGAGCCGCCGGTTGCCATGATCACCGATACGGCGTTCTCGATCGACTTCTTCGTGATGATGTCGCGCGGTTTCAGGTCCTTCTTGACCGCTTCGACCAGCACGCGCGCCGATTCCGCTGCGGAACCGACCTTTTCGTCGTCCGGATTGGCCATCGTCGACGAATACAGGAGCGACATGCCGAGCGCTTCGAACGACGAGCTCATCGTGTTCGCGGTGTACATGCCGCCGCACGAACCCGACGACGGGCACGCGTTCCTTTCGATGCCGTCGAAATCTTCCTGCGACATGCGTCCGGCCGTGAACTCGCCAACGGCTTCGAACGACGACACGATCGTCAGGTCCTTGCCCTTCCAGTTGCCCGGGCGGATCGTGCCGCCATAGACGTAGATGCCCGGCACGTTGAGCCGCGCGAGCGCGATCATGCCGCCCGGCATGTTCTTGTCGCAGCCGCCGATCACGACGACGCCATCCATCCACTGGCCCTGTACGCACGTTTCGATGCAGTCGGCGATCACTTCGCGCGACACGAGCGAGTACTTCATGCCTTCCGTGCCCATCGACATGCCGTCCGAAATGGTCGGTGTGCCGAAGATCTGCGGGTTGGCGTCGGCGCCCTTGACCGCTGTCACGGCTGCGTCGGCGAGGCGTTGGAGGCCCGAGTTGCACGGCGTGATCGTCGAGTGGCCGTTCGCGATGCCGATCATCGGCTTGTCGAAATCGGCCTTTTCATAGCCAAGCGCGTAATACATCGAACGGTTCGGCGCGCGCGCGACGCCTTGCGTGATGTTCTTCGAACGACGGTTGTACGACATGGGGAGCTCCGATTGTCTTGTCCTGGGTGCTGGTATTGGGGGACCTTCGCCCGGGAGGTCAGGGCGGATGGTTCAGCACGTGGCGCAAGAATGCAGTGTCTCGTCGCGCGTGTCCAATATATTATTGAGGCTGTATTAGGTCGGAAAACATATTAATCGATGCTGCACCTTACGCCTGATCTGCGCCAGTTGCGCTATTTCATCGCCGTCGCCGAAGAGAAGCACTTCGGGCGGGCGGCGGCGCGCCTGTCCATGACGCAGCCGCCGTTGTCGCAGGCCATCCGCGCGCTGGAGGATACGCTCGGCGTCGAACTCTTTGCGCGCACCAAGCGCTCGGTCGAGCTGACGCCGGTGGGCGTCGACCTGCTGCCCGAAGTGCGGCGCCTCCTCGCGAGCGCCGAGGGCTTGAGGCCGCTCGCGCAGAGCCTCTCGCGTGGCGAAGCGGGTGTGTTGTCGCTCGCCTTCGTCTCGACGGCCGATTACGGGTTGCTGCCGCTTCTGCTGCGCGACTTCGGCGCGCGCCATCCGCGCGTGCGCCTGCAGCTTGCCGAAGCGACCAGCGACGTGCAGATCGACGAACTCGTTGCGGGCCGCATCGACGCCGGCCTCGTGATTGCGCCGCTGCCGCCGCGGCATCTGGCCCAGCTATCCTGGCTGCCCATCGCGCGCGAGCCGCTGGTGATCGCGATGTCGTCGGAGCTGGCTGAGCACGCCGGCAGCAACCCTGACGGGGACTGGCGCGACGAGCCGGTCAGCCTGCGCGACGTCGCCGATGCGCCGCTCGTGATCTTCCCAAGGCGTCTCGCGCCAGGCTTTTATGACATCATTATGGATTGCTACGGCGTCGCGGGGCTCACGCCGCGTATCGGCCAGGAGGCGATCCAGATGCAGACGATCGTCAGTATCGTGTCGGCGGGCATGGGTGTCGCGCTGGTGCCGCAATCGTTACGTAATCTGCGGCGCACGGGCGTCGTCTACCGGCCGCTGCGCGAATCGGTGCCGGCAATCGAGACGGGTCTCGTCTGGCGCACGGGTGAGGTGAGTCCGGTGCTGGCGGGCTTCATCGACATCGTGCGCGCGCATGCGGCCACGGTCGCGGCGCACGGTGCGCGCAAGCGCTGACGAATGACTTCGAGACTATCGCGAACCCATCGGGCGACGCGCCGTCCAATGCATGTTTTGTTGCCGCGCCCGTCGCGGTTGCCGTAACCGAATCCGCAGTTGAACCACCCATAAAAACACATGCTCATTCACCCCAATTTCGATCCCGTCGCCATTCACCTGGGGCCGCTCGCGGTGCGCTGGTACGGCCTGATGTACCTTGTGGCGTTCATTGCGGCAATCGTTGTCGGCCGCTTGCGTCTGCGCCTGCCGCATGTCGCTGCACAAGGCTGGACCGCGAAAGACATCGACGACATGCTGTTTTACGGCGTGCTAGGCACGATCCTCGGTGGCCGGCTCGGCTATGTGCTGTTCTATAAGGCGAGCTGGTACTTCGCGCATCCGCTCGATATCTTCAAGGTCTGGGAAGGCGGCATGTCGTTTCACGGCGGCTTTCTCGGCGTGACGTTCGCGATGGTGCTGTTCGCATGGCAGCGCAAGCGCACGTGGTTGCAGGTCACCGATTTCGTCGCACCGATGGTGCCCACCGGGCTCGCCGCGGGGCGGCTCGGCAATTTCATCAATGGCGAGTTGTGGGGGCGCGTGACCGATCCGTCTGCGCCATGGGCGATGCTGTTTCCGGGCGCCGCCAATGAGGACGCCGGCTGGCTCGCCACGCATCCGGAACTGACGACGCGCTGGCATCTGGCCGATGTGTTCGCGCAATATCACATGCTGCCGCGCCATCCGTCGCAGTTGTATGAGATCGCGCTCGAAGGTGTCGTGCTGTTCCTCGTGCTGTGGTTTTTTACGCGCAAGCCACGTCCGGTGGGTGCAGCGTCCGCCGTGTTCCTGATCGGCTATGGGCTGGCCCGCTTCACCGTGGAGTTCGCACGCGAGCCGGACGATTTTCTCGGGCTGCTGGCGCTGGGGCTTTCGATGGGACAATGGCTTTCGCTGCCGATGGTCCTCGTGGGCATCGCGTTGCTGGTGTGGTCGTATCGGCGCGGCAAGCGTCAACAATCATCGGCGGTCGGCGCGAACTGACGCGTCTTCACAGAGGAAGAAAAGCAAAACGCCACGGCATGCCGTGGCGTTTTGCTCTTCTGCGGGCAATGAACGAAACGCTCCAATGGAGCGCACCGTATTACTTCATCTGGACCGAACCCGATACGTTCACCGTCACCGTGGACGTGCCGCCTTCGAGCGGCATCGGCGCGGCGGCTTTGGCATCGGCGCCCATTGCATGGGCGCTCATCATCATCATCGGACGCGGCATGAAGCTGTTATGCCCGACGTTGACTTCGCGAATGGTGTAGCCGCTGTAGCCGAACGCCTGTGCCGATGAAGCGGCCTGCTGACGGAACGACGCGATCGCCTGACCGGTGAGCTTCTGTTCGGCGGCGCGCTGCGCTTCCGGCGACAGCGAGAACAACACATTGCCGACCTGCATGATCGACGACATCTGTCCGGCGAGCTTCGATGCCGCAGCGAAGTCGTGCGACTCGAGTTGTACTTCTGTGCGGCCACGCCACGCCGAGATGCGCCCGTCGCGATCGGTTGACGGAAAGATCGAGAATGCCCCGGTGCGCGCGGTGACGCCAGCCACGCCGCGCGCCTTTTGCAGCGCCGCGTCAGCGCGCTCGTTGAGCGTGCTGGTGAGTGAACCGGGGTCGCTCGCTTGCTGTTCATAGAACAGCGTGATGTTGACGACATCCTGCGGCACTTCGGTGCTTGCCTGCGCCGACAGCGACAACACGCCCGACGGCGGATTTTGCACGACAGTCTGCGCGTGGGCGGTTGCTGGCGCCAGCGACAACGCGAGCGGCGCCGCGGACGCGACAGCGAGAGCGAAGGCGAGTGCGTGTTTTCTGGTCATCGTTTGATTCCTTTCTTGGGCAGGTTGTACGCGATGCCCTATATCGGGCGGCAGGCACTTGAAGTCCAACCGGGCGCCCGTCGAGGCTGTCGCGATGCAAGCACCGTGCATCGGAGTGGCACGGTGCTTGCGACTCAGTTAGGCGGCTGTAAGATCAGGTTGGTTCCTCTGCGCGACGGTCCGGTCAGGCGATGCCGCGCGATGTCGCGCATAGCAGCTAGGCGAGTTGCTTCGTAATGAAGCGCCATTCGGCTTCAGTGACCGGCGTGATGGACAGCCGGTTGCCTTTGGCGAGCACACGCATGTCCGCAAGTGCAGGATATTCGCGCAGCTTTGCGAGCGGAATCAACGGGATCTTCTTCTTGAAGACCACGTCGACCAGTATCCAGCGCGGTGTCTCGCGGCTCGATTTCGGATCGTAGTACGGACTTTTCGAATCGAACTGGGTAGGGTCGGGGTAGGCCGTCGACGATACCTCGGCAATCCCGGCGATGCCCGGCTCCGGACAACTCGAGTGATAGAAGAGAACACCGTCGCCCACCTGCATCATGTCGCGCATGAAGTTGCGCGCCTGATAGTTGCGCACGCCCGTCCAGGGGAGGGTGTGCCGAGGGGCGTTGGCGAGGTGGTCGATGCTTGCTTCGTCCGGTTCGGACTTCATTAGCCAGTAGCGCATGAGTCGATTTGAACGTTGAGAAGAACACAGGATAAGCGCAATGCGTGACGCGGCGCTAGCGATGCGGAAGGAACACTACAAACGGAAACGGCATCGGACGATTGTCCGATGCCGTTGAATAGGTCCCCGCCATAGCCGCTAGGCCGGCATCCTGAACCGGGAGTTCAGAATTGGTCGCAGTTAGCAGCACTTCGGGTACATCAGACGGAGTGACGCGCACACCCGTGCTGCAAATTTCCGCAACCGTGCACATGGCATTGGTTCAAGGAATATATGACCTTGGCGAACCAGGCAGGGAAGCTGACAAAACTGACTGGATCCAGACGCTCGAGGTTACCTCGGGTGACCTCGCGAACTGCTCTGAATCCGAAGCGGGCCCGATGTTCCAGATGGCCTGCCTCTGAATAACTTTTACTGCACACCGTACTGCTGGATCACTGCGCCCAGCTGTTCGTTCATTGAGTGCATTGTACGCCGGATTTCTTCGGCGGGAAATGATTCTCCATGACGTACGCTAGCCTGCAGCTTAAGCAGTTCCGATGCCAGCGACAGCGCAGCCATGACGGCAATGCGATCCTGGCCGCGAACGTTGCTGGTCGAACGGATCTTCGACATCTCTGCATCGACGCGCGCAACGGCTTCGAGCAGCGCGGCTTCGGTTTCCGGCGAACAGGCGAGACGATAGGGCTGGCCGAGGATCGAGACTTCGATCTGCTTTGCGGTCATGCGTTTTCTCCGTGGCGGGTGACGTCGCCGCCGGCTTCAGTTTCGACTTCCTGCTGCGACGACGCGAGCAGATCAAGTTGATTGTCCGGCTCGGCGTGAGCTTTCGCTCGCGGGAGTTTTTCGAGGATCGCGTTCAGGCGCACCTGGGCGTCGTCGATCTTCGATGAAAGCGTATCGCGCTCCGCCTGCAGCGCGTTGCGCTCTTCGCGCATCTGCTCGAGCTCGGCACGCGCGGCTTCGCATTCTGCGCGAGCGTCGGCGAGCTGCTGTTCAAGCGCGCGACGCGCTTCGTGATGACGCTGGCTGATTTCGATCAGCCGGCCAATATTCTGTGAGAGTGTTTCGAGTTCGGTGAGCATGTGCTGCGTCCTCTAAAGACACGGCATTTTAGCGCGGAATGTGACAGCTTCCGACAATTGTCTCGTTTCGAGACGTAACAGCTCTGCTTTATACCTGTTTTATGCGTGTTTCGAGCGAGTTTCGTGCCTGTGGCATGCAGAAATTTTGCTCGCATTGCACGCGACGTGCGCACGCGAATTGCAGGAATCGACCTTTCTTGACGCCCCAGGAGGCCGCTCCTACACTTGCGGCACTTTGGTGCCCGCGCGCGTTTTCACATCGTGCGCAGTTAAACGGGAAACAGGAAGCCGCGTCCGCCAGGACGAGCCAACCTGTGCTGCCCCCGCAACGGTAAGCGACCGCATGATGTCATGCAGGTCGACCTGGGCGCGCCTCCAGCGAGGCGCGCGATGCCACTGCGCTATTCGTGCGTGGGAAGGCGGGTCGATGTGTCGCCAGCCCGGATACCGGCCAGAGTGAGGGGCGTCGTCTGCGTGGCTTCACGCCGGCGGACCGCCCTGTTACGCATCGGCTTGCGGGGAAGCAGGCCAGGCACGCTATCCACAGGAATCAACCGGATGTACACGCCCATCGCCGGCACGGCAGTACTCGCCGTGGCCGGCTTGCCGCTCGGCGCGCAGGCCTTGCCCGCAACGACGGATGAAGCGCCTGCGCTTGCGCAGGATACGGCGCCGTCGGCTGCGCCCGGCGACACTGCAACCGCCAGCACAACGGCCGCTCCCGCCACGAAGCCCGCCAGCACCACGCTCACGCCGATCGTCGTGACTGCGGAGCGCGGCCCGCAGCCGCTCGCCGACGCGATCCCTCAGACCGCGCGGTTCGACCAGCAGGACATCGCCGACACCACGGCGCGCGATCTGCCGGGTTTGCTGCAACTCGCGCCCGGCGCGCAGATCGTGCGCAATGGCGGCCCGGGTTCGTCCGCGAGTCTGTTCCTGCGGGGCGCTTCGGCACAGCAGTCGCTCGTGTTGATAGATGGTGTGCGTGTCGATTCGGTCAGCCTCGGTAGTGCACAGATCGAGCAGATCCCGCTCGATCAGGTCGATCACGTCGAAGTGGTGAACGGCAATGTGTCGGCGCTATATGGTTCCGGCGCGATTGGCGGCGTGGTGCAGGTGTTCACGAAGGACGGCGGTGATCATCCGCCGCGCTTCAATTTCTCCGTCGGCTATGGCAGCTATCACACGCAAAGCCAGCAGGCCGGTGTGAACGGTGCGCTCGACAGGGACGGCGCGACGACCTTCAGCCTGTCGCTCGCGCGGACAAAAACCGACGGCTTTTCGTCGATCGATCCCGCGCTCGCGCCGGTCAATCCGAACGCCAATGGCTATCTGAACGAAAGCATCTCGGCATCGCTGCGCCACACATTCAACGACAGGTGGGACGCGGGCATCCGCTATTTCCAGTCGAACGGCAACGACAGCTTCGACGATCCGTTCGGCGCGCCCACCGATCTCAACAATCTATACAGCAGGATTCAGCAGGCTTCGGTATTCGCGAACGGTCGCGTGACCGACTGGTGGACGACGCACTTCGTCGTCGCGACGGGCAACGATCGCAGCACCACGGCGTTGAACGGCCTTTATACCGACCACTTCAACACCGACAACCATCAGTACACGTGGCAGAACGATTTCACGTTCGCGCCGCAGCAGAAGGTCCAGGCAGGCTACGAGCATCTCGACCAGAGCCTCGATTCGGATGAGTACGGCGCGCCCGACCGTCACGTGGACTCCGGGTTTATCGGCTATACGGGGCGCTTCGGCGGCAGCCAGTTCCAGGCAAACGTGCGGCGCGACCAGTACTCCGATTTCGGCGGCGCGAACAGTTACTATCTCGGCTATGGCTACGATCTGAACGAGCACTGGAAGGTGACCGCAAGCTGGTCGGATGCATTCCGCGCGCCGACCTTCAACGATCTGTACTTTCCGGAGAGCGGCAATCCGTCCATCCAGCCGGAACACAGTCATTCGATTGAAGCGGCGTTGCAGTACGCATCGGATGCCCTGGGCGTGTTGCGACTGACCGCGTTCCAGACGCGCCATACGAACCTGATCGAATATCAACAGGTCACGCCGGGCGTGTATGTCGCGCAGAACGTCGGGCGGGCGAAGGTGCAGGGGCTCGAAGGATCGTGGAGCGGCCATCTGGGCAAGACTGACGTGCGTGCTTCGCTGACGGTGCAGAATCCCGTCGACGAAGACACGAACACCGATCTGAACCGGCGCGCGCGCCGCTTCGCATCGCTCTCGGCGAACCGCGACGTTGCAGGATGGCGCGTGGGCGGCGAGTGGATCGTAAGTGGCGAGCGCGACGATACCGGCAATACCCTCGGCGGCTATGGTGTAGTGAACCTCTCCGCGCGCTACAACATCACGAAGGCGTGGTACGTGGCCGCGCAGATCCAGAATCTCTTCGACAAGGACTATGAACTGGCCTACACATACAACACGCCACGACGCGGCGCCTGGCTCACGCTCGGCTGGCAGCAGCAGTGATGCGCATGGTGTACTGAGCCATCGTGTCTTCTGAAACCACGCCCATGAGTCGCCTCGCACTACGCACCGTTGCCGGCATGACCGCGAAGCGCGCGGCCGCGATCTGGCTCGTGCTCGGCGTGCTGGCGTTCCTCGTGTTTGTCGCATCGCTCATGCTTGGCAGCGTGCCCGTCTCGCCGGTGCGCGTGCTGGCTGCGCTGCTGCCGTGGCATGGCAGCAGCGAGTTGGCATCGACGGATCTCGCGGGTGAAATCGTCCGCAGCCTGCGCCTGCCGCGCGCGCTTGCCGGATTCGCGTGCGGCGCATTGCTCGCCGTTGCCGGTGCCCTGTTGCAGGTGCTGCTGCGCAATCCGCTCGCCGAACCGTACGTGCTAGGCGTGTCTGGCGGCGCGGCCAGCTTCGCGCTGATCGCGATGATCGCGGGTTGCGCATGGTGGATCGTCGACGCCAGCGCATTGGCCGGTGCATTGCTGTCGATCCTGCTTGTGCTGGGCCTGGCACGCCGCGAGTTGTGGCGAGGCGAGCCGCAGGACACGTCGCCGCGTTTGCTGCTGACGGGCGCCGTGATTGCAGCAGGCTGGGGCGCGGTCATCACGTTGCTGCTGAGCGTCGCACCGGAGAGCCGTCTGCGCGGCATGCTGTTCTGGCTCACCGGCGACCTGAACGGCGGCGGCGCGCCCTGGGTCGCGCTTGCCGCGTTGCTGGTCGGGCTCGTCGCGATCGTGCCCGTTACCCCGCAACTGAACGTGCTGCTGCGCGGCGATGCGGCCGCGCACGCGCTTGGTGTCTCCGTCATGCGGCTGCGTTTGCGGGTGTACCTCGTGGCCTCGCTGGCAGCGGCCGCTGCCGTCACGACGGGCGGCACCATCGGCTTCGTCGGCCTTGTGGTGCCGCACATGCTGCGGCTTTGCTTCGGCAATGACCAGCGCATGCTGCTGCCCGCAGCCGCGCTTGCCGGAGGCGTCGCCGTGATGGGCGCCGATCTGGTTGCGCGCACCGTGATCGCACCGGCGCAATTGCCGGTTGGCGTGATTACGGCGTTGACGGGCGTGCCCGTCTTCCTGTGGATGCTGTTGCGCAGGCGGCGATGATGAAGCGTCCTTCCCGCAACGCGCCTGCGCTTAGTGCGCAACATGTGACGTTGCGTGCAGGCGCACGCACGTTGCTCGACGATTTCACGCACACGTTTTATGCCGGCGAAGCCTGGTGCATCGCCGGACCGAACGGTGCCGGCAAGACGACGCTGATCTCGGCGCTTGCCGGATTGCTTGCGCCCGCAACAGGCCATGTCGAAGTCGACGGCCTGCGCGTCGCGGACTGGTCGCCAGTCGATCTTGCACGCCGCCGGGCGCTGATGCCGCAGGGCGAACACGACGCGTTCAGCGCGAGCGTGCTGGACATCGTGATGCTCAACCGCTTTCCGCATCTCTCGGGCTGGGGGTGGGAAGGCGCCGAAGATCGCGCGGCGGCGCACGCGGCGCTCGATACGCTGGGCCTTGCCCCGCTGGCGACGCGTGACGTGTTGTCGCTTTCGGGCGGCGAGCGTCAGCGGGTCGCGCTGGCAGCGGTCCTGTGTCAGGATGCGCCGCTGTTGCTGCTGGATGAACCGCTATCGCATCTTGACCTGCATCACCAGATCGACTGCCTCGAAGCGTTGACGAAGTGGGTGCGGCACACACCGCGAACCGTCATCTTTTCATGTCACGACCTCAACCTTGCACGCCGTTTTGCGACACACGCGTTACTGCTCGAAGGAAACGGCGGCGCGCACGCGGGCGCCCCGCGCGACGTGCTGACACCGGCGCTCGCGAGCCGCGCCTTCGGTTATCCGCTCATCCTGATCCGCGACGGCGACCATGAAGCACTCGTTCCCGCGATGTACCCTGCGCATGCGCCGGGCGATGCATCAGGACACCAATAATCCCTCAACGAAAAATGAACATGACCTCTTCTCCACTCGCGTTGCCGGTTGTCGAACCGCTCGATCAGACGTTGCGTGACGACTTGCAGCGCATCATCGACACGAAGACGAAGCCGCCCGGCAGCCTCGGTCGTCTCGAAGCGCTCGCGCGCCAGATCGGCATGATCCAGCGCACGACGCATCCCACCATCGAACGTCCGGCGATGATCGTATTCGCGGCCGACCACGGCATCGCGCACGAAGGCGTGAGTCCGTATCCGCAGGCCGTCACGGCGCAGATGGTCGGTAACTTTCTTGCGGGCGGAGCGGCGATCAATGCGCTGAGCGGTGTCGCGGGGCTCACGCTCGAAATCGTCAATGCGGGCGTGGCGACGCCGTTGCCGCCGTCGGATGTACTCGTCGATATCCCGATCGCGCGAGGCACGCGAAACTTCGCGCACGAGCCTGCGATGACGCGTGAAGAAGCGCTCGCCGCCATGCAGGCCGGCGCGGCACGCGTGCGCCATCACGCGGCGCTGGGTACCAATGTGATCGGCCTCGGTGAGATGGGCATTGCGAATACGTCGGCGGCCGCGTGCCTGATGAGTCGACTCTGTGGCGTGCCGATCGACGAATGCGTCGGACGCGGCACCGGTCTCGATAACGCCGGTCTCGCGAAGAAGAGCAACGTGCTGGCGTCGGCGCTTGCCATGCACGCCGTCAGCGCCGACCCGCTCGACGTGCTCGCCACTTTCGGCGGCTTCGAGATTGCGATGATGGCCGGTGCGTACCTCGCAGCGGCGCAGGAGCGGATGACGATCCTCGTCGACGGTTTCATCGCGACGTCCGCGCTGCTCGTGGCCGATGCGCTTGCGCCTGAGGTGCGCGGCTACTGTGTGTTCGCTCATGCGTCGAATGAGGCTGGGCATCGGCGCATGCTCGACTATTTCGGTGCGGTTCCGCTCCTCTCGCTCGATCTTCGGCTGGGCGAAGGCACCGGCGCCGCGCTGGCGTTGCCGTTGTTGCGCGCGGCAGTCGCGTTCATCAACGAGATGGCGAGTTTCGAATCCGCCGGTGTGGCTGACCGCGACGCCTGAGCCAATCGCATACGGATGTAGAGGCCGCGCCATCATGAATCCGCTTGCCGAACTGCGTTATTTCTTTACTGCGCTGGGCTATTTCACACGGGTACCGGTGCCGCGCTGGGTCGGCTATGAACCGCACTATCTCAACGCGGCGGCGCGGTATTTTCCACTCGTCGGCGCGCTGGTGGGCGGGGTTGGCTCGCTCGTTTATCTCGCGGCGTTGCGCGTGTTTCCGGCGGGCGTGGCCGTGTTGCTGTCGATGGCTGCGACGCTGCTATTGACCGGCGCGTTTCACGAGGATGGTCTCGCAGACTGCTGCGACGCATTTGGTGGCGGCTATACGCGCGACGACGTGCTGCGCATCATGCATGACTCGCGCATCGGTGCGTTCGGTGCCATTGCGCTCGTGGTTGCGCTCGCGTTGAAATGGCAGACGCTAGCTTCGCTGCCGCCACTGCGCGCTGCGTGGCTGATGATGGCGGCGCACACGGCGAGCCGCGCCTGCGCGATCAGCTATCTGGCGACGCTCGATTACGTGCGGCCCGAAGGCAAGGCCAGGCCCGTTGCGCAGCGCATGACGCCGGGTGCGTTAGCGCTCGCTGCCGTGTTCGGACTGCCATGGCTTTTCTGGCCAGACTGGCGCGCGGGCTGCGCCACGCTTGTCGTGCTGATCGCACTTCGCCTCGCCCTCGCGCGCTATTTCGTGCGGCGCATCGGCGGCTACACCGGCGATTGCCTCGGCTTTGCACAGCAGGTCTTCGAACTTGCGATCTATCTGACGGGGCTTGCATGGATCTCGTTCTGATCCGTCATCCGGCGGTCGCGGTCGAGGCCGGCGTTTGCTATGGTCGCAGCGATGTACCGCTTGCAGGCGAACCGCAGGCCTGTGTCTCAGCACTGGCGAGTCGCTTTGCGCAGCTCGAAGTACCGGCCCCCGACGTTACGCTGACCAGTCCGCTTGGACGCTGCGCGTCGGTGGCTGAATCGTGGGCAGCTTATTGCGGTTGTCAGTGGCGCGTGGACCCGCGTCTGCAGGAGATGGATTTCGGCGCGTGGGAACAGCAACGCTGGGACTCAATCGACCGCGCGTTGCTCGACGAATGGGCTGCCGATCTTCAGCACGCCCGCGCACATGGCGGCGAGAGCGTTGCCCAGTTCAGCGCACGAGTGCAGGAATGGTTCGATGACATGCAGGCGCAGACTGATGACGCATGCGTGCACGTCGTCACGCACGCGGGGGTCATTCGCGTGCTGGCATCGATCGCGCTAGGGATCCCGCTTGACCGTTGTCTGTCCTGGTCGATCGACTTCGCCGGTGTGGCATGGCTGCGAGGCGGCGATGCGGCCGGGCAGTGGGCGCTCGTACGCTGGAATGCTTGAGGCCGCGTCGTCTTGTAGCGCGAATTCGAGTGCTCGGGGCTTACTGTCCTGAACCCGTTCTTCTTGAGCGCGCCGTCTCCAGATCCCGACACAGCAGCGCCGCACCCTGCGCAATACGCGGAGCGGGGCGGCTGATCAGGTCACCATCGATCGCAAAGAGGTTGTTGTGCGCCACTGCCGCGAGGCCTGGCCACGCGCGCCATTTGTCGAGCTGCGGCAATTGCGTGTCGGGTGCGGTAGCCCCTCGCGACGCGGTCACTATCACCTCCGGATTCGCCGCGAGCACGGCTTCGGTTGAGACGGTGGGCGCGAGCGGCTCCAGTTTCGCGAAGACGTTGCGGCCGCCGCACAACGCGATCACGTCGCTGATCATGTGCTCGCCGTTGAGCGTCATCAGCGGCTGATCCCACACCTGGTAGAACACGCTGACGGGCGGCCGCGCCGCATAGCGCGCGCGCAGCTGTGCAATGTCGGCTCGATAGGCGTTGGCCGCGGCATCCGCGGTCTGCGATGTGCCAAGCAGGGCACCCAGCTTCGTCAGTGTGACGGCGACATCGTCGAGACGATGCGGCTCGCTGAAGAAGAGCGGAATATGCAGCTCGCGCAGACGGTCGAGCTGCCGCTGCGCATTGCCGTGACGCCACACGACGATCAGATCGGGTTTGAGCGCGACGATGCGTTCAAGGTCGAGCGCCTTGTTGTCGCCGACGCGCGGAATCTGTTTTGCTTCAGGCGGATAGTCGCTATAGGTGACCGCACCGACGAGTTTCGCTCCGCCTCCTGCCGCATAGAGCATTTCGGTGACATGCGGCGCAAGGCTGATGACGCGCTGTGCCGGAGCAGCGAGCGTGACGGTGGCGCCAGAGTCGTCGGTGACGCTGATCGTCGTGGCGTGCGCCGACGGTGCGTAGGCGAACAGGCCAGCGAAGATCGCGAAGGCAACGCGCGGCAGTCGGCGGATCATCGGTTGTCGAAACGAGGAGTGGCAGCGATTTCGCGCATGCTCACGGCGAGAGCATGCTCAAGACGTGCCCATTCCGCATCGGCGCCGGGCAGTCCAAAGCGCACACTGGCAGGCTCTGCAAAGAAGCGCGTCCAGATGCCACGTCGCGCGAGCGCATGATGCAGGGCTTGAGCGCGCGCATCGCAGGTCCATGCGAAGAGTGGCGTGCGATGCAGCGACAACCCTTGCGCACCGAGCAGCGCAGCGAGACGCGCGCTTTGCGCTTCGAGTTGCGTGCGCATATCGCGCTGCCATTCGATATCACCGAAGGCGGCGCTCACCGCATGCCGCGCCGGACCGCTGACGGTCCACGCACCAAGCGCATCACGCAGGCCAGCGAGCAACGTGGGCGTAGCCAGCACGAAACCCGCGCGCACGCCGGCAAGCCCGAAAAATTTTCCCGGCGAGCGGAAGACGATCAGTCCCACGCGATCGGTCCGGTTCGCAAGCGACGCCGATGGCATCGCATCAGCAAATGCCTCGTCGACGACCAGCGAGCCACCCCGCGCCGATAATTGGGCATGCCACTGAAGCAGTGTTGCAGCCGGGACGTGTTGCGCAGTCGGATTGTTTGGATTGACGACGACCGCGTGCGTCATTTCATCGGGCAACGTCGCGCTCGATACGTCGAGCGCGGCGACCCGATGACCGGCACGCCGGAACGCCGGCGCATATTCGCCATAGGTGAGCGGCGCAATACCGACGACCCCGCGCGGCAACAGTGTCGGCAGCATGCGGATCGCCGCCTGGCTGCCGGATACAGGAAGCACATGTGCGGCGTCCGGCGCGCCATAGTAGTGTGCGGCGCAGGCGGCGTAACCGTCGCCTTCGTCCGGCAGCCGTCGCCATGCTTCGGCGGGAACCGGGGGCACGGGATAGCCGTGCGGATTGATCCCTGTCGACAGGTCGAGCCATTCACCGTACGGAATGCCGTAGCGTCGCGCCGCTTCGTGCAGGTTTCCGCCGTGCGCGATTGCTTCAGCCATGGAACGGTACGCTCAGAAGCGCCAGCACGATCAGCACGGCGAGCCAGAGAACGACGCTCCGTTCCACCAGAACCAGCGCCGCCGTCACGTGTTGCGCACTGGCTGTGCGACCCATGCCGAGCGTCGGGCGTTGCTCGATTGCGCCGTGATACACGGCGGGTCCGCCGATCTGTACGTTCAGACTGCCCGCGCCTGAAGCCATCACCGGGCCGGCATTCGGACTGTCCCAGCGATGCGCCTGTTCGCGCCAGCATTGCAGCGCGGCGCGGGTATCGCCGAGCACCGCATAGCTCGCCGCCGTGAGGCGTGCCGGAATCCAGTTGAGCACGTCGTCGAAGCGCGCGGCCGCCCAGCCGAAGCGCAGATAGCGCGGTGTGCGGTAACCCCACATCGCGTCGAGCGTGTTGGCGAGCCGGAACGCGAGTGCACCCGGGCCGCCCAGAATCGCGAACCAGAAGAGCGCGCCGAAGATCGCGTCGTTGCCGTTTTCCAGCGCGGATTCGACGGCGGCGCGCGATAACGCGCCTTCGTCCGCATGCGCTGTTTCGCGCGATACGATCCGCGACGTCAGCAAGCGTGCCTCTGCGAGATCACGTTTTAGAAGCGCGCGCGCAATCGGCGCGATATGGTCGTGCAGACTGCGGGCACCGAGCGCGAACCACAGCAGCGCGACATGCACGGCGCAGGCGTATCCGAACGGCAGTACGGCGACGAGCCACGCGGCAATCAGCACAGGCGGCGCGACTGCCAGCAGCCACGCGACGATGCCCATCAGACGTGCGCGCACACCGGTATTCAGGCGCGCCTCGATACGGCTTGCGAGCTTGCCGAAGCCGACGAGCGGATGCGCCGTGCGCGGCTCGCCAAGCCAGCGATCGACGGCGACCGAAGCCGTCGCGAGCGTTGCGATGAGCGGCAGCGACAGCATCGTCAATGGCCCGCCGTTTTCAGCGACAGCGGCAGGCCCGCGATCATCATCGTGACCTGCGTGCTCAGGGCAGCCACGCGCTGGTTCAGCCGCCCGATTTCGTCGACATAGAGACGCGTCGCCGCGCCGAGCGGCACGACGCCGAGGCCGATCTCATTGCTGACCACGATGATCCTGCCCTTCGCCGACACCAGCGCCGCCTCGAACGCGAGCATGTGTGCGTGCGGGTCGTCGGCGAGCGGGGCGTTATCGGGCGGGCAGAGCAGGTTGGCGAGCCAGAGCGTCAGGCAGTCGATCAGGATGCAGTGGCCGGGCGCATCGACTGACGTGACGGCGCCCGCCAGATCGACGGGAGCTTCGAGCAGATTCCAGTGTGCCGGACGCCGTTCCCGATGATGGGCGACGCGCTGCGCGAATTCCTCATCCGCGACCCGTGCGGTCGCAATGTAGGTGACGGGACAGGCACTGTCGCTGGCGAGTTGTTCAGCGTGCGCGCTCTTGCCCGAGCGGGCGCCGCCGAGAACGAAGGTGAGGTCGCGTGGAATCATCGCGTGATTGTACCGGCTGTCCCCGCGTATACCTTGATGTAGCGCGCGAGGGATAATGCCGCCTTCGCCTCTGCCGCCTTTCTGCGCCTTTTCCGTGACGACTTCCTCCCCACTCGACGCCATGCACGTGCCGCGCGGCACGCTGATGATCCAGGGCACCACGTCCGATGCCGGCAAGAGCACGCTCGTCGCCGGGCTGTGCCGGCTTGCCCGTCGCGCGGGGGTACGAGTCGCGCCGTTCAAGCCCCAGAACATGGCGCTCAACAGCGCGGTGACGGTCGATGGCGGCGAGATCGGCCGCGCGCAGGCCTTGCAGGCGGTCGCCGCGGGCATCGCCGCGCATACCGATCTGAATCCCGTGCTGCTCAAGCCGACGAGCGACCGCGGCGCGCAGCTGATCATTCACGGCAAGGCGCGCATGAATCTCGATGCGCGGGCGTATCACGACTACAAGCCGGTCGCGTTCGAGGCGGTGCTGGAGTCTTACGCGCGTCTGCAGGCCGCCTTCGACACCATCTTTGTCGAAGGCGCGGGCAGTCCCGCCGAAGTGAATCTGCGCGAGCGCGACATCGCCAACATGGGTTTTGCGGAAGCCGTGGATTGCCCGGTCGTACTGGTCGCCGATATCGACCGTGGCGGCGTGTTCGCGCACCTGACCGGCACACTGGCGTGTCTGTCGGAGAGCGAGCAGGCGCGCGTGCGGGGTTTCATCATCAACCGCTTTCGCGGCGATATCAGTCTGCTGAAGCCTGGGCTCGACTGGCTCGAAGCAAAGACCGGCAAGCCGGTGCTGGGCGTCGTGCCGTATCTGCACGGCCTGACGCTCGACGCCGAAGATATGCTGCCACGCGACCCGCACTCCACCCATGCCGGCGATGTGGCGCGGACGCTGCGCGTCGTCGTGCCGGCGTTGCCGCACATCAGCAACCACACGGATTTCGATGCGTTGCGTGCGCATCCGCAGGTCGATTTCAGCTACGTGCGCGCGGGCGTTGTGCCGCCGCCGGCCGACCTCGTGATCCTGCCGGGCTCGAAGAATGTGCAGGCGGACCTCGCGTGGCTGCGGGCGCAAGGCTGGGAAGACGCGCTGCGACGCCATCTGCGCTATGGCGGCCGCGTGATCGGCATTTGCGGCGGCATGCAGATGCTCGGGCAGGAGATTGCGGACCCTTATGGTGTCGAGGGCGCGCCGGGGAAGGTGGTCGCCGGCTTGGGATGGCTCGATTTTTCGACGACGCTGACGCAGGCCAAGACGCTAAAAAACGTGTCGGGATACCTGACGCTTCCGGATCCGGCAGCGGTGTCAGGTTATGAGATCCACATGGGTGAGACCGAAGGACCGGCGCTCGAGCGGGCCGCCCTGCAGCTGGCGGCTGACGAAGGGGAGGGTGTCCGCCCGGATGGAGCGATTTCCGCCGACGGACAGATTCTCGCCTCGTATGTTCACGGGCTGTTCGACACACCTGCTGCGTGCGGCGCCTTGCTCGCCTGGGCGGGGCTGGATGACGCGCAGGCGATCGACTATTCCGCGCTGCGGGAGGCTTCGCTCGACCGGCTTGCCGATACGCTGGCTCAACACCTTGATCTGGGGAAGTTGTTCGCGGCGATTGGTTGAAGGGTGCTTTGACGATTAACTACTGAGAGGAAATAATCTAAGCGTCGGAGGTGGTTTCTCGTCTGTCACGGTTCGAATAAAGTCCGTTCCATTGATGACGCACAGGCGTCCTCCTTTCAACCTTTGAGGAACTGACATGAACTCGACCCGTACTGCCGATGCGGCCGCCACCTTGCTGCGACTTGCCCTGGGTGTGCTTTATCTGGCCCACAGCCTGCAGAAGATCTTCGTTTTTACGCTGCCGGGGACGGCGGGCTTTTTCGTGTCGCTCGGATTGCCCGGCTGGCTTGGCTATGTGACAGCCTTCGTCGAACTGTTTGGCGGAATCGCGCTGATTTTTGGTGTCCAGGTTCGCTGGGTCGCAATTGTGCTGTTGCCGTTCATGCTCGGCGCGATGTCCGCGCACCTGCATAACGGTTGGGGGTTTGCTTCGCCCAACGGCGGGTGGGAGTATCCGGCCTTTTGGGCCGTTACCCTCGTTGTTCAGGCTTTGCTCGGGAATGGGCATTATGCGGTTGGGGCGGCTCGGGCGCTGCGGGTTGCTAATGCCTGATTTTTTTGAGTTTTATTGGTTTTTTTGACGCTGAAGTTGTTGTTCTGGTTTGTCGCGTTTCCTTGTTTTGTTAGTGGTTTATTGGTGTCGCCCCTGTGCGGGGCGGCACCTACTTTTCTTTGTCTTGCCAAAGAAAAGTAGGCAAAAGAAAGGCGTCGAAAACGCGTCTTTTCTCGATGGGTCGCTGACGGGGAATGGCACCCCATGAAGTGTCGCCCTCGCAGGGAAACGACCTTGGTCCGACGCCAGACCATCCCTCGCGCAGTACTGCCCGTGACAAAGGACTCATCCCTCCGACTCCGCGCTACGCGCGTCCCCGTCCGGCACAGCACCTTCTGCATATCATCTCGCGGCTTCGCCTTCGCCTTCGGCTTCAATCTTCGCTTTCGTATCGCGAACACGCGGACTGTCAGGATGGGCAGCTGTCGGGCTCGCGTCGCGTGTGCGTTGACCCAAACTTGTTGGAACTAACGTAACGCGTGGCGACAACGGATTCGGGCGAGAGAGCGGGGCAAATCGTTGTGGTGAGCGACGCACGTCAAAAGTCGTGGTGTGCCGCGTCGAGTCGTACTGTGACACTTCGCCCGCTGATCGCGGCCGCGCGCTCACGGTCCTGTTGCATACCGGTCCGCGACGCACGCAGTGCGGAGTGGGATGGATGACGGCCTTGTCACGGGAAGTACTGCGCGAGGGACGGTCTGGCGTCGGACCAATGTCGTTTCCCTTGCGAGGGCGACACTTCGCGGGTTGCCATTCCCGGTCAGCGACACATCAGGAAAAGATGAGTTTTCGGCGCCTTTCTTTTGCCTACTTTTCTTTGGCAAGACAAAGAAAAGTAGGTGCCGCCCCGCACAGGGGCGACGCTAATAAACCAAAAGCAAAACAAGGAAAGGCAAACAAACAGAAAAATAAAAGAAACAAAAAACCTCAATACAAAACCATCTGCGTACAACGAAAAAGCGCAATAGTCCGCCCATCGGGCGCAAAAACCCTGGCATCCCAAACCTGGGTACTCCGTCCGAGATGAACCCCCGTGGCCACGGCCCGCACGACCCCTTCAGTCGCGGTACCCAGAAAATTGCTCTTCAACTCAACCGTGGTGAAATTACGAGCCTTCTCAGGCAAATGAGCCAGACAGGCGTACCCACATGCGGTATCGGCAAGCCCGATAACAGAAGCCGCATGCAGGAACCCATTAGGCGCGAGCAACTCCGCGCGCACTGTCAACTCGCCGGTCAGCGACCCCTGCTCCAGCGACACCACCCGAAATCCAAGCAGACCAGGAAGGGTGCCCTTTTGCCGCTCGTGGAGGCGGTCGATCGAATATTCCGGGCGAAGCGTGCTCATGGTGTTCAAACTCCAGGGTAAAAAAGAAAAAGGAATGCGGCGCCAAAGACTTCGATGCAGCGGGATTTGCCGATATTATCAACGCCTGAATCGGATTGACGGTAACGCACGGCAAACCGGCTGGCCCGGCCAGCCTTCTTCCCGGGAGAATTCATGACGGTAATCGTAGTGGCGAACCCGAAGGGCGGCGTCGGCAAAAGCACGCTCGCGACCAATCTGGCTGGGTATTTCGCGGCCTCCGGCGAGTGGGTGGCGCTCGCCGACCTGGACAAGCAGCAGTCAGCCCACGCCTGGCTCGAGCTCCGGCCCGGCACGCTGGCGGCCATCGAAATGTGGGAGGTCGATCACGATTCCCCCGCCAGGCCGCCGAAAGGGCTGGAGCATGCGGTCATCGATACGCCGGCAGGCCTGCACGGCAACCGCTTCAGTATCGCGCTGGATCTCGCGGACAAGGTGATCGTCCCGTTGCAGCCGTCGATATTCGATATCCTCGCCACGCAGGAATTTCTCGAACGCCTGGCAAAAGAAAAGGCCGTCCGGAAGGGCGCCATCGAGGTCGGCGTGGTCGGCATGCGGGTCGATGCGCGGACGAAGTCGGCGGATCAGCTGCACCGGTTCGTCGAGGGGCTGGATCTGCCTGTACTGGGCTTTCTGCGCGATACCCAGAACTACGTGCAGCTGGCCGCGCACGGCCTGACGTTGTGGGACGTTGCGAAAAGCCGCGTCGAGAAGGATCTCGAACAGTGGCAGCCCATCATCGACTGGACCAGCAACAAGGCGTGAGCGTTCTCCCGGCGTCGGGCAATAAAAAAGCGCAGCGGCTGGCTTCGCTGCGCCTGATGAGGCCGCGGCCGGTCTGGCTCAGGTCCAGCTTTGCGTCGGCACGTGATCGCGGCTGCCCTTGATGCGGTTGTTTTCGTCGACGAACACCAGATCCGGCTTCCAGCCTGCTTTCAGCTCGGCTTCGTCAACCATCGCGAACGCCGCGATGATCACCAGATCGCCCAGTTGCGCGCGTCGCGCGGCCGAGCCGTTCAGCGAAATCATGCCGCTGCCGCGTTCGCCCTTGATCGCGTAGGTCGAAAAACGTTCGCCGTTGTTGATGTTCCAGATATCGATGCGCTCGTTTTCGACAATGTTCGCCGCTTCGAGCAGGTTCTCGTCGATCGCGCACGAGCCTTCATAGTGCAGTTCGCAGTGCGTGACTGCCGCACGATGGATCTTCGATTTCAGCATATTGCGTTGCATGGCCGTTCCTTTCCCTTGGGCGCCCTGAAGCACTTGCGTGCGCGGCGTCAGATTTCGAGGTTGTCGATGAGACGCGTTGCGCCAAGCTTCGCGGCTGCGAGGACGACGAGCGGGGCGTCGGTGTCCTGCGGCGTCGGCGGCAGCAGGTTCACGCGCTTGCGCACAGCGATGTAGTCAGGCTGCCAGCCGCGTGCGGCCAGCGACGCCATCGCGTCCTGTTCAATCTTCGCGAAATCGCGGTTGCCGGCCAGCACTGCGTCGCGCACCCGGTTTAGCGTTGCGGCGAGCACCGGCGCCTCGGCGCGCTCGGCCGCCTGCAGGTAGCGGTTGCGCGAGCTGAGCGCGAGGCCGTCGGCGTCGCGCACGGTTTCGGCGGCGATGATGTCGGTCGGCAGCGCGAACTGGTGGCACATCTGCCGCACGATCATCAACTGCTGATAGTCCTTCTTGCCGAACACGGCGACGCGCGGTTGCACGCACGACATCAGCTTCATCACGACGGTGCACACGCCGTGGAAGAATCCCGGCCGGAATTCGCCTTCGAGGATGTCGCCCAGATCGTGCGGCGGGTGCACGCGGTATTCCTGTGGCTCCGGATACAGATCTTTTTCGGTCGGCGCGAACAGCACGTAGACGTTTTCCTTCTGCAGCTTTTCGATGTCGGCTTCGAGCGTGCGCGGATACTTGTCGAAATCCTCGTTCGGGCCGAACTGGAGCCGGTTGACGAAGATGCTCGCCACCACCGGATCGCCATGCTGGCGCGCGAGGCGCATCAGCGACAGATGCCCTTCGTGCAGGTTGCCCATCGTCGGGACGAAGGCGGTGCGATTCTGACCACGCAACTGGTCGCGCAATTCGTGGATCGAGCTGATGACTTTCATGATCGGACGGTGGGTTCCTTGCACGGAGCAGGGCGCCGCGTGGGCGAATCGCCCGCTGTTTTGCGGCGCGCTCCCCGGCACAGTGAAGACGGGTTCGGAGCGCGGGATTGTAGTGGATTTATGACGACGCCGCACCGAAACGAGGCATTTCGCCAGCTCATATGCCACCTTCTCCTATGCCACCTTATATCCCAGACCGGGGCAGGCGTTCGCATCGCCCGCCGGTCCGGCCGTCAAGCCGGCAGATAGGCCAGACGGACGTAGATCGGAGCGAACGGCTCGGCCTGCGTGATCTCGATCAGCGTCTCGCGCGCCAGTTCGAGCATCGCGATGAAATTCACGACGACGACCGGCACGCCGCGCGTCGTATCGAACAGCTCGGAGAACTCCATGAAACGCGCGTTCTGCAGCCGCCGCAGAATGACGCTCATGTGCTCGCGCACCGACAGCTCCTCGCGCGAAATCCGGTGATGCTGCACCAGCTTGGCCCGCTTGATGACGTCGGCCCATGCGGCGCGCAGGTCGTCGGAATTCACGTCGGGGAAGCGCGGCGTAATGCTTTGTTCGATATAGACTTCCGCGCGCAGGAAGTCGCGGCCAAGCTGCGGCAGCTGGTCGAGGCGCTGCGCGGCAAGCTTCATCTGCTCGTATTCGAGCAGGCGGCGCACGAGTTCGGCGCGCGGATCTTCCGCTTCCTCGCCGGTGTCGTGCTTCTTCACCGGCAACAGCATCCGCGACTTGATCTCGATCAGCATCGCGGCCATCAGCAGATACTCTGCGGCGAGTTCGAGATTCGTCTTGCGCAACTGCTCGACGTAGCCCAGATACTGGGTGGTCACATCCGCCATCGGGATGTCGAGCACGTTGAAATTCTGCTTGCGGATCAGGTACAGCAACAGATCCAGCGGACCTTCGAACGTTTCGAGGAAGACTTCGAGCGCATCCGGCGGGATGTAAAGGTCCGTCGGGAGCTTGAACAGCGGCTCGCCGTACAGACGCGCAAACGCGATCCCGTCGACGGTGTCAGGCGTCGAGTCGGTCGCGGGCGCAGCGAGCGCGGCGTCGGGGCGTTGCTTTGCGGCGCGGGCCTCGTCGGCGGTGGACACGCTCAGAAGTTCTGGTAATAGACGTAGGGCGTCTGCTGCACGCGCGACGACTGTTGCGTTGCGCGTTCGTCCAGGTCGATCGGCTGCTTGTCCCACAGGAGCGAGCGGCCGCGGCGCTGTTCGGCTTCCAGATTGGGCTTTTGCTGCTTCAGCTGATTCAGGAACTGGGTGATGTCCGATTGGTACATGGCTCGACGTCCGTGATAGAGAAGTGCGGCGGCCGCGCAGGCGGCGACCGTCGATGTCGAACGCAATTTTACCGCAAGCCTTACGCGCGGTCGAAAAACGCGGAACAAGATGCCGGAAGGGGCGTCCAAGGCGGGCGCGGCGGTCCTGTGGGAAGGCGCCTGCCCGGCTGCTGCCGGGCGGCATGCGCGTTTTTGCGGCGCCGTCGTGACACCATATTTGACATGGCTATCTGGCCCCGATGTGGTCAAATAACGAGCTTCGGTCCGTTTGCGCGGTGCCGGACGGAACAATTCAACCATGGCCGGAGGTTCTGTTTGGCGGGGTGTGTGATCGAACCATCGCGCATGTGGCGTGTATCAGCCGGTGGCAAGCGCCTTTACGCCGCGCGCGGGACATCGCGCCCGTGGCGGAATCTGCGCGCGTGGCTCGTCGCCGGGGCGCTCGTACTGATGTCCGTATTGACCGCCAGCGAAGCCCATGCGCGGGATGCCTACAGGGTCGACGTCAACACCTCGCCGCGTTCGCTGCGCAAGCTCCTCGAAGCTCACCTCGACATCGCCCGTTTCGCCAGCCGCAAAGATATCAGCGAAGATCAGTTCGAATTTCTCGTGACCGCCACACCGCAGCAGGTGCGCGATCTCATTGCGACGGAAGGGTATTTCTCGCCGGTCATACGCACTGACGTGCGTACCGTCGACGGCCGCCGCGAGGTGACCATCAACGTCGATCCGGGGCCGCAAACCACCATCTCGTCGATTTCGCTGTCGTTTCGCGGCCCCGTGGCGACCGAAGATCCCGAGCAGGAACATACCGCGCGTTTTGCGTTCACGCTGCATGAAGGCGATCCGTTTTCACAGGGTGGCTGGGACGACGCGAAGAGCGCGTCGCTGAAAGCCCTCCAGGCGCGCCGCTATGTCGCCGCGAAGATTTACCATTCCGAAGCGCTCATCGACCCGCGCACGCATGAAGCCAGTCTGAGCGTCACCTACGACAGCGGCCCGACCTTCACGATGGGGCCGCTCGAGGTGTCGGGTACGCGCCGCTACCCGGAGCAGATCGTGCATAACGTGAACCCGATCGCGGTCGGCGATATCTACGACGTGCGGCGGGTCGCCGAACTGCAGCGTCAGCTGCAGAACACGCCGTACTATGCGAGCGTCGCGATCGATGTCGGCAACGACCCGGAAAAGCCGCTCGAAACGCCGATCCAGGTGAAGGTCAGCGAATATCCTTACAACAGTTTCCGCGGCGGCGTCGGCTACTCGACGGACAACGGCCCGCAGGTGCAGGGTTCGTATTCCTATCTGAACACATTCGGCCGGGCCTACCCGTTCTCCATCACAGGGCGCATCGACCAGATCCAGCGATTCGGGCAGATCCAGCTGTCGATGCCGCCCGGCGAGCGGGCATGGGTCAATAGCGTGCTGGCGTCCTATACGAGCACGGATGTGTCGAACACGCAGATCTATAGCGCGCGCGCCGGTGTGCAGCGCACGCGCACGTCGCAGTTCATCGACTACGGGTACTCGATCCTCTACTACCAGGACCGGTTGACGCAGAATGTCGGGCCGCCGACCACGAGCCGCGCGCTCGTGCCGTCCTGGATCTGGACGCGCCGCAATACCGACGATCCGCTGTTCCCGCGCTCCGGCAACCTGATTCACGTGGAGGCGGGCTTCGCCATCAAGAACGTGGCGACCGACCAGACGTTCATTCGCGGCTACGCGCGTGGCCAGCAGTATCTGCCGATAGGTCAGCGCGACCTGATTCTGCTGCGCGCGGAACTGGGCGGCGTCTTCACGAGCGGCGGTTCGAGCGGGATTCCGGCGTCGCTGCTGTTCCGCGCGGGTGGTTCGAACTCAGTGCGCGGCTATAGCTTCCAGAGCATCGGTAACAACGTCGCCGGCTCGGTCCTGCCGACCAAATACCTCATCACCGGCTCGACCGAGTACCAGCACTGGTTTAACCGTAGCTGGGGCGCGGCGGCGTTTTTCGACATCGGCACCGCTACTGACACGTGGGGCGAAAAGGTCTTCTACCCCGGTGTAGGTGTGGGCGCGCGCTGGCGCAGCCCGGTCGGGCCGATCAACGTCGATCTGGCCTACGGTATTCGCAACAAGAGCGTGCGTCCGTACCTGACGCTCGGCATCGCTTTCTGATTTTTGTCATCCATGACGACGGACTCCTCCGCCACCCCACTACCAGACACGCCCGGCGCTCCTCCGCCTGACGGGCCGGGCGGCGCGGACACGCCGCCGCCCCCGCGGGCGCGTCGGCGTCTGTGGCGGCGGCTCGTGTGGGCGGCCGTGGCGCCCGTGCTGATCGTCGTGCTCGTCGCGGGCGCGCTGTATGGCGTGCTGACGACCGAGCGGGGTACGGCTTTCGCATGGCGCGCGGCCGTGAAGTTGCTGGACGGGCGGCTTGCCGGCACGCTCGACGGCGGGACGATCGCGACGGGCCTGCGCCTGCGTCATGTCGAGTGGCGCAGCCTCGACGGCAGCGGCACGGATATCAAGGTTGACCGCATTGCGGGCCGCTGGGCGCTGACCCATGAACCCTGGCGCTTTGCCGTCGACTACCTGCACGTCGGCACAATCGACGCGCGGGTCGCGCCGTCGACGTCGACTGCCGGCCCGATGACCTTGCCGGAGGACCTTCAGTTGCCGTTCCAGCTCGAGGTGCGCGATCTGCGGGTCGACCAGTTGCTGCTGCATGAGGGCGGATCGACCACGGAGCTCTCACGGTTTGTCTTCCATGGCAAGAGCGATGGCCGGCATCACGAAGCGGCGGTCGACCGGCTCGATACGCCTTTCGGCGCGGTCACGGCGCGGGCGTTGCTCGATGGCGTGAAGCCGTTTCCCCTGACCGGCGACGCGAGCTATTCAGGCAAGGTCAACGATGAACCGGTGCAGGTGAACGGGCATGTGACGGGGACGCTGGAGACGCTTGTGGCCGAACTCGACGCGACCGGTCTGAAGCTCGCGGGTCACGCGCGGGTCGAGGCGACGCCGTTTGGTGCGGTGCCGCTGCAGCGCGCGACGGTAACCTTCGATCACGTGAATCCGCAGGCCTTCGCGCCTGGCGCGCCGTTCGCGGACCTTGCGGTGCGGGCGGAGTTGCAGCCCGCGGTGCTGGGTGAAGCGGGCGCGGCTGCAAAGTCCACGCATCCGGCGAGGCCGGGCGCCTTTGCCGTGGCCGGCTCGGTATCGATCGTCAACGCCAGACCAGGTGCGATCGACGAGCACCTTCTGCCGCTCATCGACGCTCGCGCGGACGTGCGGCTCGACGCCGAGGCGCAGCACATCTCGAACCTGAATGTGCGCATCGTCAGGAACGCGACAATCACGGGCGGCGGCTCGCTCACGGGCAAACGCGGCCAGTTCAACCTGCAGGTAGCCGGCCTCGATCTGAACGCACTTCAGGCGAGCGTGCACCCGACGCAGCTCGCCGGCCCGATCGGCATCCGCCTGAACGACGACATACAAAGCATCACGCTCGACCTCGCTGACCAGCGGGCCGGGTTGCGCGCGCAGGGCAAGGTGACGTTCGATCCGGCACGCATGAGTTTCAACGACGTCAGGGTGACGGCGGGCAAAGGGCGCATCGATCTGTCGGGCGCGATCAAGCACGACGCCAGTTCGAGCTACAACCTGAAGGCAACGCTGACCGACTTCGATCCGCTCGCGCTGACCTCGCAGACGCCGTCCCGTGCGGCTGCCGCTCCGGCGGCCAGGGGCACGTCGGGCAGGCCCGCGGCGAACCGGGCAACACCCGCGGCGCGCAGGATCGAGGCGCGGGTGAACGGCACGATCAGCGCCGCCGGCGTGCTCGGGCCAACTTTCACGACCAAAGCCGACTTCCGGCTCGGCGAAAGCGTCTACGACGGTCTGCCGCTGACAGGCGGCGGCACGATCCAGCTGGCTGGCTCGCGGATTCTGCCAAGCCGGGCAAATCTGTCGGTAGCGGGCAACGATGTCGACGTGCAGGGCAGCTTCGGTGCGCGCGGTGACCGTCTGCACTTCAAGGTCGATGCGCCGCAGCTGGAGCGGCTCGGTTTTGGCATCGCGGGCGTCGTGATGGCCGACGGCGACCTCACCGGCACGTTCGCGCATCCGGACGTCGTGTTCAACTACAAGGCCGATGGCGTCGAATTCGGCGCGAACCGGGTCGGTCACGCCGAGGGCCACGCCGAACTGCGCGACGGTGCGAACGGCGCGCTCGTGTTTACGACCGATGCGCGCAACCTGGCTGCCAACGGTGTCGAACTCGCGACGCTCACGGCGCATCTGCGCGGCACGCGGGCCAACCACACACTCGATGCAGAAGCGGCCGGCAAGGTGCACGAACGCCCGCTGGATCTGACGCTGGCGGCGAACGGCCACCTCACCGACACGCGCGACGGTCCGCACTGGGACGGCACGGTGACACGTCTGCAGAACCGCGGCACGCCGGCCGTCAATCTCGAGTCGCCGCTGTCGGTGAGTGCCGGCGCCGGTCGCGTGACGCTCGGCGCGACGCGCATGACGCTCGAAAACGCCGTGCTCGATCTGAAGTCGTTCGTATTCGACCGCGGCCGCATCCGCTCGGCGGGCTCGATCAACGGGATTTCGCTGGCGCGCCTGCAGGAGTTGCGGCAGGAAATCACCGGTACGCCGCCGCCGTTGAAGACCGATCTCGTTTTCGACGGCGACTGGGATTTCGCGCTCGGCGATACGGCGAGCGGTCATATCCAGCTGAAACGCCGTGCAGGCGACGTGACGGTCGAGGTCGGGCGCGGCGTCGCATCGCTCGGCATTGCGGATATCGCGGCTCGCGTCGATTTCAGCGCCGGCAATCGTCTGAACGCGACGGTTCACGCGCAGGCGAGCCGTCTTGGCGTCATCGACGTCGCCGCGCATACCAACCTCGTCATGCAGGATGGCCTGCTGACCCTCAGCGAAGAAGCGCCGCTTGCGGGCTCGGTGAACGCGAACGTGCCTTCGCTGAAGACAACGGGTGGACTGTTCGGTCCGAGCTACCTGCTCGACGGACACGTCGCGCTGAGACTTGCGCTGACCGGAACCGTGGCGAAGCCGAAGGTGTCGGGAGCGCTGACTGGCGACGGGCTGTCCGCCACACTCGTCGATCAAGGCGTGCAATTGAAGGACGGCGTGATTCACATCGCGCTGTCGGAAAACCTCGTCGATTTCCAGCAGGTCGAGTTCCACGGCGCGAGCGGCACGCTTCGCGCGACGGGGGAGGTGAAGCTGGGCGGCCCGGATCCCGACGTCAAGGCCAGCATCGTCGCGGACAAGCTTGAACTGTTTGCCTCGCCGGACCGCCAGCTGTCGCTGTCCGGCAGCGCGACTGTCGTCAGCGCGGGGCCGCTCGGCGGACTCGCGATCAACGGCAAGTTCAAGGTCGACCATGCGCTCTTCGACATGCCCGAGCAGGCCGCACCGAGGCTCGGCGACGATGTCGTCATCGTCCGGCCGGATGGCACGGTCCGTCGCGTGCCGCCGCCTTCGGCGGCTGGCTCGGACCGGTCCGTCGGCCCGTTCGCGCCGCGCGCCAACATCGATATCGATCTCGGCAACGACTTCCGTTTCCGCGGACAGGGCGCGGACCTCGGCCTGCGCGGCACGATTACGGCAATGAGCGCGCCGAACATGCCGTTGCGCGCGGTCGGCAACGTCCGTGTGACCGAAGGGTCGACCTACACCGCGTTTGGCCGCAGGCTTGCGATCGAAAACGGCTTTTTCACGTTCAATGGACCGGTCGCGAATCCAGGCATCAATATTCTGGCGATGCGGCGCAACCAGCAGGTCGAAGCGGGCGTGCAGGTCACCGGGACGATCCAGTCGCCGAATGCGAAGCTGGTTTCGGAGCCGAACGTCCCGGACAACGAAAAACTCTCGTGGCTGCTGTTCGGCCACGGCACGGATCAGGGCAACAACCAGGGACAGCAGAACACGATGACGACTGCGCTGGCCTTGCTCGGCAGCGCGGGCGGAAAGCGGATCGCGCAGTCATTCGGTCTCGACGAGTTTTCGATCGGGAGCAGCGAGGTCGGTCTGACGGATTCGGAGGTGGTGATGGTGTCGAAGGCGATCAACGAATGGCTCGTGATCGGCTACGAACAGGGGTTGCAGTCGGCGAGCAACGCGGTCAAGGCGACGGTGAACCTGACGCGTTACTGGTCAGTGACGACCTATGCCGGCACGTTCCAGGGTTTCGTCCTGTTTTACACGAGGCGGTTTGACCGCTGGCGCTGGTGAGTGCGGCGGTTTCTGCGCAATAAAAAAGCACGCTTTCGGGCGTGCTTTTTGTACGGCTGGTTACTTCAGGCACACTGTTTCACTTCACGCGCATGCCTGGTTTCGCGCCGCTGTCCGGTTCGAGCACGTAGATGCCCGGCTCGGCCCTCTCATCGGCGGCCGATGCGGCCAGCACCATCCCTTCGGACAGGCCGAACTTCATCTTGCGCGGCGCGAGATTCGCGACCATCACCGTCAGCTTGCCGACCAGTTGCTCCGGCTGATAGGCCGACTTGATGCCCGAAAACACGTTGCGGGTTTTCTCTTCGCCGACGTCGAGCGTCAGCTGCAAAAGCTTGTCCGACCCTTCGACCGCCTGGCAGTCGACAATCTTCGCGATACGAAGATCGATCTTCGCAAAGTCGTCGATCGAGATGATCGCCGATTCTTCACTGTCCGCCTTGTCGTCGGCCTTGCCGTTCGCCGCGGCGGCTTTCGCCTTTGCCCTGGCTTTCGCGTCGGCGGCAGGCGCGCCGGTTTCGGTTGCCTGCAGGGAGTCGCGGTTGGCCGCGAGCAGCGCCCCGATCTGCTTCGGATCGACACGAGTCATCAGATGCTTGTAAGCGTTGATCGGCCGGTCGCTGCTCAACGGCACGCTGGCGTCCGACCACTTGAGCGGCTCGATGCCGAGGAACGCTTCGACGGATTCCGCGAGCGTCGGCAGCACCGGCTTCAACGCCAGCGACAGCAGGCGGAACGCCTCGATACTGACGGAGCAGGTTTCGTGCAGCGCGACGGCGTTGGCCGGGTCTTTCGCCTGATCCCATGGCTTGGCGGAGTCGACGTACGCGTTGACCGTATCGGCGAGTTCCATCGTCTGGCGCAGCGCCCGGTTGTACTCGCGCGCCTCGTAGTTCGCGGCGATCTGCGGAATCGCGGCGCGCAACGTGGCGAGCAGCGGATGGTGCATCGCGCTGTCCTGGATGCGGCCGTCGAAACGCTTGATCAGGAAGCCCGCCGCACGGCTTGCGATATTGACGTACTTGCCGACGAGGTCGCTGTTCACGCGCGCCTGGAAGTCTTCGAGGTTCAAGTCGAGGTCTTCCATCGTGCTGTTCAGCTTGGCCGCGAAGTAGTAGCGCAGCCATTCCGGGTTCAGGCCCGTGTCGATCACGCTCTGCGCGGTGATGAATGTGCCGCGCGACTTCGACATTTTCGCGCCGTCGACCGTCAGGAAGCCGTGCGCGAACACGTTGGTCGGCGTGCGATGGCCCGAGAATTCGAGCATCGCCGGCCAGAACAGCGTGTGGAAATAGAGGATGTCCTTGCCGATGAAGTGGTATTGCTCCGCGGTGGCGCCCTTGCGGGTCCACGCGTCGAAGTCGATGCCGCGCTTTTCGGCGAGGTTCCTGAAGCTCGCGTAATAGCCAACCGGTGCATCCAGCCATACGTAGAAGTACTTGCCCGGCGCGCCGGGAATCTCGAAACCGAAGTAGGGCGCGTCGCGCGAGATGTCCCAGTCGGCGAGTTTGGCTTCCCCCGAATCGCCGAGCCATTCACGCATCTTGTTGGTCGCTTCCGGCTGCGCGAGGCCGCCGACCCAGCTCCGCAGGAAGTTCTCGCAGCGCGGGTCCGACAGACGGAAGAAGTAATGCGTCGACTTCTTGCGAATTGGCGTGGCGCCAGACACCACCGAATACGGATTAACCAGCTCGGTCGGCTGGTAGGTCGAGCCGCACACTTCGCAACTGTCGCCGTACTGGTCTTTCGCGCCGCACTTCGGACATTCGCCCTTGATGTAGCGGTCCGGCAGGAACATTTCCTTGACCGGGTCGTACGCCTGTTCGATCTCCCGCGCCTCGATCAGGCCCGCGTCGCGAAGCGCCGTGTAGACAGATTCGCTCAGAACCCGGTTCTCTTCGGAGTCGGTTGAATAGTAGTTGTCGAACGAAATGCCGAAGCTGTCGAAATCGCGCTTGTGCTCCTGCCAGACGCGGTCGATCAACTGCTTTGGCGTGATGCCTTCCTTCTCCGCGCGCAGCATGACGGGCGTGCCGTGCGTATCGTCGGCGCCCACGTAGTAGACCTCGTGCCCGTGCATGCGCAGGGTGCGCACCCAGATGTCCGTCTGGATATATTCGACCAGGTGGCCGATATGGATCTGCCCGTTTGCGTACGGCAGCGCGGACGTGACGAGGATCTGGCGACGGCCCGGCGGCGTGCCTGCGGTGAGATCGGTGGCGGGTGCTGACATAGGGATTCTGGGACTTGCGGAGGGACGAAACTTCGATTCTATCAGGGCGGCCAGCCACAGCGGGACAGGCCGGATGACCGGCAGGCATGGCAGCAGGAGTCTGATGCGCGGCCGCTCGAACGACGTTCGGGAAATGCGGAAGGGGCGGCCAGGGAGTCTGGGCTGAAGCGGCGGAGTTGGGAGGAGAGGCCGGAACGGCGCGGCGGGCACCCCTGAAGAACCAAAAAAAACCGGGGCTATTGGGCCCCGGAGCAACAACGACAAGAGGAGAATGGTGACGCGGCGGCATCGCCAGCCACGTACCGTAAAGAGAGACAACGGATTTGCGCGAGAGTTCGAAATTTTTTTCGAATCAGTTACCCGAAGGTTTCAATTCGACGTGCGGTGCGCGTCCGGCCTTGTCCGGGCGGACACGCAACCTGTGCCGATTCTCCTCTTTCGAGATCATCCCTTAGGCTGCTGACCCGGCTGGGCGGTAGCGCGCAGATAGATCTCGACGCGCCGGTTCTGGGCGCGGCCTGCTTCCGTATTGTTGTCGGCGACCGGCTGCGACGAGCCGTGGCCTTCAGCGGACAGGCGCTGCGGCGCGACGCCGTGCGTCCCGAGATAACTCACGACGCTTTGCGCGCGGTTCACCGACAGCGTCTGGTTGTACGCGTCCGAGCCCGTGCTGTCCGTATGACCGACGACCTGGGCGATCACTTCAGGGCTTCCGGCCAGCGTCTGAGCCACCTGATCGAGAACCGGTGCGAACGTCGGCTTGATCGCGTAGCTGCTCGTGTCGAACGTGACCGAGCTCGGGATGTTCAGCTTGAGCGAGCCGTCCGGCTGCTCGGTGATCTGCGTGCCGGTGCCCTTGGTTGCGCCCGACAGCTTGTTGTGGATCGCCTGCCAGTTATAGCCGACGATGCCGCCCGTCGCCGCACCCGCCGCCGCGCCGATCGCCGCGCCCTTGCCGCCGCCGAAGATTGCACCAATGCCCGCGCCGACAGCCGCGCCGGCGCCCGTTCCAACAGCGGTGTTGGTGCCCTGCTGGGTAGCGCAGCCGGCGAGGAGCGCGCCGGCCACCGCGAAGACCGTGAGGCGGGACATGATTTTCGTGTTCATTGTGGATCCTCTCTTCAGAAAAACGAGTCGTCGATGACAAGCCCCGGATGCCCGCTCCGATAACGGAAAAGGGTCTTCCGGCAGGGCGCCGCGCCAGCCACTACAATGACGGCTGAGGCACGCAGTGATTCGGCCCTATAGATTGCAGCCGCCGAAGGGTGCCCGGCAAGCGCTGTTTTCGCAATGCCGAGCAACAATTTCTTTCAATTTCGTGCAGCCGGCCGATGGTTCGATTCGACCGCGCCGCAAACCGTTCCTCGGAGTTTCAATGAGTATCGATCGGGCTTTGGTGGACGCCGCCCTCGCGGCCGTCACCGACCCCAACACTGGCCGTCCGTTCGCGGCGGCGAAGAACTTCAAGAACGTTTCCGTCAATGATGCAACGGTTAGCCTCGACGTGGTACTCGGCTATCCGGCGAAACGTCAGTTTGACGCCATCCAGAAGATCGTCGCCGATGCTCTGCTTCAGGTGCCTGGCGTGAAGGACGCCCGCGTGCAGGTGTCGCAGGTGATCGCCGCGCACACCGTCCAGCGTGGCGTAAAACTGTTGCCGAACGTCAAGAACATCGTGGCTGTCGCGTCCGGCAAGGGCGGTGTCGGCAAAAGCACGACCGCGGTCAACCTTGCGCTGGCGCTGGCGAGCGAAGGCGCGTCGGTCGGCGTGCTGGATGCCGACATCTACGGCCCCTCGCTGCCGACGATGCTCGGCATAGAGGGGCGTCCCGAGTCGCCCGATGGCCAGTCGATGAATCCGATGACCGGCCACGGCATGCAGGCCAACTCGATCGGCTTTCTGATCGAGCAGGACAACCCGATGGTCTGGCGCGGCCCGATGGCCACGTCGGCGCTCGAACAGCTGCTGCGGCAGACGAACTGGCAAGACCTCGACTATCTGATCGTCGACATGCCGCCTGGCACTGGCGACATCCAGTTGACGCTCTCGCAGCGCGTGCCGGTGACGGGCGCGGTGATCGTCACGACGCCGCAGGACATTGCGCTCCTCGACGCCAAAAAGGGTCTCAAGATGTTCGAGAAGGTCGGCATTCCGATTCTCGGCATCGTCGAAAACATGGGCATGCACATCTGCTCGAACTGTGGCCACGAAGAACATATCTTCGGCGCGGGCGGCGGCGAGCGGATGGCAAAGGAATACGGCGTCGAGGTGCTCGGCAGCCTGCCGCTCGACATCGCGATCCGCGAGCAGGCCGACTCCGGCCGGCCAACCGTGGTGGCGGATCCGGAAGGGCGCGTCGCGGAAATCTATCGTTCGATCGCGCGCAAGATGGCGCTCCATATCGCCGAGCGCGCGCGCGACATGACCTCGAAGTTTCCGAACATCGTCGTGCAGAACACCTGAGCCGTTCCGGCCGGTCCGCGCTGGCCATCCGGCCAACCTGCCGCAGGCGTCAATGCGGCCGGCTGGCGCGGTATCATGTCGGCTTCAAAGGTCCGGCAAAGCGGCCGCACGGGCGGTCGCTGGCCGGCAAGAGGATCGCATGAGACAACGAATCGACGGACAGGCGGTGCATGCGTTCATCGTTCTGACTGCCAGCAGCCTGCTTCTGTGCGGCTGCACTGCATTCCTGAGGCCACAGGAAAAGCGTGCCAATGCGCAACTTCTGCCTACCGTGGGCAGTTCCGCTCGCGGCTCCGTGACCTTCATAGAACGCTCGGACGGCGTGCAGGTCACCTACAATCTTGCGGGCCTTCCGCCGGATAGCGACCACGCGCTGCAGATCCACGAGCGCGGCGACTGCAACGCCACCGACGGCTCCAGTGCCGGTGCGGTCTTCTCGCCAGCCGCCGAGCGCCTGAAGATCGGTGCGCGGGTCGAGGGCGACCTGGGGAATATTCGCGCAGATGCGACCGGCGTGGCGACCGGCTTTATCGTGGCGCCCGATGTGTCGCTCGACGGCATCCGCTCGGTGCTGCAGCGCTCGGTTCTCCTGCACCGCGACGCGTCTGATCCGTACGCCTACCCGCAGCATGGCGCCGGTACTGCGCTCGCCTGCGGGGTGATCCGGCAGCAGTGACATACGATGATGTCGTCGGCACGCCGCCAGCCGAGGCATCACTCGATGCCGTCCCGGAGCGCGCGCGGTCGTGCCGGTTCCGGCAGGTTCGCGGGCATCCATCGGCCGTGTGTCCATCCGCGTTCGTTCGATCGCGTAAAATAAGCGCCTTTCGCCCGGCAGGGCCCTTGCCGGCCAGCCTTTTACCCCTCTCACGTGTCACGTAGCATTCATATATGACCATCAAATCCGACAAGTGGATCCGGCGCATGGCCGAACAGCACAACATGATCGAGCCGTTCTCGCCCGATCAGGTTCGCGTCTCGGAAGACGGCCGGAAGATCGTCAGCTATGGCACGTCGAGCTACGGCTACGATATCCGCTGCGCCGACGAATTCAAGATCTTCACGAACATCAATTCGACGATCGTCGACCCGAAGAACTTCGACGAGAAGTCGTTTGTCGATTTCAAGGGTGACGTCTGCATCATCCCGCCGAACTCGTTTGCGCTGGCGCGTACCGTCGAGTATTTCCGCATTCCGCGCAGCGTGCTGACCGTCTGCCTCGGCAAGTCTACGTACGCGCGTTGCGGCATCATCGTCAACGTGACGCCGTTCGAACCGGAGTGGGAAGGGCACGTGACGCTCGAATTCTCAAATACGACACCTTTGCCTGCGAAAATCTACGCGAACGAAGGCGTCGCGCAGGTTCTGTTTTTCGAAAGCGACGAGATTTGCGAGGTGTCGTACGCGGATCGCGGCGGCAAATATCAAGGCCAGCACGGCGTCACGTTGCCCAAAACCTAACGCGCAGCGCGCATTGACTCACCGGCTATACGGGTGACCGCTGCGCATCAGAAGCAGCGGTCGTTCTTTTTGGAGAATCGCCCATGAAGTTTCGTTTTCCCGTCGTCATCATCGACGAAGATTTCCGCTCCGAGAATATCTCGGGTTCCGGCATCCGGGCGCTGGCCGAAGCCATCGAAAAAGAAGGCGCGGAAGTGCTCGGGCTCACGAGCTATGGTGACCTGACCTCGTTCGCGCAGCAGTCGAGCCGCGCGTCGTGCTTCATCCTGTCGATCGACGACGACGAGCTGCTGCCGTATGTCGAGAACGTCGTGGTCGAAGGCGAGACGCCCGAACTCGCGGCCGCGATCATCGCGCTGCGCGCGTTCGTGACCGAAGTGCGCCGCCGCAACGCGGACATTCCAATCTTCCTGTACGGCGAGACGCGCACGTCGCGCCACCTGCCGAACGACATCCTGCGCGAACTGCACGGCTTCATCCACATGTTCGAGGACACGCCGGAGTTCGTCGCGCGCCACATCATTCGCGAGGCGAAGGTGTATCTCGACTCGCTCGCGCCGCCGTTCTTCAAGGAACTCGTGCAGTACGCGGAGGAAGGCTCGTATTCGTGGCACTGTCCGGGCCACTCGGGCGGCGTCGCGTTCCTGAAGAATCCGCTCGGCCAGATGTTCCACCAGTTCTTCGGCGAGAACATGCTGCGCGCCGACGTCTGCAATGCCGTCGACGAACTCGGCCAGCTGCTCGACCATACCGGCCCGGTAGCCGCGTCGGAGCGCAATGCGGCGCGCATTTTCAGCGCCGATCACCTGTTCTTCGTGACGAACGGCACGTCGACGTCGAACAAGATCGTCTGGCACGCCACCGTCGCACCGGGCGACATCGTGCTGGTGGACCGCAACTGTCACAAGTCGATCCTCCACGCGATCACGATGACGGGCGCGATCCCCGTGTTCCTCACGCCGACGCGCAATCACTTCGGCATCATCGGCCCGATTCCGCGCGACGAATTCAAGCCGGAAAACATCCGCAAGAAGATCGAGGCGAATCCGTTCGCGCGCGAGGCGCTCGCCAGGAACCCGAACCTCAAGCCGCGCATCCTGACGATCACGCAGAGCACGTACGACGGCGTGGTCTACAACGTCGAGATGATCAAGGACCTGCTGGGCGACCTGCTCGACACGCTGCACTTCGACGAAGCGTGGCTGCCGCACGCCGAGTTCCACGAGTTCTACCAGGACATGCATGCGATCGGCGCGGGCCGTCCGCGCACGGGCGCACTCGTGTTCGCGACGCACTCGACGCACAAGCTGCTCGCCGGCATCTCGCAGGCCTCGCAGATCGTCGTGCAGGACTCCGAGAACAGCACGTTCGACAAGCACCGCTTCAACGAGGCGTATCTGATGCACACGTCGACGAGCCCGCAATACGCGATCATCGCGTCGTGCGACGTGGCGGCCGCGATGATGGAGCCGCCCGGCGGCACCGCGCTGGTCGAGGAATCGATTGCCGAAGCGCTGGACTTCCGCCGCGCGATGCGCAAGGTCGACGCCGAGTACGGCGACGAATGGTTCTTCAAGGTCTGGGGCCCGGAAGAACTGGCTGAAGAAGGCATCGGCTCGCGCGAAGACTGGATGCTGCGACCGAATGACCGCTGGCACGGCTTCGGCCCGTTGGCCGAAGGCTTCAACATGCTCGACCCGATCAAGGCGACGATCATCACGCCGGGGCTCGATGTCGACGGCGAGTTCGGCGAAACCGGCATTCCGGCCGCGATCGTGACGAAGTATCTGGCCGAGCACGGCATCATCGTCGAAAAGACAGGCCTGTACTCGTTCTTCATCATGTTCACGATCGGCATCACCAAGGGCCGCTGGAACTCGATGGTGACCGAGCTGCAGCAGTTCAAGGACGACTACGACAACAACCAGCCGCTGTGGCGCGTGCTGCCCGAATTCGTGTCGCACCATCCGGCGTACGAGCGCATCGGCCTGCGCGATCTGTGCGAGCAGATTCACAGCGTGTACCGTGCAAACGACATCGCGCGTCTGACGACCGAGATGTATCTGTCGAGCATGGAGCCGGCGATGAAGCCATCGGAAGCATTCGCAAAGCTCGCGCACCGCGAGGTCGACCGGGTGCCCATCGACGAACTCGAGGGCCGCGTGACGTCGATCCTGCTCACGCCGTATCCGCCGGGCATTCCGCTCCTGATTCCCGGCGAGCGCTTCAACCGGACGATCGTCAACTACCTGCGTTTTGCGCGCGAGTTCAACGAGCGCTTCCCGGGTTTCCATACGGATATCCACGGGCTCGTAGGCGAGATGATCAACGGGCGCATCGAGTACTTCGTCGACTGCGTCCGCGGCTGATGGTCGGGCGCTCGACATGGGCTGCGCGCGCCTTGCTCTGCACGGCGGGCGTAGCGCTGACCCTCGCGGCCGGCACGGCCCGCGCGGAGGTCGCCGCGGCCGATCCGATCGACGCGGCGATGCGGCAGTGTCTCGCGCGCAGCGACCGCTCGTCGACCGCGGGTCAGGTGCAGTGCATGGACGCGGCGCAGGCTGCGTGGCAGTCCGCGGTGGATACCGCATGGCAGCAGTTGCAGGCTGTGACGCCGGCCTCGCGGCGCAGGGGCTGGGAAACCAGCCAGCGGCGCTGGAAGGCATGGCGGGAGGCTGAAGCGCCGCTCCTGAAGGCCGTCTTCGAAACCACCCACGGGACGATGTATGTGCTGTCCGAGGCGGACATGCAGTTGCAGCCAGTCCGTGACCGCGCGCTGGCGCTGCGCGCCGCCGCGGCGAATGCCCGCCGGGACGACAGCCCCCAACTGCGCCCGTGTTCGATGGACGCCCAGTGCGAACATGCCACTTACGATCTGAACCGCTACCTCCGGCAACTGCGGGCGAAGATGCCGCCACGCTCGCGTTCGACGCTGTCGCGCGCGCAGCGCGCGTGGATGGGATATCGCGATGCGACGACGCTATTGATCGACGAACGGAGCCGTGTCGATATCATTGGCGCGCGCGTGGCGACAATCAAGCGTCTCTCGGAGACGGTCGGCAACGACTGAGCCAGGCGAGGCGTCGTGATTCAGGTCAGGCCAGGGCCGGCATTACCGGGATGGCCGCACAGCCCGCTAGCTGAGCGAGAACGGTGGTTGACCGGGCGTCTGGGTTTCGAGCGCCGGTTCGCCGAGCAGATCGCGCGTGGCATCCTCGATGAAGAGGGACATCGCGCCTAGCGCGAGGTCGTTGTCCTCGGTGCCGAATGGTTCTTCGATCTGGGACGCGATCGCTTCCAGCGCCATGAAGGTGTACGCAACGAACACCGAAAAGATCGGCGTAAAGATGCCGATGCTATCCACGAGCCCGAAGGGCAGAGCCGCACAGAAGAAGTAGACAGTGCGGTGAATCATCACCGAATACGCAAACGGCAGAGGTGTCGACGCAATCCGCTCACATCCCCCGACGATATCCGACAGCCCGTTCAGATTGCGGTCGAACGCGAGCACCGTCCACGACTCGAGCCTGCCTTCACGCGCGCGCCGCTGCACCCATTCACCGAGCCAGAGCATGATGGTCGCCGGACGATGGCGCGACCCCATCACGCGTTCCAGAAGCGGCGTCGGCAGGCGCGCGGCGAGGTCCTCGCGCGGATCGCTCCTGCGCAGTTGATGACGCAGCGCGTGTGGAAACGCGCCGAGGACCCGCACGAATTCGCGCGTTTCGTCCGCGTCGGCTGCAGCGTTCGCATCGCCCGCATCGCCCGCATCGCCCGTATGGCGGGGAAACGTAAGCGCCTGACGCGTCATCGAGCGGGACTCGTTAAGCAGTTGCCCCCAGAGTTTTCGCGCTTCCCAGTATCGGTCGTAGCTGGCGCTATTGCGAAACCCGAGAAAGATGGCGAGTGCGATGCCGATGAGGGAAAACGGCGTGGGGTTGAGATTGACGGTGATCTTGAGAATGTGATCGTGCACGGCGACAGCGATGATCGATATGCAGAAAATCACGAGGAGACGCGGCAGCAGTTGCGGGAGGACAGAGCCTTTCCACGCGAGGAGCATACGAAACCAGTTCAGGTGAGGCCGGATGATCATGGGGGCGGAGCCGGGCGTAACGAAACCCCATTATGTCGAAAATGCAGGTAAGGATCAGGTTTTCTGCGTGCGTCGCATTGTCCGGGGGAGAGAAGGGGCACGGCCGACGGGGCAAGGCGTGCCTGTCAGCGACACAGGTAAGAGCAGTCGGCCGATGCCCCGTGATAGGGGTAGCAGATTAATTGCTGATGCGCCGATAAAGTGGTGATGCTGAGCGCAGGTTTTTCGGATTTGATTCTGCTGAGGAAGCCTGATGAAATCATGCGAGTGATCCACCAAAAAGAAAAAGGCGGATCCCTTAAAAAGAGACCCGCCTTCAGCCTGGAACTCGACGCGCGCTAAAGGCGCAAAAAACCAGCTTCAGCCAAGCCTGGCCCGCGCAGCCTGAACAGCGAGCAGCACCTGCTCAGGCGCAGTGCCTCCTGGATGGTTACGACTTGCAACCGAGCCTTCGAGCGTGAGGTATTCAAACACGTCTTCACCGATGAGGTGAGCCACGTTCGGCAGTTCATGGCGCATCTCGTCAAGGGAAAGATCGGCCAGGTCGCATTCGCGATCGACGCAGATCCGCACAGCGAGTGCCACGGCTTCGTGAGCGTCACGGAACGGCAGGCCGCGCTTCACGAGATAATCAGCCAGATCGGTTGCCGTGGAAAAACCCTGCAACGCGGCAGCGCGCATGGCAGCCGGCTTGACGGTAATCCCTGCGACCATTTCAGCAAAGATCCGCAGGGTATCCGCGACCGTATCGACGGTATCGAACAGCGGTTCCTTGTCTTCCTGATTGTCCTTGTTATAGGCGAGCGGTTGACCCTTCATGAGCGTGAGCAAAGCCATCAGATGGCCATTCACACGCCCGGTCTTGCCACGCGCCAGTTCGGGGACATCGGGGTTCTTCTTCTGCGGCATGATCGACGAGCCCGTGCAGAACCGGTCAGCCAGATCGATAAAGCCGACCCGCGGACTCATCCACAGTACGAGCTCTTCGGAAAACCGCGACACGTGCGTCATCACGAGCGCGGAAGCCGCCGTGAATTCGATCGCGAAATCGCGATCCGAAACCGCATCGAGCGAGTTCGCGCAAATGCCGTCAAAGCCCAGGGTCCTGGCGACCGCATGACGATCGATCGGATAGCTGGTCCCAGCCAGCGCAGCCGCACCCAGCGGCAGGCGATTGACGCGCGTGCGGCAATCGCGCATCCGCTCGGCATCGCGAGTGAACATCTCGACGTAGGCCAGCAGGTGATGCCCGAACGTAACCGGCTGCGCGACCTGCAGGTGCGTAAAGCCCGGCATGATCGTTCCGGCGTTCTGCTCCGCCAGATCGATCAGCGCGCCACGCAGATCCTTCAGCAGATCGCCGATACGGTCGATTTCCCCACGCAGCCAGAGCCGGATATCCGTGGCGACCTGGTCGTTGCGCGAGCGGCCCGTATGCAGACGCTTGCCCGCATCGCCGATCAGCGCCGTCAGGCGCGCTTCGATGTTCAGGTGCACGTCTTCCAGATCGAGTTGCCACTCGAATTCACCGCGTTCGATCTCACCTTTGATCTGCGCCATGCCGCGCTGGATCGCGGCGAGGTCGTCGGCGGCGATGATCTTCTGCGCGGCCAGCATCGAGGCATGCGCGAGCGACCCTTCGATATCGACGAGCGCCAGACGCTTGTCGAAGAAAACCGACGACGTATAGCGTTTGACGAGTTCCGACATCGGCTCCGAGAAGCGTGCCGACCAGGCTTCGCCTTTTTTGTGCAGTTGGGACGTCATGATGTTTGGCAGTGAAGAGGCGGTGAGAGGCGTGCGACGCGTACACGCGTCGCGGATGCGAAGAAGACAGCGATTTTAACATCCGGCGCAGGCATGACCCCCCGCCGCACCGGGCGCATTTCAGTTTCAGCGACCTGCGCCCGAAGCACTACAGCCGCACCAGCACCACCAGCTTCAGGTCTTCGCGATGCGCCGGCTTGAAGGTGATCTGGTCGTACACGATGTGTCCGTGGCGCGGATGGTTGAATTCGCGCCGTCCGCCTTCGCGTCCGCCTACGTCCTGCGACGCCCAGAACCGCGCGAAAGCATCGCTGGCGGTGCTCAGGGAGTCGATCAGCCCGCGGGTCGGCGCATCGTTCAGATGCCGGATCGAATCCGCCCGAAACTCGGCGGCAAGCCGTCGCGCCCGGATCTCCCAGTCGGCGATCAGCTCGCGCGCGCCGGGCTCGGTGAACGTGAAGCGCAACAGATTGCGGTCATGCTCGCCGTCCAGCCAGCCGACAAACAGGTCCGCCGCCCGCGCGTTCCAGGCGAGGGCGGTCCATTGCCGGTCGAGCACGTACGCGGGCGCGTCGATCAACTGGACGGTTTCGAGCAGCGTGGCGGGGGCATCGGCGGCGGCCGGGTCTGGTTCGGCGGGGTCGCGCTGGGCAGCCAGCTCGAACAGATAGGCCCGTTCGGCGCGCGAAAGCTGCAACGCCACGGCGATCCGCGCGAGCGCATCGGCGGAAGCGGACACGGGCCGGCCCTGTTCGATCCACGTGTACCAGGTCGGGCTCACGCTGCACAACTGCGCGACTTCCTCGCGGCGCAGGCCAGGCGTACGGCGGCGCGGGCCGGGCGGCAGGCCGACCGCCTGAGGCGACAGACGTTCGCGGTGGGCGCGGATGAAATCGCCCAGCGCGCGGGCGGGTGTGGCGTCGAGCGGTGGCGGTGAGAGGTCGGAAGCGGACGGCGGCGTCATCGTGTGCGTGAAGGGGGTGTTGTCGATACCAGAATAATTGCTCAACTTGTACTGGTACAGCGCGGGCTCTATTGTAGCGGCTCGGGCGGCAGAAATCGCACAGACGGGCCGCTCGCCCACCTCAACTAGACCCCTGCACGGGCAAGGAGCATCCCATGAAGCATCACGATCAGGTCGCCGACGCATTCGGCTCGACCGCCGCCTCTTACTTGACGAGTCAGGTGCACGCGACGGGCGCCGATCTGTCGACGCTGGCGGCGTCGATCCAGGCGACGCCCGGGGCGACGGTTCTCGATATGGGCTGCGGCGCGGGTCATGCGAGTTTCGCGGTGGCGCCGCACGCGAAGTCGGTGGTGGCGTACGACATCGCGCCGCCAATGCTCGAAACGGTGGCCGCCGCGGCGCGCGAACGCGGGCTCGACACGATCCGCACGCAGCAGGGCGCGGCGGAAACGCTGCCGTTCGACGACGCCTCGTTCGACTGGGTCATCAGCCGGATGAGCGCGCACCACTGGCACGACGTACCGAAGGCGCTTGCAGAAGTGCGGCGCGTGCTGAAGCCGGGCGGCCGGGTGCTCTTCATCGATATTGCCGGCAGCGATCACCCGTTGCTCGACACGCATCTGCAGGCGGTCGAGTTGCTGCGCGATGGCTCACATATCCGCGACTATCGCGCCGACGAGTGGATCGCACTGTTCGAAGCGGCTGGTTTCAAGGCGACGATCCGCGAACGCTGGCGCCTGCCGATCGACTTCGCTTCGTGGGTGGCGCGGATGCGTACGCCGGAGCCTCGTGTCGTCGCGATCCGTTCATTGTGGGCGGGTGCGCCGGATGAAGTGCGTCAGTATTTCGACGTGGGGGACGACGGCTCCTTCAAGCTCGACGCGCTGATGATCGAAGCGCGTTGATATCGGGGCGCAGCAGGAAATAACACGGGCAATAAAAAGGCACGCGATCCCGATGAAGGATCGCGTGCCCTTGCTCAAGTGGAGCATCCTGTCGCGCTTGACCCCGGCGTTCAGCCCGTATTGCGGAGCCCCGCGGCGACGCCGTTGATCGTCAGGTGAATCCCGCGACGCAGACGCGCATTCGTATCACCCGCACGGTAGCGCTTGAGCAGTTCCACCTGCAGGTGATTGAGCGGATCGAGATACGGGAAGCGGTTCTTGATCGACCGTGCGAGCAGCGGGTTATCCGCGAGCCGTTCGGTCTTGCCGGTGATCTCCGACAGCGCCTTCGACGTGCGCTCCCATTCCCCGACGATCCGCTCGAACACGTGCTTGCGCAGCTTCTTGTCGGTGACGAGCTGTGCGTAGCGCGACGCGACCGCGAGATCGGTCTTTGCCAGCACCATGTCCATGTTTGACAGCAGGTTCGAGAAGAACGGCCAGGTCTTGTGCATCTTCTTCAGCAGGTTCAGACGCCGTGTGCGTTCGGCGTCAGACGGTGCGCTGTCGAGGTGCGCCGCGACCGCGCTGCCGAAGCCGTACCAGCCGGTCAGGAGCAGACGGCACTGACCCCATGAGAAGCCCCACGGAATCGCGCGCAGGTCTTCGATCTTGCGCTGCTTCGGATCTTGCAGCTTGCGCGAAGCAGGCCGGCTGCCGATGTTCAGCTCGGCGATTTCGGAGATTGGCGTCGACAGGAAGAAGTAGTCGGTAAAGCCGGGCGTTTCGTACACGAGCGCACGATATGACGCCATCGCCGTATCCGAGAGCTGCTGCATCGTCTCCTCGAACGCGGGCAGTTGTGCGGGCGCATTGCCGTGCGGCAGCAACGATGCTTCGAGCGTCGCGGCCACCACGGTCTCGAGATTGCGCCGGCCGATCTGCGGATTGCCGAACTTGCTCGCAATCACTTCGCCCTGCTCGGTGAGACGGATCTGGCCGTCGACGGTGCCCGGCGGCTGCGACAGGATCGCCTGGTAGGTCGGGCCGCCGCCGCGGCCGACTGTGCCGCCGCGGCCGTGGAACAGACGCAGCGTCACGCCGCGCTCGTTGAAGAGCGACACCAGCGCCAGTTCCGCGCGATACAGCTCCCAGTTCGACGTCAGGAAACCGCCGTCCTTGTTGCTGTCCGAGTAGCCGAGCATGACTTCCTGCTCGCCGCCCTGATGTTCAATCAGCGAGTCGACGCCGGGCAACGCGATCAGATCGCGCATGATATGCGGTGCGTTGCGCAGATCGGGAATCGTCTCGAACAGCGGGATCACCATCAGGCCAGCTCTCGCCGGCTGTTCCGGATTGCCGAGCAGGCCCGTCAGCAGGCCGGTTTCCTTCTGCAGCAGCATCACTTCGACCAGATCGCTCACCGTCTCCGTATGCGAGATGATGTAGTTGCGCACCGCGCGCGGGCCGAATTTCTCGCGCGTCACACGCGCCATTTCGAGCACGCCGAGTTCGCTCTTCGCGAGGTCGGAGTACTCGGCAAACGGCAGGCGCAGCGGGCGCGGCTGTTCCAGTTCGGCGAGCAGCACGCGCAGCTTGTCGGCTTCGGAGAGCGCCGCGTAATCGTCCTCGACACCGGCGCGCTTCAACAGCTCGGCGATCACGGCCTCGTGGATGTCCGAGCTTTGACGCAGATCGATGCTGGCCAGATGGAAGCCGAACACTTCGGCGGCCCGCGCGAGCGGTGACAGGCGCGGCGTGGCGAGCGAGGCGCCGTGATGCTCGGCCAGCGAATCCATCAGCACGTGCAGGTCGCGCACAAATTCCGAGGCGTCGGCGTACGGCGTCGCGCGCACCGGCTTCGCGCCGCGGCCCGCGCTACGGACGGGCACGACCCCTTCGCCGAGGCGGACCCGAGCGCTCGCGGCGAGTCGCGTGTACATGCCGATCAACGCGCGGCGGTACGGCTCGTCGACGCGGTGCGGCGACTGGTCCGGCGAGGCCGCCGCGAGTTCCTTCAGCGCATCGCTCGCACCCGAGAGCAGATTCGACACCGACAGCTCGGCGCCGAGCTTGTGCACCTGTTCAAGATAGTGTTCGATGATCACCGCTGCCTGGCGCGTGATCGCTTCTTCGAGCGTCGCGGCGCTGACGTTCGGATTGCCGTCACGGTCGCCGCCGATCCAGCTGCCCATCTGGAAGAACGGCGGCAGGCGCGCCGGCAGACCGTGCTCGGCGAGCGCGGCTTCGATGTCGGCGTACAGCGCCGGGATTTCTTCGAGGAAGGTCGCACGGTAGTACGACAGCGCGTTTTCGATCTCATCGGCGACCGTCAGGCGCGCATCGCGCAACATCCGCGTTTGCCAGAGCGACGTCACGCGGGCACGCAGCATCGCTTCGTTGTGCGCACGTTCGCGCTCCGTCAGCGGCTGGTCGCGCTCGGCGAGGAGGCGCGCGAGGTCGTGTTCGGCGTCGAGAATGCTCTTGCGCTGCACTTCGGTCGGGTGGGCCGTCAGGACGGGCACGATCAGCGCATCGTTGAAGAACTGCTGCAGCACGGGCGTCGGCGCGGCTTCCGCTTCCATCAGCCGTTCCAGCGCGTACGCGATCGTGCCCGGCCGCGCCCCCGCGCCCGCCAGCGCGTGAATGCGATTGCGACGATTGCGATGGCGGTCTTCGGCGATGTTCGCGAGATGCGAGAAATAGCTGAACGCGCGCACGACGCTCACGGTCTGTTCCGGGCTCAGCGAGCGCAGCTTCTTTTCGAGTGTCTGCGCGGCGGCGCTGTCGTCTTCGCGACGAAAGCGCACAGCCGTCTGGCGGATCGTCTCGACGACGTCGAATACCGCGTCGCCTTCCTGTTCGCGCACGACGTCGCCGAGCAGGCGTCCCAGATAGCGGATGTCCTGGAACAGCGGCTGATCCTTGTCTTCGCGTGTGCGGCCACCGGTTTTTGCCGGCGCCGCGTCCGCGACCGGCGTGAGCGCGGCGGGGTCGGCATGGCCATTGGCGGCGCCATTTTGTGCCACGGCGTTCGCCGCGGCCTGGGCGTCGTCGGGCGCAGCGCGGCTCGCGCCGGCTTTGATGGGTTTCAGGGCCTTCGCGGGTTTTGCCTGTTTTGCGCCTTTGGCGGCGGCTTTAGTGGCGGCTTTATCGACTTTTGCGGCTTTGGCCGCTTTGGCCGGCGTGGCCTGAGTGGCGTTCGCAGCCGTTGAAGCATTGAGCGATGCAGTGTTGCGGCGGGCAGGGCGCGCCGATCCGGAAGACGTCACGATGGGTTTCCTCAGGGAAGCCAGGGTCTATTGATGATGGACTGCTGTTACAAGCCAACTGCGGCCAACTGCGGCCAACTGCGCAGGCGAGCTGCGCTCGCTGTCGCGCGCCGGTATGCACCGGGGCACGACAGCGCGGGGACTGCCGGAACGACATGCACGCGTGGATGCAATCGAGGAAGGAAATGACTCGCCCCACGGTCCGCCGCATTGCATCATCCCGCATGCAGGCGCAGGGCGCGCGAACGACCGTGCGTGAAGCATGGGGGCGGATCCAGCGGCAACGCCCGGGACGGGCCCGTCTCCTCCATCGATGCCACGCCAGTACGGCCATCTGGCCGGGTTAGAGACGCTGGCGTGCGTGCTAACATTGATTGTTATTCGATCCCGTCTTCCAAAGACCTTGCAATGAGTTCCGAGACCAATTCAGCGCTACCCCGCACGCTTGTGATCGCTTCGCGAGAAAGCCGCCTTGCCATGTGGCAGGCTGAACATGTGCGGTGTGCGCTGCACAAATTATATCCATCTTGCGACGTAAAAATCCTCGGAATGACAACACGTGGCGATCAGATTCTCGATCGCACGCTTTCGAAGGTTGGAGGTAAGGGGCTCTTCATCAAGGAACTCGAAAACGCGCTGGCCGATGGCCGCGCCGACCTGGCCGTCCATTCGCTCAAGGACGTGCCGATGGAACTGCCGGAAGGCTTCGCGCTTTCCACGATCATGGAGCGCGAAGATCCGCGCGACGCGTTCGTGTCGAACACCTATGACTCGCTGGCGGCGCTGCCGGCCGGCAGCGTCGTCGGCACCTCCAGCCTGCGCCGCGAGGCCATGCTGCGGACCCGCTATCCGCACCTTGTCGTGCAGCCGTTGCGTGGCAATCTCGACACGCGGCTCGCGAAGCTCGACCGAGGCGACTACGCGGCGATCATCCTGGCGGCGGCCGGCCTGAAGCGGCTTGGCCTCGCTGAGCGCATCCGCGCGCTGCTCGACCCCGAAGACAGCCTGCCCGCAGCGGGCCAGGGCGCGCTCGGCATCGAGATCCGCGCGGATCGTGCTGACCTCGCCGCGTGGCTTGCGCCACTGCATCACGAACACACGGCTGCGGCGGTGGAGGCTGAGCGGATGGTGTCGCGCGCGCTGGGCGGTAGTTGCGAGGTACCGCTCGCGGCTTACGCAAGCTGGCATGACGGTGCGCTGCATCTGCGCGGCATCGTCGCGACGCCCGACGGCCAGCGCGTGCTGCACGCACAGGCGTCCGCGCCCGCGCCGACGGTCGGCGCCGCTATCGAGTTGGGGCGCAAAGTGGCAGCCCAGCTCGAAAGCCAGGGCGCACTCGACATCGTCCGCGCGCTATCCGCTGCGAGCGGCAACGCATCCGGCGCGTGATGTCATCCAGCGCGCCGCCAGAAGCGGGCATCGATCCTCCTGCCGGCGTGGTTGCACCGGTGTTCACCGTCGTCGTTACACGCCCGGCCGGGCAATCGTCCGGACTGATCGGGCTGCTCGCTACAGCGGGCGTGGAGACCCTCGAGTTCCCGCTGATCGATATCGCCGACGTCGAGGACGCTGGTCCGCTGCGCGCCGCACTGGCGTCGCTCGAAAACTATGCGCTGGTGGTATTCGTTTCGCCGAATGCGGTCGATCGGGCGTTCGCCCACCATGACGCGATCTGGCCGCATGCGCTGCCGGTTGGCGTGGTAGGGCCGGGCAGCGTCGCGGCGCTCGCGCGCCATGGCGTCGAGGCGCCGGGGTATCGCGTGATCAGCCCGGCCGTCGCGGCCGATGACGACGCCGCTCGTTTCGATTCTGAGGCGCTCTTTGCGGCGCTGGAGGCGTCGCTCGGAACCAGCGGTTTTGAAGGGCGGCGCGTCCTGATCGTGCGCGGCGACGGCGGCCGCGAATGGCTCGCGGACCGGCTGCGGGAGGCGGGCGCGCAGGTCGAGACGGTCGCGGCTTACCGGCGCATCGTCCCCGAGCCGTCGATCAGTGTCTGGGCGCGCGTGCACCGGCTGTTGTCCGGCGAGCCGCACGCGTGGCTCGTCACCAGTTCCGAAGGGGTGCGCAATCTCGACGCGCTCGCGCAGGACCATCTGACCGCCGGCGAGATCGCGCAACTGAAACGCGCGGTGCTCGTCACGCCACACCCACGCATCGCGCAGACCGCGCGGGGAGTGGGTTTTGATAGGATTACGGTGTCAGGCGCGGGCGACGAGCGTATCGTCCGCTCGTTGCTCGCTTCCGCAGCTTCCGTTGCTTCCGTTGTTAAACCGGTACCGTCCAACCCGGCTCACTCACGCATGACAGAATCGAACGCTTCCACGAACGCCCCAACTTCGCCGGCTGCCATGCCTCCGTTGCCGCCGAACCCTCCCTTCACGCCCTTCGAAGCGCAGAAGCCGCGCAGCATGAGCGGACCGCTGCTATGGTTCGTGCTCGTCGTGGTGATCTGCGCGGTGGGCGTCGGCGCGTTCGCGTTGAACCGCAAGGTCGATCGTATGGAGCAGCAGCTGGTGCAGCGCCAGCAGGCCAACGACGCACTCACCGCCGCGCTGAACGTGAAGACGGAACAGGCGCTCGCGACCGTGCATCAGTCTGATTCGCAGGTGTCGCAACTCGAGGGCAGGCTTGCCGATGCCCAGGCCGGGCAGCAGGCGTTGCAGCAGCAATACGCGGACCTCGCCCGCAACCGCGACGACTGGACGCTCGCCGAAGTCGGGCAGATGCTGTCGGCCGCAAGCCAGCAGTTGCAGCTCACCGGCAACACGCAACTTGCGCTGTTTGCCCTGCAAAGCGCGGACACGCGTCTTGCGGCATCGGATGCCGCCCAGGTGATCGCGGTACGCAAGGCCATCGCGCAGGACATCGACAAGCTGAAGGCCGCGCCGTCCACCGATCTCACGGGCCTCGCGATCAAGCTCGACAACGCGATCGAGCAGATCGACGCCCTCCCGCTTGCGGGTGAGGCGCCGATCGGCCACGCCACCGCGCACGCCGCCACGCCGCCCGATTCGACGAAGGTCGCGGCCGCAACCGGCGAGCCGCGCTGGAAGGTGTTGTGGTTCGAGTTCACGAAGGGCGTCGGTGAACAGCTGACGAGCCTCGTTCAGATCCGCCGCATCGACAATGCCGACGCGATGCTCGTGTCGCCCGATCAGGGCTACTTCGTGCGCGAGAACCTGAAGCTGCGCCTGCTGTCGGCGCGGCTTGCGCTGCTGTCGCGCAACCAGACCACGCTCAAGTCCGACCTGCGTGCGGCTGACGTCGCGCTGGGACGTTACTTCGATAACTCGTCGAAGCGCGTGCAGACGGTGCGTGAACTGGTCAAGGACGTCGATACAGGCTCGGCCGCAGTCGAACTGCCGAATCTGAACACGAGCCTGCAGGCTATTCATCAATACCGGAGCCGGGGGTAATCATGGCAATCCGGGGACTTCTTTGGCTGGCCTTCCTGTTCGTGATCGCGGTCGTGCTGGCGACAGCCGGCCGCTTCGACACCGGCCAGGTGCTGCTCGTCTATCCGCCATACCGCGTCGACATCTCGCTGAACCTGTTCGTCGTCGGTTTGATCGTGATGTTTATCGCGCTGTACGCGCTCCTGCGCGCCATCCGCAATATCTGGCGCATGCCGCAACGTGTCGCGGCCTTCCGCGCGCGGTCTCGTGTCGCGAAGGCGCATGCGGCATTGCGCGATGCGATCGGCAATCTGTATGCGGGCCGTTTCTCGCGTGCGGAAAAGGCGGCGCGCGATTCGCTCGCGAACCCTGACAACAAGGGCGCGGCCGGTCTGATCGCCGCAAGCGCGGCACATCGTATGCACGAATATGCGCGCCGCGACGAATGGCTTGCGCAGATCGACGAAGCCGAGCTGCAGGATGCGCGTCAGATGGCCACCGCCGACATGCGTGCCGACGGCCGCGACGCGGACGGTGCGCTGGAAGCGCTCAAGCAGATGCAGACGCAGGGCGGCCGGCGCATTCACGCGCAACAGATCGCCCTGCGCGCCCAGCAGCAGTTGAAGAACTGGGGCGAGGTGCTGAAGCTCGTGAAGACGCTGGAAAAACGCGAGGCGATTCACCCGGCAGTCGCGGTGCGGCTGCGTCAACTGGCAGCCGAGAATCTGCTGCGCGACCGTCGTCACAATGCGGACGCGCTGCTTGAACTGTGGCATTCCCTGTCGGCGACCGAGCGGCATTCGCCGCGACTTGCCGATCTGGCGGCCGAGTTGCTGATTGCGTTGAACCGTCCGAACGACGCGCGCAGGATCGTCGAGGAAGCGCTCGCGCAGAACTGGGACGCGCGCCTGCTGCGCCGCTACCCGGATACCGCAGGCGACGACGCGCTGCCGCTCATCCAGAAGGCCGAGGCGTGGAAAAACGAGCGCCCGGAGGATGCGGATCTGCTATTCGCGCTCGGACGGTTGTGCCTGCGTCAGCAGCTTTGGGGCAAAGCCCAGTCGTTCCTCGAAATGGCGCTGAAGCTCGCCGACAACGAGCCGCTGAAAATCCGCTCGCATCGCGCGCTCGCGCGGTTGCACGAGCAGCTGGGCGATACCGCCAAGGCCAGCGAGCACTATCGGGAAAGCGCGCTGGCGATGAATGTGGTTTGAGCTGTTCTGGAAGGTGAATTGAAAAAAGCCTCCGGTGGATTGAATCCCCGGAGGCTTTGTTCTTTCGACGGTTCGCGCCTTTGTTTCGATTCGCTGATTCGCTTCTGCAGGCCGGCGCGTGCGATCAACCGCCTGGGAACGTTGCGGGCAACGTAACCGCTACTTGTTCACGACCCGCGCGGGCACACTGATCGCCAGCAGGCCGCCGAGGATCATGCATCCGGCCAGCAGGTACATGCCGGAGTCGTTGGCAGCCGTCGCCTGTTTGAGCCAGCCCACCGCATAGGGGCTCAGAAAGCCGGCGAGATTGCCGAGCGAATTGATCATCGCGATGCCTGCGGCGGCGCCTGTGCCGGCGAGAAAGGCAGTCGGCAGACTCCAGAACAGCGGCAGCGTCGTGAGGATGCCCATCGTCGCTAGCGTCAGCGCGGTCATCGCGAGAAGCGTGTTGTGCGCCCAGACAACCGACAGCACCAGCCCGATCGCCCCCGCCAGAGCCGGCAATGCGACGTGCCAGCGACGCTCGCGCATACGGTCCGCGCTGCGCGAGACCAGCACCATCGCGACCACGGCTGCCGCAAACGGGATCGCCGACAGCAGGCCGATCACGAACGCGTCGGTGACGCCCGTCGCCTTGATGATCGTCGGCAGCCAGAAGCTCACGCCATAAAGCCCCATCACGAACGAGAAGTAGATCAGGCTCATCAGCCACACACGCGGACTGGACAGGACCTTCCGGATCGGCATGTCATGCTTGGTCGCGTCTTCCGCAGCGATATTGCGTTCGAGCAGTTGCCGTTCTTCGTCGGTCAGCCACTTTGCCTTGCTGATCCGGTCGTCCAGCATGAAGAACACCATCACGCCCACGATCACCGAAGGCACCCCTTCCAATAGAAACAGCCATTGCCAGCCATGCCAGCCGTTGACGCCATTGAACGTTTTCAGGATGTAGCCCGACACCGGGCCGCCGATCACGCCTGAGAGCGCAATCGCCGTCATGAACCAGGTCGTCATGCGGCCGCGCCGATGCGCCGGATACCAGTACGTGAGATACAGGATGATGCCGGGAAAGAAGCCTGCTTCGGCGAGACCGAGCAGGAAGCGCATCACGTAAAACATCGTCGGGGTGGTAACGAACATCGTGAGCATCGAGATGACGCCCCACGATGCCATGATCCGCGCGATCCATACGCGAGCGCCGACCTTGTGGAGGATGACGTTGCTGGGAATCTCGAAGATGAAGTACCCGACAAAGAAGATACCGGCGCCAAAGCCATAGACGGCGTCGCTTAAACCGAGGTCGGTGGTCATCTGCAGCTTCGCGAAACCGACGTTGACGCGGTCGAGATACGCGACCACATAGCACAGCATCAAGAGCGGCGTGAGCCGCCATGCGACTTTACGGTAGGTCGCTTCTTCGAAGGTGGAAGGCGGCGCGCCGGCGCCGGGATGGTGCAGCTGATTCGCGGGACTGGCCATGGTGTCTCCTCATTTGTTCTAGGTAGAAAGAAGTGCCGCGTCTCGCGCATTCTATACGCGGTTCATACGAATCCCCGGCGTGTGGCGTCGGGGAAAACACCGAGATGCGACGGCCATTCGAACACAGTGCGTCGCATGTGGCCATGCGGCGCGAGACGCAAGGCTAGACGCAGCGTCCACCGTCGACTTCGAGGCACACGCCGGTGATGAACTCCGCTTCGTCCGAGGCAAGATAGAGGCACGCATTGGCGACATCCTGCGGCGTCGAGAAGCGACCGAGCGGAATTCCGGCGAGAAACCGCGTGCGGTTTTCCGGCGTGTCCTCGACCCCCATGAACTCTGAGAGCAGGGCGGTTTCGCCCATCACCGGACTGACGCAATTCACGCGAATCCGGTCTGGCCCGAGTTCAGCGGCGAGCGACTTGCTCGCGATGATCACGGCGCCCTTGCTGCCGTTGTACCAGACGAGCCCGGGGCGGGGACGTACGCCCGCCGTCGACGCGATATTGACGAACACGCCGCCGCCTTTTTCGCGGAAGTACGGCACGAACTGCTGCACGCTCCAGTAGATACTTTTGACGTTCACCGCGTAGACGCGGTCGAACTCGGCTTCGGTGATGTCAAGTACCGGTTTGTTCCGGTGTGTCGTGCCGGCGTTGTTGACGACGATCTGCACGCTACCGAAGTCTTCGAGCGCCGCTTCGCGCAGCAGGCGCCAGTCATCTCTCTTCGTGACGTCGCCGGCCACGGCGATCGCCTTGCCACCCGCCAGCGCGATTTCGCTTGCGACACGTTCGGCTGCCGCGCCGTGCAGATCGTTGACGACGACATTCGCACCCTCGCGTGCATAGGTTTTCGCGATGCCTTCGCCGAAACCCGAGCCGCCACCTGTCACGATGGCTGTCTTGCCTGTCAACCGCATGATGTCTCCTGTGTTTTAGTCAGTGTTCGAACTGCAGTGGTGTGGAGCGTGCCGGCTAGCCGTGACGGATCGCGACCGTTTTCAGAACCGTGAAGCCGTACAGCGCCTCGAAGCCTTTCTCGCGTCCGTGGCCGGAATGCCGGACGCCGCCAAACGGCAGTTCGACGCCGCCGCCGGCGCCGTAGTTATTGATGAAAACCTGGCCGGAACGCACCCGGCGTGCCAGGCGTAGCTGACGCGCGCCGTCGCGCGTCCAGATGCCGGCGACAAGCCCGTACGGCGTGCCGTTGGCGAGCGCGACGGCTTCGTCCTCGCTGCTGAATGACATGGCGGCAAGCACCGGGCCGAACACTTCTTCGCGCGCGAGCCGGTGAGCGGGCGGCACGTCGCGTAAAAGCGTCGGCGCCTGATAGAAGCCCGTTTCGGGCGCTTCGCTGACAACTTCACCATGGGCGGCCATCGCGACGCCGTCGTGCTGCGCGTCGGACAGAAAGTCCCACACGCGTTGTTGCTGCTTCGCGCTGATCAGCGGCCCGCAATCGAGATCGGCCTGCGACGGCCCGACGCGCAACGCATTGAACGCCGCGGCCAGCCGGTCGAGTAGGGGCTCGTAGATCGCACGATCGATCAGCACCCGGCTGCCTGCCGAACAGGTCTGCCCCGCGTTTTGCACGATGGCCGAGACCAGCACAGGCAGCGCGGCGTCGAGGTCCGCGTCGGCAAAAACGATTTGCGGCGACTTGCCGCCGAGTTCGAGCGTGACGGGCACATGATTTTCGGCCGCCATCTGCGTGACGAGCTTGCCGGTTTCCGGCGATCCGGTAAACGAGATGTGATCGATGCCCGGATGACGTGCGAGCGCCGCGCCCGCTTCGTGTCCATAACCGGTGACGACATTCAGCGCGCCCGCCGGCAAGCCAGCTTCGGAGGCCAGTTCGGCGACGCGCAGCACCGTCAGGCACGCGTCCTCGGCGGGTTTCACGACGCATGCGTTGCCCGCCGCGAGCGCCGCGCCGACGCTGCGGCCGAAGATCTGCATCGGATAATTCCACGGCACGATGTGGCCCGTGATGCCGTGCGGTTCGCGGATCGTGAAGACCGTGTAGCCGGCCTGATAGGGGAGCGTTTCGCCGTGCAGCTTGTCGGCGGCGCCCGCGTAGTACTCGAAATAACGCGCGAGCGCCGAAGCATCCGCGCGCGCCTGCTTCAGCGGCTTGCCGGTGTCCCGCGCTTCGAGCTTCGCGAGTTCTTCGTGACACGCGGTGACGAGCATCGACAGCCGGTAAAGCACGCGACCGCGTTCGGCGGCGCTCGCTGCGCCCCATGCGCCCTCGAAGGCGCGGCGCGCCGCCTGCACGGCACGGTCGACATCGGCGGGCGTGCCGCGGGCGAGGCGCGTGAACGGCTGGCCGTCCGACGGATCGACGACGTCGATCGTCTCGCCGCCCGCAGGATTGATCCATTCGCCGCCGATGAAGTGTTTCGCTTCTTCCATGCATGCTCCTGGTTGAAAAGCCACAGACAGGGCGAGCCGACAGCCGAACCGCCGGATGCCACGGGCAGAGGTTGGCGCGGGCGGTGCGGACGCCGCCGGGCTTCCGGATCTGACCAGAAATACCCAAAAGCACCCGGAAGCAGCGCGCAACTCGCAGGACGCAGAACGATTATCGCGCCGATCCCGCGCCGGGTGCCATCGGCCGATTGGCTATAATGGCGCATCCCGCACTGTCCGGTCGCGTCGCCGCGCGTGAGGTGTTATCCGCGCCTCATGCGCGTGATGCACCTGATGTCCGTCAGGTGTCGCGCCGTACGCCGTGTTCCGAATTTCATCCCGACCAGAGAACGCTCATGAGCTTCAATCACGTCCCCGCAGGCAAAGATCTCCCGCAAGATTTCAACGTCATCATCGAAATCCCCGCGCAAAGCGATCCGGTGAAGTACGAGGCCGACAAGGAACTGGGCCTGCTCGTCGTCGACCGCTTCATCGGCACGGGCATGCGCTATCCGGCCAACTACGGCTTCATTCCGCAAACGCTGTCCGGTGACGGCGACCCGGTCGACGTTCTCGTGATCACGCCGTTCCCGCTGCTGGCTGGCTCGGTGGTGCGCGCCCGCGCGCTCGGCATGCTGCAGATGACGGACGAATCGGGCGTCGACGCGAAGCTGATCGCCGTGCCGCACGACAAAATCTGCCCGATGACTGCTGACCTCAAGTCCATCGACGACGTGCCGTCGTACCTGAAAGACCAGATCAAGCACTTCTTCGAGCAATACAAGGCGCTCGAAAAGGGCAAGTGGGTGAAGGTGGACGGCTGGGCGGACATCGATGCCGCGCACAAGGAAATCAGCGAAGGCGTGGCGAACTACAAGAAGTGAAGTTTTCGCCTCGCGCGGGTTCTGCTATTCCAGCTAGCCTGCGCGCCGCAGTATGAAAAAACCGCGCGTGCCCCTAACGGGCCGCGCGGTTTTTTACGCCCTGGAGGCATCGGTTTCCGCGGAAGCGATTTCGGAGTCGGGCTCCGACTCCTCCTCCTCCTCCTCATCGGCAGGAGGCGCGGGCAAAACCGATTCAAGTGAGCGGACCCCTGCCGCGAGCGCGCGTTTTTCGACTGGCGGAAGCCGTTTGACCCAGTACTCGGCACGCGATGCGCTCGAGCGGTCGGCCAGTTCGAACCACGCCAGCAACTGTCGCGGCTTGCGCGAACGCGTGTAGCGCGCGCCGGTGCCGTTGACATGCTTGTCGAAGCGCGCCTGAACATCGGTGGCGATGCCCGTATAGACGCTGTCGTCTTCGCATTCGATCAGGTAGAGAAACCACGGCATGGCGGCGATGAAAACGTCAGTCGTCGAAAGTGGGGGACGGTGCGGGCGCAAGTTTCCCACAGAAACACACCGCCGTAACCTGCTGCCGTCGCCTTCGGTCTGTGCTTCAACTGGCCCTTCATTCAGCCCTTCATTCAGCCCTTTAACCCGCTCTTCGGTCAGCTCTTCAGTCAGATCCTGAACGGATTGTGCTCGCGCAGTTCATCGACGTAAGCATGGATGTTGTTCGTTTCCCCTTCAAGGAACCGCGCAACCGCATCCGCGAAAGCCGGATGCGCGAGCCAATGTGCCGAGCGCGTGACGGTCGGCAGAAAACCACGCGCCATCTTGTGTTCGCCCTGCGCGCCGCCTTCGAACGCGCCGAGCTTTTCCTCGATGCAGAATTCGAGGGGCTGATAGTACGCGGTCTCGAAGTGCAGGCACGGCACGTGTTCGAGCGCACCCCAGTAGCGTCCGTACAGCGTGCCGCCAGTCGTTGCGTCGCGCTGGTACACGACGAGCGAACTGGCGATCGGCTTGCCTTCGAACTCGGCGATCACGAGCAGCAGGTTCTCCGGCATCGACTCGCCGATCATGCGGAAGAAATCGAGGTTCAGATAGGGCGTCGAAAAATGCTCCCGATACGTCTGCCGGTAGCATTTGCTGAAGAAGCGCCAGTCGGCGTCGGTGGCGTCTTCGCCGCGCACGCGCCGGAACGTGATGCCCGCGTCGTGCACCTTGCGGCGCTCGGCGCGAATGTTCTTGCGCTTCTTCTGTTCGAGCGTCGAGAGAAAATCGTCGAAGTGGCGGTAGCCGTCGTTGAGCCAGTGAAACTGCACGCCTTCGCGCTGCATCATCCCGAGGTCGGTGAGCGCATCGGCTTCGGTTTCGGTCGGGAACAGCACATGCAGCGATGAGACATCCGCCTGCTCGGCAAACGCCATCAACGTCGCGGCGAGATGGCGCAGCGCGTGTTCGCCCGTCGCGAGCAGGCGGTTGCCCTGCACGGGCGTGAACGGCACCGCGCACAGCAGCTTGGGGTAGTAGGGCACGCCGTTGCGCTTGTACGCATCCGCCCAGGCCCAGTCGAACACGTATTCGCCGTACGAGTGCCCTTTCAGGTACACCGGCGCGGCCGCTTCGAGGCGCCCTGTGCGCGCGTCGGTCAGCGTGACGAACTGCGTGTGCCAGCCCGTATCGGGTACGGCGCAGCGTGTCGCGTGCAGCGCACTCAGGAATTCATGGCGCAGAAACGGCGTGGGTTGCGTCTGCCGCGCGAGCAGTGCATTCCATTCGGTGGCATCGACCTCGAGCGGCGACGCCAGAATGCCCGTGCGATAATCAAAGCGTTCCTGATTCAATCTGTGTGACCGTTCCACTCTGTTCTACCTTTAACCGCGTGGTGTGCGGCCCGTCGTCCGTGTTGTCCGTTGCCCGTTCATCGAACTACTGTTGCCGCCGTCGCCGGCAAGCCGCGGGCTTGCCTCCCGGCCTTTGCTCCTGCCATGAAGACCCGAATCGCTCTAGCCCAACTCAATGTCACCGTCGGCGACTTCGCCGGCAACGTCGCGAAAATCGTCGACGCGGCGCGTGCTGCGCACAACGATGGTGCGAAGCTGCTGGTCGCGCCGGAACTCGCGCTGTCCGGTTATCCGCCAGAAGACCTGTTGCTGCGTCCCGCGTTCTATACGGCGAGCGCCGCGGCGCTGGCCGATCTCGCCGCACAGCTGAAGCCTTTCAAGGGCCTGCATGTGATCGTCGGGCATCCGCATCGCGACACGGCAAACGGCCATGGTAATGCAAACGCGCCAATCGAGCGCGGCGTGCCGCCCGTCGATACGTTCAACGCGGCGTCGCTGATCGTCGATGGCAACGTTGTCGGTACGTATCGCAAGCAGGATCTGCCGAACACCGAAGTCTTCGACGAGAAGCGCTATTTCGCCAACGACCCGCAGCCGTTCGTGTTCGAACTCGATGGCGTGAAATTCGGCGTGGTGATCTGCGAAGACGTGTGGCATGCGTCGGCGGCGCAGATCGCGAAGGCCGCGGGCGCGCAGGTGCTCCTGATTCCGAACGGCTCGCCGTATCACCTGAACAAGGAAGCGGTGCGTGTCGACATCCTGCGCGCACGCATCCGCGAGACCGGTCTGCCGATGGTCTACGTGAACATGGTCGGCGCGCAGGATGAGCTCGTGTTCGACGGAGGCTCATTCGTACTCGACGGCCAGGGCGAGGTGGTCGCAAAGATGGCGCAGTTCGAAGAAGGGTACGCGATCGTCGAATTCGACGGCGCGACCCCGGTGCCTTCGACGATCGCGCCGGAGCTGTCGGTCGAAGCGCAGGTCTACGCCGCGCTCGTGATGGGCGTGCACGACTACATCAACAAGAACGGTTTCCCGGGGGCGATCATCGGCCTGTCGGGCGGCGTGGATTCCGCCCTGGTGCTGGCCGTCGCGTGCGACGCGCTGGGCGCGGACCGGGTGCGCGCGGTGATGATGCCGTCGCGCTATACCGCCGACATCTCCACCACCGATGCGGCCGACATGGCTCGCCGCGTCGGCGTGCGCTACGACGAGATCGCCATCGCGCCGATGTTCGACGCGTTTCGCGCCTCGCTTGCGGACGAATTCGCCGGCCGCCCCGAAGACGCCACCGAGGAAAACATCCAGGCGCGCATTCGCGGCACGCTGCTGATGGCGCTGTCGAACAAGTTCGGCTCGATCGTGCTCACCACCGGCAACAAGAGCGAGATGGCCGTGGGCTACTGCACGCTGTACGGCGATATGGCCGGCGGCTTCGCGGTCATCAAGGACATCGCGAAGACGCTCGTCTATCGCCTGTGCCACTACCGTAACGCGGCGACCACGTTCGGGAAGCAGGACATCATCCCGGAGCGGATCCTGACGCGCGCGCCGTCGGCGGAATTGCGCGACAACCAGACCGACCAGGACAGCCTGCCGCCGTACGAAGTGCTCGATGCGATCATGCGCATGTATATGGAGGAGGACCGGTCGCTGGCGGAAATCATCGCGGCCGGCTTTGCCGTCGAAGACGTGAAGCGCGTCACGCGCCTCATCAAGATCAACGAATACAAGCGGCGTCAGGCGCCCATCGGCATCCGCGTGACGCATCGCGCGTTTGGCCGCGACTGGCGTTATCCGATTACGTCACGCTATACGGAACCCGTCGAATGAGGTCGCTGTACGTGAGATACGTGCGCTGGACTACTCGCAATGCGTCCTGCGCGGCGTAGAATCAAAAGCATTCATTTTGTTTTCAAACCGTTCAATTTCCGACCCTCGACGAGGTACGCCATGAAACGCATCACTGCAGTCATCAAACCATTCAAGCTCGACGAAGTGCGTGAGGCGCTCGCCGAAGTGGGGCTGACAGGCCTGACCGTGACGGAAGTGAAGGGCTTTGGACGCCAGAAGGGTCACACAGAGCTGTATCGCGGCGCGGAGTACGTCGTCGATTTCCTGCCAAAGGTCAAGATTGAAGTGGTCGTCGCCAACGACCAGTGCGATCAGGTCATCGATGCGATCATCGGCGCGGCGCGCACCGGCAAGATCGGCGACGGCAAGATCTTCGTCGCGGACGTCGAGCGTGTGATCCGCATCCGCACGGGTGAGGAGAACGAAGCGGCGGTGTGATGCGGCTCTTAGCGGGGCCGCCCGATTCGATCACAACTGATCCGGGCTGACCTCGCTGGATATCAGGCATCGCCACTGCACCAACCCGGTGCGCGCATATTCGTTAGCCACAATAAAAAACGGTGCGATACCCTTTCGGGTACCGCACCGATACGCGCCTCTCGCAGCAGCGTGAAAACTTCTCTTTAACTGTTCTGATTACACCGTTCGATTAGAACGAGTGCTGGATGCCTGCGTACACACCCGTCTGGTTCTTGCCGACCGGCGGGTTGTCGTTGAACGACGTGACGCCATCCACCGTCGACGAGCCGCCAGGACCTGCCGCGTTCGCTTCCAGACCGAAGTTCGCAGTCGAGCTGTTACGCACGGTTGCGATCTGGATGTCGAACAGCGTGCGCTTCGAGATGTTGTACGAACCGCCGATCGTGTAGATCGTAGCGTTGCCGCCGCCCTTGTTCGCGTTGACGTGATAGACCGCCGCAATCAGGGCTGCAGCCGGCGTAGCTTGCCACGTCACACCACCCCATTCATGATCGAGCGAGGTCGGCGCCGCGTTAGCCAGCGTTGCTGCGTTGGCCGTACGAATTGCCTGGTAAGCAGCCTGGACCTTGAACTGGCCGAGGAACACGTTGACCAATGCCGAGTACTCACGGGAGAAGTTGAACGGGTCGGTGAACTGACCGTTTGCCGGGTTGCGGATTTCGTCATAGATACCGCGGACCTGGAAGAGCGATGACGTGTACGTAACCTGCGCGCCAGCTTCGCGGCCTTGCGTCGTCGTGCCGTTACCGTTCCAGTTCGTGGCGTTCGACAGGGCGTATTGACCGTAGAAGTCAAAGCCTGCGAACTTCGGCGACTGGTATGCAATGTTGTTGCTCGATTGCGGCCAGTTGCGGCCACGCACCAGCGAAGCCGACGACCAGTTCGATTGACCGAACGGATCGAAGTCCCACACGCCGTTCGAGATGAAGAGCATACGGCCTGCCGTCAGCGTACCGTACATGTCGTTCGACATACCGACCGTTGCCCAGCGATTGAAGAGACCGCCGCCGCCCGGGCCTTGACCCGTCATCGTGTTGAAGGAGCCTTCCAACTGGAACAGGACCTTGTTGCCGCCACCGATGTCCTCGACACCCTTCATGCCCCACAGGCTGGTGCCCCAGTCGCCGCTTTCAGCCTTCCAACGGCTGGTCGTACCGCCATTACCGTTTGAGAGACCGCTAAGGTACTCAAGGCCGGCATCCAGGCGCCCATACAGCGTAACGCTGCTCTGTGCGTGTGCTGCCACGCCGAACGTCAGCAGCGATGCCGCGAGCAAAGCTTTCTTCATCTTCTCCTCCTCCATACCCTGTCAAAAAGTAAACCCAGTACTGCGAATGGTGTCCGGACGCCAGAGGCGCCGAACAGAATTTCTGTACCAGAGAGCTTTTACGGCCGGGGGCCTGTTGTCATGACATGCAGCCTGTGTGAGTGGCCGTCTGTTCGTCATTTCCGATCCCCACGTCGACCGGTATCTCCTGTGACTTATGAAGTGAAACTACTTTTATCGAACTTTGTTTTGCTACTTTGGTTACTAATTTAGCAAAAATACCCTTACGTGGCGAAGAAAATCGTCTTCTCCCAAACAGGTGTCGCCAAATTGCAATACTGGTATGCGTGCCGGTCTGCGGCTGGTACGAAGAAATGCGCCGAAAGCCTTGTCAGACAAGGGAATCACGGATCGAAGGCAAGGGCGTCAAGGATTGCCACTATTGACGATAGAAATCGTCGGGAGTAGTGCGTTTCAGCCTTTGAAGTCTCAAATCTTGGGAAATATGAGCTGGAAGCGCGAGGAAGCGGGAATAAAAAAGGCGCTGTAAGCGCCTTGTAAAACTACATTAACTACAGACTCATTTGAGACTGCCCGAAAGAAACTGTTTTAACCGTTCGCTCCTCGTGTTTTTGAAGACTTCTTCGGGATGTCCTTCTTCTTCGACCCGCCCTTGATGCAGAAACATCACGTGATTCGACACGTTGCGCGCGAACGCCATCTCGTGCGTGACGACGATCATCGTGCGGCCTTCCTCGGCCAGCGTCTGCATCACTTTCAGTACCTCGCCCACGAGCTCCGGATCAAGCGCTGAGGTCGGTTCGTCGAACAGCATCACGTCCGGATGCATCGCCAGCGCCCGCGCAATCGCCACGCGCTGCTGCTGGCCGCCCGACAGATGCGACGGGTACTGCTTCTCGAGACGGGGAGCGAGACCCACCTTTTCGAGGTACTGGCGGGCACGCTCTTCGGCTTCGCGACGCGGCAGGCCGAGCACGTTGACCGGCGCCTCTGTCACGTTTTCCAGAACGGACATGTGCGACCACAGGTTGAAGTGCTGAAACACCATCGACAGTTTGGTGCGCACGCGTTGCAGCTGTTTCTGGTCGGCGACGCGCAGCGCGCCGCTGCGATCCTTCGCGGTGCGCACTTCCTCGTTGTCGACGAAGATGCGCCCCGAGTTCGGTTGCTCGAGGAAGTTGATACAGCGAAGCATCGTGCTCTTGCCGGAGCCGGAGGAGCCAATCACGCTGATCACGTCGCCGGCGTTCGCCTTGAGCGAGACGCCCTTGAGGACTTCGTTGTCGCCGTACTGCTTGTGCAGTTCGTCGACGAAAAGCTTTTGTTGCCTGGTTTTCTGGGTGTTCATCTGTGTCCTTGTCTGGCTTACTTGCCTTGCGGCCGCAGATAAGCGAGCCAGCGGCGCTCGGCGCGGCGGAACAGCCACACGAGCGTGAAGGAAATGGCGAGGTAGAGCAGGGCGGCAATGCCGAATGCTCCGAACGACTGGTACGTGGCGGAGTTCACGTCGCGCGCGATCTTGAGGATGTCCGGCACAGTCGCGGTGAAGGCGACGGTGGTGGCATGCAGCATCAGGATCACTTCGTTGCTGTAGTACGGCAGCGCGCGGCGCAGCGCCGACGGCAGGATCACGCGCCGGTACAGCGTAAACTGCGACATGCCATACGCGCGTGCCGCTTCGATCTCGCCGTACGGGGTGGCCTTGATGGCGCCGGCGAAGATCTCGGTGGTGTACGCACAGGTGTTCAACGTGAACGCGAGCAGCGTGCAGTGCATGCCGCTACGGAAGAAAGCGTCGGTCAGCTCATGCGAGCGGACGATTTCGAGGCTGTAGAGGCCCGTGTAGCAGAGCAGCAACTGCACATAGAGCGGCGTCCCACGGAAGATATACGTATACAGCCACACTGCGCGGGACAGCCATACCCTCTTCGACACGCGCGCCACGGCGAGCGGGATCGACAGGCAGAAGCCGAGGCCGATCGATACCACCAGCAACCACATCGTGATCGCGAGGCCGGTGAAGCGATAACCGTCGGTGAAAAGATAGTTGCGCCAGTATTCCTGGATCAGCCCGATCATAGGTCCGCCTTTCGTACGCCGGTCGAGTAACGCTTTTCGAGGTACATCAGCACGAAGTTGGAGACTGTGGTGATGGCGAGGTAGATCGCACCCGCAAGCAAGGTGAAGAAAAAGAACCGCAGGGTGCCTTTGCCGGCATCCTGGGAAGCCTTGACGACGTCGGCAAGCCCGATGATCGACACCAGCGCGGTGGCTTTCACCATCACCTGCCAGTTGTTGCCGATGCCGGGCAATGCGAAGCGCATCATCTGCGGGAACATGATTCGCGAGAACACCTGCCACGAACTCATGCCGTACGCGGAGCCTGCTTCCAGCTGGCCGCGCGGCACCGACAGGAAGGCACCGCGGAAGGTCTCGGTGAAGTACGCGCCGTAAATGAAGCCGAGCACGATCACGCCGGCGATGAACGGGTCGATGTCGATCTGGTCCCAACCGAGCATGTCGGTCAGGTCGTTGAGCCAGATCTGGATGCTGTAGAACAGCAGCAGCATCAGCACGAGATCGGGAACGCCGCGAACCAGCGTCGTATACAGCGTACCGACGCCGTGCGACACGCGGTTTTTCGACAGTTTCGCCGCTGCACCAAGCAGCCCGAGCAGAAATGCGAACGCCAGTGACAACACCGCCAGTTTGACGGTCTGCCAGGTGCCGGCCAGGATCAGCGGGCCGTAGCCTTGAAAGAGCATATGAAGTCCTCGACGGCGCCCGAAGCGCCGCGAAAGACGCGGTTTGCCCGCGCCGTGCGTCCCTGACCGGTGGTGGATCCTCGATCCGGCCGGACGCCCGGCGCACAGCGCGCCGCTGTGCGAATCATGACCGCTCCTCCGTGCCCCGGATCCGGGGCCGCGAAGCACGACACGCTGTCTCGTTTCAACTGAGGCGCATGCCGAACTGCCGCCGGCGGAGCAGCGCGTTTTTTAGCGACTGCCTTTAACTGCTGCTAACTGCTTTTGACTGACTGCGACTGTATTACCGGAACCCCATCCAGCCCATCGGTGCACGCCCCGATGGGTCCGCGTTACCGAAATCGCACGGTGCCGTGCAACGCGTCGTATGGTGGCTCATCTACCGGATTCTCTACCACTCATTTTTCCGCTCATTTGCCCGTGTAAATGTCGAAGTCGAAGTACTGCTTCGCGAGCTTGCCGAACGTGCCGTCCTGGCGGACATCCGCCAGCGCCTTGTTGAACAGGGTCTTCAGTTCGGCATCGTCCTTGCGCAGGCCAATCGCGGTGCCTTCGCCGATCGTCTTCGGATCCTTCACTTCCGGACCCGCCCACGCGAAGCCCTTGCCGCGCGACGTCTTCAGGAAGCCGGCATCGGCCTGCACTTCATCCTGCAGCGCGGCATCGAGTCGGCCCGAGGTGAGGTCGGCATAGACCTGATCCTGATCCTGGTACGGCAAGATGGTCACGCCCTTCGGTTCCCAATAGGCCTTCGCGTAAGCTTCCTGCGTCGAGCCCTGCTCGACGCCGACGCGCCTGCCTTGCAGCGATGCCGCCGTCGGCTGCAGCGGGGAGCCGGTCCTCGCGATCATGCGGGCGGGTGCGTCAAACAGCTTGTCCGAGAAATCGATCTGCTCGCGACGCTTGTCGGTGATCGTCAGCGACGACACGATCGCGTCGAACTTCTTGCCCTTCAGGGCCGGGATGATGCCGTCGAAATCCTGCTCGATCCACACGCATTTGACGTTCATCTTCGCGCACATGGCCTTCGTCAGATCGACATCGAAGCCGACGATCTGGCCATTGACCGCTTTCGATTCGAACGGCGGATAGCTGGCGTCGACGCCGATTCGCACCGTTTTCCATTCTTTTGCCATGGCCCCGGTGGCGGCGACTGCAAGCGCTGCGCACAGTGCGAACTTCTTCATGATTCTCCTGATTCTGACTGATCGTCGGGGTCCGGGCGACGACTGCCGGCTTGTGACTGGCCGTCGCTATTCTAGGCGGACAAAATTGCGGCGCAGGGCGCTGTGTCGCCCGATCCGGCGTGCGGCCCGGGAACGCCGCGTGCGCATCCGCCTGACCCAGCCCGACCGAAAAGCGCGGTATTTTACCCGAAGAGCCGGACGGCGCCACCGAAGGCCCGACCTGGAGCGTGGCCGGCCGCCTCGCACGGCAAAGCCGTGTGCCGCAAGCTGCATCGCATGGCATTGCCGTCACGGATGGAACGATGCGGTGCGCCGGTGCGGATTGTCCTCGAGGTCGATTGCCCATACATTCCAGGCATCGCCAATCACTGACGGGAGATCGACATGCTTCAGATTCGCCGCTCGGCTGAGCGGGGTCATGCCAACCACGGCTGGCTCGATTCGTATCACAGCTTCTCGTTTGCGGATTACTACGATCCCGACCACATGCAGTTCGGCCCGCTGCGCGTGATCAACGAAGACGTGGTCGCGCCCGGTCAGGGTTTCGGCGCACATGGCCACCGCGACATGGAGATCGTGACCTACGTGCTCGACGGCGCGCTCGCGCACAAGGACAGCATGGGCAACGGTTCGACCATCCGTCACGGCGACGTCCAGCGGATGAGCGCCGGCACGGGCGTGATGCATAGCGAGTTCAATGCTTCGAAGGACGAGGCGGTGCATCTGCTGCAGATCTGGGTGCTGCCGGCCCGCCGCGGCGATCAGCCGGGCTACGAAGAAAAGCGCTTCGACGATGCTGACAAGCGCGGTCGCCTGCGCGTGGTGGCGTCGCCGGATGGACGCGACGGCTCGGTGACGATTCATTCGGATGCGTCGATCCATGCAGCGTTGATCGACGGCGCTGAACGGGCGGAATATGCCGTGCCGGCGGGGCGGCGCGTTTACGTGCACGTGGCGCGAGGCGGCCTGACGGTGAACGGCGAGGCGCTCGCCGCCGGCGATGCCGCCATGCTGTCGAATGTCGACACGGTCACGCTCGAAAAGGGGGGTGCCGCAGAAGTGCTGCTGTTCGATCTCGCCTGATCGGTCGCGATCGCTCGCAGGCAGGCGTAGTAGCAGAAAACGCCACGGAATCGCTTCCGTGGCGTTTTTTTTGACGCAGCCTTTTGACCGATCCGCATGATCCCTGCGGCAAACGGGCCCGGTGCAGCCCGCCTGCCGCAGGCAGGCGGAGCGGTTGCGTTATGGCTTGAGCGTCGAAGCGCCGCCCGGCGCCGCATCGCGATGTTGCTCCCAGCGCTCGCGCATCTTCTCGTGGCGCTGCTCCATCTTCGCGAAACGTTGCTTGAGCGCCGTGCTCACGGTCGTCTTCTGCTGGTCGTTCAGGCCGTTGTAGAAAGCGAGCCACGCGTTCGCGCTCTGTTCGCGCAGTTGCGCATCCTGCTGCTGGACCTTTTGATGCGCAGCGTGCAGTGCGTTCAGATCGAGGATAGGCTGTTGTTGCATGGCCTTGAACTGCTGCTTCATCTGTTCATGGTTGGCGCGCTCGGCCTCATGAGTCTGCTTCATCGTGTCGAGTGCGGACTGCCATTGCTTTTCCTGATCCGCGTTCAGGTTGAGCTGGCTGTGCAACTGGCTCAGCTCCTTCATGAAATGACCGTGCCAGCCGCCGGCACCGCCGGGACCACCCATCGGCGCATCGGGCTGAGCGGCATGGGCGATGCCGAGGCTCAGCGCAAGCGAAGTAGCAGCAACGGCGAGAAAACGTGATGTTTTTGTAGACATGGAACAACTCCTTGTATTGAACTAGCCGACGATGCAGATTCGACTTCAGCTCCCTGGGTTAGCTTGTGACGGCCTGCATTCGGTAAGACACAGCGTAGAGTTGTCCAGGGCTCGGCGTGTTACACGGCCGCCTGCGGCCGTTACGCGACATTACGTGCGCCTTTCGCGGTAACACCCGGTAACCCTTTGCGGAGGGTTTGTGTCAGAAACGGTTGGGCGCGCGCGTTAAACTTCGTTCCATGGCTACTCAAATTCTTGTCGTCGATGACGACGTCGAACTGCGCGATCTCCTGCGCGACTATCTCGCCCGCCAGGGCATCGAGGTATCGGTGCTGCACGACGCCGGCTCTCTCGAGCGCCGGCTGGAACGCGAGCGCCCAGACCTGATCGTGCTCGACCTGATGATGCCGGGCGTAGACGGCCTGACGGCGCTGCGCAAGCTGCGCGCCGCCGGCGACGATATCCCGGTGATCATGCTGACCGCCCGCGCGGACGACGTGGACCGTATCGTCGGCCTCGAACTCGGTGCGGACGACTATCTCGGCAAGCCGTTCAACCCGCGCGAACTGCTTGCCCGCGTGCAGGCGGTGCTGCGGCGGCGCCGCACGATGCCGTCGGCGGCGGCGCCCGAGCAGCGCGAGCCGTTCGCGTTTGGCCGCTTCACGCTCGACTTTCAGTCGCGCACGCTGAATCACGACGGCCGGCCGCTGACGCTATCGGGCAGCGAATTCGCGCTCCTCAAGATCTTCGTCAACCATCCGATGCGCACGCTTACGCGCGAGCGTCTGCTCGAACTGCTACACGGCCCGGAGTACGACGGCACCGACCGTGGCATCGACGTGCAGGTCTGGCGCCTGCGCCGCATCCTCGAAACCGATCCTTCCACGCCGCGTTTCATCCAGACCGTGCGTGGTCGCGGTTACGTGTTCGTGCCCGACGGCGAGCAGCATGCGCCGACCAGTTGATTCGCTGTTCGGACGGCTGGCGGTGCTGGTCGTCGGGGTGCTGCTGATCTCGCATTTCGCGTGGTATGCGCTGATGCGGCTCGAGCGCAACCAGCTGCAGGCTCGCTATGCAGTTGAAGAAGCGACGTTCCTCGTCGATGCTGTGCGTCAGCACGTTGCGCGCACGCCTGATCAGCCGCTGCCGTCGCGCGTGAAACTGGTCGATCCGGCCAGCACGGACGTTCCGGCCGATACCAATGATCTTCCGGCTCCGATGCAGCGTTTCCTCGAGGATGTGCGTGATCGCATGCCGGCAGGTACGCTGGTACGCGTCGGCTCGCCCGGCAAGCCGCCTACCTTGTGGGTCCGCGCAGCGAGTGACCAAAGCTGGATCGTCGTTCCCGTGCAGCCGTTGCGGCCGCCGCGTCCGCTCGACCGGATGGTGTGGTGGCTCGTCATCATCTTTTCCGCCGCCGTGATGGCTGCGCTCTTTGCCGCCTGGCAGTTGCAGCAGCCGCTGCGCTCGCTGGCCCAGGCGGTCGCGCGGTTCGGCCGCGGCCTGCCTGTGCCGCCGGTGCCGGAACGCGGGCCAAGGGAGCTGCGTCAGCTGACGCACGGTTTCAACCAGATGGTTCAGGAAGTCGCGAGTACCGAGGATGACCGCGCAGTGATGCTCGCGGGTGTTGCTCACGATCTCAAGACGCCGCTCGCCCGGCTGCGCCTGCGCGCCGAAATGATGGAAGAAGCCAAGCTGCGCGACGGCGTCGTGCGCGACGTCGATTCGATGGCGCATATCGTCGACCAGTTTCTGGTGTTTGCGCATGACGGCGCCGATCGCAGCGAGCCGGTCGAGGTCGACATGCAGTGCGAGCGTGTCGTGCGCAGTTATCGTGCGGTCGCGGCCGGCGCGCCCGCTGTGCAAACCGTGCTGGAGGCCGGTCCGGGCTTTCGCCTGCCCGCCGCGACGCTAGACCGCGTCCTGTCGAACCTGCTCGACAACGCCCACGCGTACGGCGCGCCGCCGATCGTTGTAGAGACGGCGCGCACTCCCGATGGTTTCACGCTCGCTGTCAGCGACAACGGCAGCGGCATCGCCGTGCACGACCTGATCAACGCAAGCCGTCCCTTCGTACGGCTGGACCCGGCGCGCGGCGGTAACGGCCATAGCGGGCTTGGGTTGGCGATCGTCGAGCGGCTGGTGCGGCGTGCGGGCGGAGAGTGGGAAATCGGTAACCATGAGGGGCGTGGCCTGCGTGTCCTGATCCGTTTTCCTTTCGACGCGGTATCGCGCGAACCATCCGCGGCCGAGAGCGTCTGGGGCAGGTGAACCGTCGGCGGGCTGAACAGGCAACCGCACGGCACTCGCGCGAGTGACAGCTTCCTTCAACCGGCAACGCCACCCACGTAAGGGCGGGTGACCCGCAGTCCGACTCTGGCCTCGCGTCCTGAACGCGTTATTCCGTGAACAGTGTGTTCAACGCGGTGGCTGCGTCGCTGTCCACTGTGTTCCAGGTCACCGTATCCGCCTCGAAAATATAGTGGGTGGTGTACTTGCCGAGGCGCGCGAGGATTTCCTCCTGAATGACTTCCGGCGCCACTTCGAGCTTCAGATACCAGGTGGTCGACGATAGCCGGGTCTGGAACGAACCGTATTCGGCCAGCAGATGGTCGAACGCGTCAGCATCCTGATCGCGACAGACGATGACCAGATTTCCCTTCATGCGAATCTCCCGGTAGAGCGGTAACAGTAACCTTCGTACGAAAGTCGATGATACCTGCTTCCTTCCGGGTGGACTGGGGGATGGTTAGCTTACTTTGCAGTTGAGTTGTGAGACCTGGTTGCCAGGCACAGTTACCAGACCTGGTTACCAGACTGAAGCAGCCGCCCGCGCGGGCGGCGCGGTGTCGTCCGGTGGGACGGCCTTGGTGCGGTCGCGGCCGGCCGATTTCGCCTGGTAAAGTGCGAGGTCAGCGCGGCTCATGATTCGCTCGGGGAGATCTTCGGCGGATAGCTCCGTAATTCCGATGCTCACGCTGAGTGCCGCCGCAGACGGCAGTTTCGCCGACGGCGCGGCCTTCAGCCGCTGGCGCAGCCGTTCCACGACTTCGAGCCCGGCCGCGAGCGTGGTTGCGGGCAACAGAATGCCGAACTCCTCGCCGCCCAGCCGGCCGATTGAATCGCCGCCGCGCAGTTCGGCCCGGCAGGTGTCGACGAAATGTTCGAGAGCACGGTCGCCGGCGGCGTGGCCGAAGCGGTCGTTGATCTGCTTGAAATGGTCGAGATCGGCGATCGCCATGCATAACGGCTCGCGTTTGGCGCGGGCGGCATCGATTTCACGTCGCAGCAGATCCAGGAAGTAGCGTCGCGACAGCGCGCCTGTCAGCGCGTCGTGCCTGGCTTCGGCCGACAGCAGCGTATTGGCCGACTGGAGCTGCTCGGCCAGATCGCGCGTCGCCCGGTGATGGCGCCGTTCGCGCATGTACGACACGGCGATCACCCATGCCAGCGCAACCGTGCCAGCAAGCGTCAGGAACACCAGTAACCGGTCGCGGGTGTGATTGCGCAGCAGTTCGGGCCATGCCGCGAGCGGGTCGACGAGATGGGCGGACAGCCCGGAGTTCAGCCCGATGCGGTATTCATACAGCGCCGGCATATGCTGTTCGGGCGTTTCGAAGAGCTGTGCGGCAAGCGCCTCCGGGATCCACGGCGCCCGCTGGCGCACCTGTTTCGTGGCCGGGCGGATTTCGATCTCGGGGAAGGCGTCGCGGCGATAGGTGCTCAGGCGTTCCGCAACCGGCATCCGGGTGACCCGTGAGTGGGGCAGTGCGCGGCCTTCGAGCGAGCTGTCGTGCGCCATGATGATGACGCCATTGTCGTCGGCGACGAAGGTGCCCGCGTGCGCGACCCAGTGGCGCAACCGCGCGATCCCGACCTTGGCCACGACCGCGCCGACCAGCAGGCCGTCGTCATAGACGGGCGCCGAGATGAAGATGCCCGGCTCGCCGCTCGCCCGGCCGACGCCGTAGGCCTCGGCGAACGCACCGAGCAGCGCGTTCGCCAGATAGCTGCGCGCGCGCATGTCGATGCCGATAAAGGTCTGCGAGTTCTGAGAGTTGCTCGACGCGACGCACAGCCCGTTAGCGTTCACCAGCCAGATCGAGTCGAGCCCGGAGAAGCCCTGCGCGTCGTGAAGAAAGTTGCTGACGGCGATCAGCTCGGGCACCTTCAGCAGCTCGTCCCGGTGCGAGGGTTCCCCGCCGGTGCTCTTCACGGCATAATCCAGCGTTTGCGCGAGCGCGTGCTGAATCACGGCCAGTTCGGCCATCGTGGCCGGAATGGCGCGCGACATGGCGAGATCGCTTGCGATCACCTCGGCCATGTTGTCGACGATCGACGAGGACATCTGTTGCTGCGAGCGCATCGCGGCGTCCAGCTCTTGCTGTACCATCCGGTCGGCGATCATGCCCGCGATGAACCAGCACAGGAGCACGATCAGTACGAAACTGACCGGTCCGGTTGTCTGGCGCAAGATTGTCCTGTTCATCAACCCTCTGATCCGTCTGACTGTTACATGCGAGGTCATGCGTTGCAGCGCGCCGGCGCTGGTTCGTACCTGTGGACCCGGGCAGCGAGGCGTCGCAAACACGCCGGAAAAACGGGTGCCGCTCGCCATCACGGGATTTTAACCGCCAGACAGCGCGGTGAGAGAGCGTTATTCAGCAACTCGGGCACCCATCAGGTTCTTTATCGGCTGCAGGCGTCATTTTCTGAATGGGCTCACGGGTTTACCGGATGTGGCTCGCACGCGACGCCGGTCGCAGGAAGCGGGCGCGTCGCACGTCAAATGGCGCCCGATTGCGCGAATTTGAGCGCGCGAGGTTGTGCCTGAAACACAGGTTGTAGTAGTGTCGTGCCGTCCAAAACAAGGAAAGCCCGCCAGCCTTCGGGCGGCGACAGCGGCGGCCGGTGAGCCGGGGGAAGCATGAGCCGGTGTGGTTCGCCGCACGGCTCAGCCGGTCAACGCGTCTCCAACGCCAACGATTTATCCCGCACAAGCGTTTAGCCATGCCTGAATTCCGCTTTCCGGACCGATCTTTCGACCGCTGCGTCGCTCGCGCCCCGCTGGCTTCTCGTCTGGCGCGAATTGATGCGGCTTCTTCCGCTGGCGTTGCTCCGGCTCAACCACACAGGAAGGGCGCCTGATGGACTTCAGCTTCAACCTGAACCGCACCGCCAATGCGTCCGCATGGCGGGTGCTGCCCAATCGCTGGGACTTCGTCGCCTTTCCGCTCATCATCTGCCTCATCGCGATGGCGGCGATCGGTTTCCACGAGACGATGGCGCCGATCTCCACCCTGAAGACGCAGGCGATCTCGCTCGATCCGACAAACCTGCCGGAGTATGCAATGCGTACCACGCTGCGGATGCTCGCCGCGATGGTCGCCTCGCTGATCTTCACGCTGGTGTACGGAACGCTGGCTGCCAAGAGCCGACGTGCCGGGCTTGTGCTGGTGCCGATTCTGGACATCCTTCAGTCGGTGCCGGTGCTCGGCTACATTTCATTTACGGTCACCTTTTTCCTCGCACTGTTCCCGAGGCGCGTACTGGGCGCGGAACTCGCGGCGATCTTCGCGATCTTCACGAGCCAGGCGTGGAACATGACGTTCAGCTTCTATCAGTCGCTGCGCACGGTGCCGCGCGATCTGGACGAAGTGTCGCGCGGCTTTCACCTGACTTCCTGGCAACGCTTCTGGAAGCTCGAAGTGCCGTTCTCGATGCCGGGCCTCATCTGGAACATGATGATGTCGATGTCCGGCGGCTGGTTTTTCGTCGTGGCTTCGGAAGCGATTACGGTTGGCAACAACACCATTACGCTGCCGGGGATCGGCGCGTATCTAGCGCAGGCGATCACGGAGAGAAATCTGCCGGCGATCGGCTGGGTGATCCTCGCGATGACCGTCGTGATCCTCGCCTATGACCAGTTCCTGTTCCGGCCGCTCGTCGCGTGGGCGGACAAGTTCCGCATGGAAACCACCAGCTCGGGTAACGCGCCGGAGTCATGGCTGCTCGACCTGGTGCGGCGTACCCGGCTGATTCACCGCCTGCTCGTGCCGCTCGGCTGGATGTTCGCGAAGGCGGCGCGCGTGCCGCTGCAGCTGCCGACGTTCGACCGGGCGCGCTTCCAGATCCCGCAACGCGAGAAGTCGTCGAAGGTTGGCGACATCGCATGGTCGGTCATCGTGCTGCTCGCCACGGTGTACGTGGTCTATCGCGTGATCATGTATGTGCGCACCGGCGTCTCGATGGACGAGGTCGGCCATGTGTTCGTGCTCGGGCTCATCACGCTGCTGCGCGTGGTCCTGCTGATTGCGATCGCCTCGGTGGTGTGGGTGCCGATCGGCGTGCTCATCGGGCTGCGCCCGGCGCTCGCCGAGAAAATGCAGCCGCTCGCGCAGTTCCTTGCGGCGTTCCCGGCGAACCTGCTGTTTCCGGTGTTCGTGATCGTGATCGTGCGGTTTCACCTGAATCCAGATATCTGGCTGTCGCCGCTGATCGTGCTCGGCACGCAGTGGTATATCCTGTTCAACGTGATTGCCGGCGCGACGTCGTATCCGAACGACTATCGTGAAGCCGCTGCCAACTTCCGCATTCGCGGCTGGCAATGGTGGCGTCAGGCGATGCTGCCGGGCATTTTCCCCTATTACGTGACGGGTGCGATCACCGCTTCGGGCGGAGCGTGGAACGCGAGTATCGTCGCGGAATTCGTCCAGTGGGGCGACACGAAGGTCGTTGCGCACGGCCTTGGCGCCTACATTGCGCAGAACACCGCAGCAGGCGACTATCCGAAGATCATTCTCGGCATTGCCGTGATGTCGTTGTTCGTGACCCTGTTCAACCGCCTGCTGTGGCGTCCGATGTACGCCTATGCCGAAGCCAAGCTCCGGCTCGATTGAGAGCAAATTTAGGGCAATCCGCGATGCAAAATCCCAAAGCCGTAACCGCCCCGCCGATCCAGACGCCGCCGATGCCCCCTCGCCTCGGCGAAGAGATCCTGCGCGTCAAGGACGTGTGCCGTGGCTTCAACAAGACGCAGGGCGAACTGCTCGTCCTCGACGACGCGAATCTGTCGCTGCGTGAGGGCGAGATCGTCGGGCTGCTGGGCCGTTCCGGCTCGGGCAAGTCGACGCTCCTGCGCATCATCGCCGGGCTGATCGAGCCGACGGGCGGCGAAGTCACCTATATGGGCAAACCTCTCGACGGCCCCGCTAAAGGCGTCGCGATGGTGTTTCAGACTTTCGCGCTGTTCCCGTGGCTGACCGTGCTGCAGAACGTGGAAGCGGGCCTCGAGGCGCAGGGCGTGGGCGCACGCGAGCGTCGCGAGCGCGCGCTGGCGGCGATCGACCTGATCGGTCTCGACGGTTTCGAAAACGCGTATCCGCGCGAGCTGTCGGGCGGCATGCGGCAGCGCGTGGGTTTTGCGCGTGCGCTGGTCGTCGATCCGACGCTGCTGCTGATGGACGAGCCGTTCTCCGCGCTCGACGTGCTGACCGCCGAAACGCTGCGTACCGACCTGCTCGACCTGTGGACGCAGGGCCGCATGCCGATCAAGTCGGTGCTGATCGTCACGCACAACATCGAGGAAGCGGTGTTCATGTGCGACCGGATTCTCGTGCTGTCGTCCAATCCTGGCCGTGTGATCGCAGAAATCAAGGTGCCGTTCAAGCATCCGCGCAACCGTCTCGACCCGGCGTTCCGCCGTCTCGTCGACGACATCTACGCGAAGATGACCGCGCGTCAGACGGGCGAAGCGACCAGGAAGGGGCTCGAACTCGGCAGCTGGCTGCCGCATGTGTCGACCAACCTGATGGCCGGTCTGATCGAAACGCTGGCCGCCGCGCCGTATCACGGCCGCGCGGACATGCCGGAGATCGCCCGTTCGCTGCATCTCGAGGTCGACGATCTGTTCCCGGTCGCCGAAGTGCTGCAGCATCTCGGTTTCGCGGACGTGCGCGAAGGCGATATTTTCCTCACGCCGCCGGCGCGCGTCTTTGCCGAGTTCGGCACGCAGGAGCGGAAGATGATGTTCGCCGAGCATCTGCTGCGGCACGTGCCGCTCGCCGCACGGATCAAGAAGGTGCTGAACGAGCGTCCGGGACACCGTGCGCCACGCGTGCGCTTCGAGCAGGAGCTGGAAGATTTTCTCTCCGACAGCGCCGCCGAAGAGACGCTCGACGCCGTGATCAACTGGGGCCGCTATGGCGAGATCTTCTCGTACAACGACCAGACGGAAATCTTCAGCCTCGAGGACGTCGAGTCCTGATCGCCAGCCTGCTGGCAGAAAAAAAGGCCGTGCGATATATGAACCGCACGGCCTTTTTGCATGGATGGCGCGCATGCGCGTGACCTGGCGCCGCTATTGCAGGTTGCCCCAGCGCTCCACGGCCGGTTCAGCCGACGCCCATTTCCAGCCCTTGTCGTCCTGGCACGCGCTGCCGGTGAACCACGCTTCGTGCGCGCCCGGGTCGTCGCCATCCTGAACAGAGAAGACGAAGTCCTTGCAGATCGCGAGCGCCGATGCGAACGCCCGTGTCACGCGCACCTGGCCGTGGCCGTTCTCGATCGGTAGCGAATGCTTCACGTTCCACGGCCGCGTTTCACCGACTGCCATCTCGCCTGCGAGCGCGGCAATCAGGTTTTGCTGGTCGCCGTGCATCTCGCGCATGTAGCGCTTCACGGTTGCATCGGTGGCGGCCTGCACCGCGATACCGACGCCGATGCCGACCGCCGGGTTCGCCGTGACGAGACCGGTCGCGACGCCGGCCGCCGCGCCGCTCGCCGCGCCGACCGACGCACAGCCGCTCATCAGGATGCTGGTGCTCGCGCAGAGCACGCCGGCTACGAGCAGTCTTGCGCCTCGCCGGCCGCTCATTGCAGCGCACCCCAGCGTTCGGTGGCCGGTTCGGCCGAGGCCCATTTCCACGCGTTGCCGTCGCGGCAGACCGACGCCACGTAAAACGCGCTGCTTGCCGGGACGTTCGGCGTGGCTTTCGTGTCGACGGAGAAAACGATCTCCTTGCAGTCGAGCGCGCCGCTGCTGATCGTACGGCTGACCGTGACACGACCATGTTCGTCGTCTTCGATCGGCACAGAGTGCGTGACGCTCCACGGTGCGACGCCGCCCACCTCGAGCGGGCCGGCGGCCTGGGCAATGCGGTCCTGGGTGTCGCGATGGACCACGCGTTGCGAATATTGGACGCCGGCCCGCGCCGCGGCGACGACGCCAAGGCCGATACCGGTTGCGACCGCTGCATTATTGGTGACCTGTCCGGCGATCGCTGCACCCGCGATGCCCGCCGTGGTGGCCGCGCCTTCCGAGTAGAGCGAACTGCATCCGCTCAACGTCGCCGCCAGGGCGACAGCAAGCGTCGCGCGCATCGTGATGCCCGGACGCAGGGCGCAACTGGCCCGTTGATTCTTGTTTTGCATTTCCCTGTCTTGCTCCTGCATGCGCTGCCTGCCGGGGCTTGATGCCTCGTGTTCAGGTGGCGGTCACACGACGCTCGAATGCGTCGTTTCACGCCGCAGCATTGTGCAGGATGCGATTTGTAATTGGCAGTGGGAAAGTGCAAAGAATTGCAAAATATGCTGCGCGTGGCGTGGCTTTCTGCCAAAGCGCACTGCTTCGCACTGCATGAGAACTTGAACCATTCGCGAAACTGCCGCGTGCGCGGCCCTTGCGTAGCAGGGCGACGGGACATTGCCGACAGGACCCGCCGGCCTGCCCCGGCTATTCTTCGTCGACTTGCGCATCGTCTTCGCTGCCGTACGCGCCAAGGCGGTTGTAAAGCGTCTTCAGGCTCACGCCGAGCGTCTTCGCTGCGCGCCGCTTGTCGCCGCCGCAATACTTCAGTGTGCCGAGGATGATCTGTTTCTGCGCGTCGGCGAGCGGCGTACCAATCCATACACTCATCGAATCGCCCTGTGTGACCGGCTTCTTCACGCGCGACGCAACGTGCGGATGCGGCAGTTCGACTGTCTTCTCCGCGAGGATGAATGCCCGATACACCGCATTCTTCAGTTCGCGCACGTTGCCGGGCCACGACCAGGTTCGTAGCGTTTCGATCGCGCGTTTGCTGAACGTCTTGTTCGTCCCTTCCTGCTGATTCATCGACGCGAGGAAATGCTGCGCAAGCAGTTCGCGATCGTTGTCGCGTTCGCGCAGCGGCGGGGCGCGAAGCGGAAACACTGCGAGCCGGTACATCAGGTCCTCGCGCAGACCGTTTTCCTTCATCGCGACGACGGGGTCGCGGTTGGTCGCCGCGACCACGCGCACGTCGCCATGAATCAGTTCCGTGCCGCCGACGCGAAAGAACGTGCCGGTTTCGAGCGCACGCAGCAGCTTCACCTGGCGCACGGGCGCCATCTCGGTGACTTCGTCGAGAAACAGCGTGCCGCCGTTCGCGTGCTCGAAATAGCCGACGCGGCCCTGCACGGCGCCGGTAAAGCTGCCTTTCTCGTGACCGAAGAGTTCGGCTTCGATCAGCTCGTCAGGAATCGCGCCGCAATTGACGGCGATGAAGGGCGCCTCACGACGTGCACTGTGCTCGTGAATGGTTCGGGCGATCAGTTCCTTGCCAGTGCCGGATTCGCCGATGATCAATGCGGTTGCGTCGGTGGCCGCGACGCGCTCAATCTGTTCGTAAAGCTCCAGCATCACCGGCGACGAGCCGTACAGCAGGCCGTACGACTTCAGTCCCGCAACCTCGCCCGCGATGCGCTGTTTCGTCTGCGCCGACGCGCCGTCACCTGCGACGACGGCCGGCGAGTCCAGACCGATTGACGCCATATATAGGGTGTCCTGCAAACGTTCTTCGTTGTAGCGGCGCAGGCTCGTGGCGAATCGTGAGCCTGCATCGATTCGTAATCTCACAAATACGATTTAACCACTCGCACGCGGGTCACCGCAATGTGCTGAGCGCATGTTGGGGCGTCGCTCGCGGCTCGCAATCGAGGATCGTCGATGCGCGAACCCTGAGCGGTATGAACGACAGGTTTCTGGCGCACAATCGGCAATATCGACCGGATCCTTACGTGTTCACGCGCGCTGCCGCGCTACCGTCGTTACCGCCGGAACTCACCGTGCTCAAATGGATCGACATGAAAGAGCGGGCTCGCGGATTGCTACATGAACCTTTTGCCCGCAGTGCATCACGACGTTGCACTGCATAACGCATTCCTGAACAGAACGGAGGGAGTTCTTGAAGATGAACGAGACCACGGTACAGCTTGCACTGGGCAAGCAGAAGATCGTTGAGGACCTCAGGGTCCTTTTGACGGACTCGGAAGAAATGTTGCGGCTCGCCTCCACCGTACCGGGAGAGGGCGTCGACGCGCTACGCGAACGTCTGCGCGCGCACGTCGATACGCTGCAGTCGGCGCTTGGCGATGCACAGTCCGTAGCCAGGCAGCGCTATCGCGTCGCTGCCGACAACACCGATCGCTATGTACGCGACAACCCCTGGCAGGCGGTAGGCATTGCCGCCGGGATTGGCTTTTTGCTGGGTGTGCTGGCTGCACGCTGAGTCCTCACATCCCGTTTCGCGCTAATGAGGAGTTCGACATGGCACGACCAAGAATTGGCATTTTCGGTGCATTGGTGGCCGTAGGCGGTGTACTCGCGTGGCGCTGGGCGCAGCGTCATCGCGCGTCCCAGACCTACCTGAATCGCGATCTGAACCGCTGGGAAGGCGAAGGCGGCGCGGTTGCGGCCACGACACAGACGGCGCCGGGCATGCAGGTGGGGGCGACACCGCCTGCGCTCGGCGCTGCCAGCGCGAACGGCAATGCAGGCGGCAGCGCGAACGGTTCAGCCCACCCTGGCGGATCCGGCGACGCCTGGCCTTTCCCGCATAGCTGACCACATAGCTGGCCGGCTGACAGACCGCCCCGGCCATGGCCGTTTCAGGCGGTCAGCCGGGACTGGCGCCGATGCGCCCTATCGCAATAAGATGTAGTCGATTTACTGTAATGACTTTGTAGTGGAAAACCAGCAACGCTGTCTTTTTCACACCTCATACGCCCGTTGTTGCGTCGGTGATTTACGTCGATGCGTTACGTCGACGAGCAAAGTCATATGAACTGAATCGGGCGGATCTGCCGGCCCGGATGAACAGGTTGGCGTGTGCCGATGTCGCATTGCGCCAGCCCGTGCCGCGACTGGCCGCTTGCCTCCGGGTCGTCTGCCGTGCGCTCGCCGCACGATTCCCTAACGCTTTTAAAGCCTTCGAGACGAGATGCCACACGTATTGATTGTCGACGACGATCCTGGTACCCGCGAGGCGCTCGCCACCATCATCGCCGAGGATGGCCTGACCACGGTCACGGCTGGCGATCTGCGCGAAGCCCGCATCCAGCTGGTCCGGCAAACGCCGGACGTCATTTTCACCGACCTCAAGCTGCCAGACGGCAGCGGGGTCGACCTGTTCGAAGATCTCGATCCGCAATCGGGCGTCGAGGTCATCGTCATCACCGGCCATGCGACGGTCGAGTCGGCTGTCAACGCGCTGAAGATGGGCGCGACCGACTACCTCGTGAAGCCGATCAACATGCAGCGCGTGAAGGCGATCCTGAACCGTCTGCCGCGCGCGGGCGACCTGAAGGCGGAGATTGGCACGCTGCGTGGCGAACTGCGGCGGATGGGCCGTTTCGGTTTGATGCTCGGCAATTCGCCGGTCATGCAGGAGGTCTACGACCAGATCAGCCGCGTGGCGCCGACGGCTGCTTCCGTCATGCTGGTCGGCGAATCGGGCACGGGCAAGGAAGTCGCCGCGCAGACCGTGCACCAGTTGAGCCTGCGTCGCAAGCACGCCTTCCTCGCGGTGAATTGCGGCGCGATCTCGCCCAATCTGATCGAGTCGGAAATGTTCGGTCATGAGCGCGGCTCGTTCACGGGCGCGGATCGTCAGCACAAGGGCTATTTCGAGCGCGCGAACGGCGGCACGCTGTTCCTTGATGAAATCACCGAAATGCCGATCGAGTTGCAGGTCAAGCTGCTGCGCGTGCTGGAAACGGGCATGTTCATGCGCGTCGGCACGACGAAGGAGATGGAAACCGACGTGCGCCTGATCGCCGCGACGAATCGCGATCCGGAGCAGGCCGTGCTGGAAGGCAAGCTGCGTCTTGACCTGTACCACCGTCTGAACGTATTCCCGATCAGCCTGCCGCCGTTGCGCGAGCGCGGCAAAGACGTGGAACTGCTGGCGCAGGCATTCCTCGACGAACTCAACGAGCGTCACAGCACGAAGAAGCATTTCCCGCAGACCGTGAAAGACATGCTGCTTTCGTATCCGTGGCCGGGCAATGTGCGTGAACTGAAGAACTACGTGCAGCGTGCGCACATCATGTCCGGCACCGATTCGGACTGCACCGCGACGGTACCGTTGCAGATTTCGCTGTCGAAGCCGGCGGTGGGAGCGGCGGTCACGATTCCGTTCGGCACGTCGCTCGCCGAGGCCGACCGTCAGCTGATTCTCGCGACGCTGGAGCAGTGCGGCGGCGTGAAGACGCGCGCGGCGGAGATTCTCGGCATCAGCCTGAAGACCTTGTATAACCGCCTCGTCGAATACGGCAACGACGCAAACCGGACCGCCGATGGCGAAGCAGACGATGAGTCTCGCGCGTTGGGCGATGCCGGCGTCTAAGGCAGAGCGATGCTCGAGTCGAAGAAGCGGGCTATCGTGTGCGTGATGGCCCGTTTTTTTGCAGCGGCATATGGCTTGCCTGAAACGGTGAAATCTTGTACGAGGAGCCTTTCATGCCACAACCCTATGCATTCGTGACATCCGATGCGGGGTCGCTTTTTGCACATCGGCCAGAACCTACCGAGCCGCCGACACCGCACGAGCCGCCTGAGCCCGACCCACCCGGTCAGCCCGATCCGGTTCCAGACCCGATGCGCGAACCTCCGGAACCGGAGACTCCGCCGATCGGCGATCCTCCGCCGCAACCGAATCAGACGCCTCACGTTTGTGTCCGCTCGCGCCGTGTCGTGAGGCGCACTCCAGCGCGTCCAGCTTTTAATGTACTTGTTACAAGATGGACCACGTTTTTACCGGCAATTTACGGTCCAGCGCTCTAGACTATTTTTGAGTGCCACCGCTTCGGTGGCGGCCTTCCGTTGGAGGCATCGACATGAGACACCCTGCATTGCGGCGTTCCGCCCGCCATTCGAAGCGCGATTCGCGCCCAGCAAGCGGAGTGGGGAGCCCACCTCCTGCCGTCGATCCGGCGGCACAGAACCGGCCAGCGCCTCACGCCCCGCCCGACGGTGACCACAACCAGGGCGGCGCCCGTCCCGAAGGCCTTGAGTACCAGCGCGATCTCGGTTCTGAACAGGACGCCTGAGCGCTCCACAAGCACGGAAGGGGTTGAAAAAAATCTCTACGCGGCGCAGATTGCGCGGCGCGGTTTTGTTCGTTTGTCACATTTTCAACCATTTTTATTGCTGTCTTTTTTGCAATGCGGCACGCGACTTGCGTTACTCGGGGCGCTGAATGTCCCCGCATGCAATGCATAACTGAATGAGGTGGAGCCGAATGAGCAGATTGATCGTGGTATCGAATCGTGTCGCACCGACCCAGGAAGGCCGTCCGGCCGCCGGTGGTCTGGCGATCGGCGTGCTGGACGCGCTGAAGGAAACCGGTGGTGTGTGGTTCGGCTGGAGTGGCGAGATCGTCGGCGAACCGTCGGCGCCCGTCATCGAAAAGCAGGGCAACGTGACGTACGCCACCGTGGGCCTCACGAAACGCGACTATGACCAGTACTACCGCGGCTTTTCCAACACCACGCTGTGGCCGACCTTCCACTATCGCAATGATCTGTCGCGCTACGACAGGCAGGAGTATTCCGGCTATCTGCGCGTCAACGTGACGCTTGCCAGGCAGCTCAAGGCGTTGCTGGAGCCGGGCGACATCATCTGGGTTCACGACTACCATCTGCTGCCGTTTGCACGGTGCCTGCGCGACCTCGGCGTGAAGAATCCCATCGGTTTCTTCCTGCACATCCCGTTTCCGGTTCCCGAAGTGCTGCGCACCGTGCCGCCGCACGAAGAACTCGTCAAGTGCATGTGCAGCTTCGACGTGGTCGGGTTCCAGACGGAGGCGGACCGCCAGTCGTTTGTGGACTACATCGAACGCGGGCGGCACGGAGCATCGAGCGAAGACGGCATGCTGCACGCCTATGACCGCTTCCTGAAGGTCGCCGCCTATCCGATCGGCATCTATCCGGACGCCATCGCGAGAGCAGCCGAGCAGTTCATCGACCGCAAGCCGGTGCGCAGCCTGCGCGACGGCATGCGCGGCCGCAAGCTGATCATGAGCGTCGACCGGCTCGACTACTCGAAGGGGCTTGTCGAGCGCTTCCAGGCGTTCGAGCGGCTGCTGCTGAACGCGCCGGGCTGGCACGGCCGTGTGTCGCTGGTGCAGATCGCGCCGCCGACGCGCGCCGATGTCGCCACCTATCAACGCATCCGGCAGACCCTCGAAGGGGAAGCCGGACGGATCAACGGCCGCTTCGCGCAACTCGACTGGACGCCGATCCAGTATCTGAACCGCAAGTACGAACGCAATCTGCTGATGGCGCTGTTCCGCCAGTCGCAGGTTGGATACGTGACGCCGCTGCGCGATGGGATGAACCTTGTCGCGAAGGAATACGTGGCTTCGCAGGACCCGGCCGATCCGGGCGTGCTCGTGCTGTCGCAGTTCGCCGGCGCGGCCGAGCAGTTGCCGGGCGCGCTGGTCGTGAATCCGTTCGATCTGTCGCAGATGGCCGAGGCGCTGGAGCGTGCGCTATCGATGCCGCTCGCGGAACGGCAGGCGCGTCACGCGGACATGATGGCCGCGCTGCGCGAGAACAACCTGTCTGTGTGGCGCGACAACTTCCTCGCGGATCTGCGCAACGTGGCGGCGGCGTCGTCGGTGACGGCAAAGGCGGTAAAGCTCGCGGACGCGACGGCGACGTAGAAAGCCGGCGTCCACTGCGCGGAACCCGCGCAAAATGATCTTCGCGGCGGCCCTCGTGGCCGCCGTTTTTTTCGCACCTGCCCGCGTGTGCTGGAGCGCCGGTGTTCAGGTGTGCTGCTGGGTCAGCCCGGTGATGGGCTCTGGCGTCTTCGTCGGATCGAAGTCGGCCCAGCGTCCCTGTTGCCAGCGGCCGGATGCGCGTTCGATCTCGGCCGCGCCGGCGTCGCGCAGCGTGGCCGGCGCGTCGAGCTGGTCATCCGCCGAAACGTGAACGGCCACGAGCACGCCGTCTCGGCGAAATTCGTGCAGCACCATGTCCGCGCACCCGCATGGGTAAGCGGCGGGGGAAGGCCGTCGGCTAATGCGCCCGTCATTGTCAGGACGGGCGTCCGCTTGCGAGAAAATGCTGGCGTCGTTACAGTCGGTGAGCTTTCATTGTCAACAGGACCTTGGCACTGGTTCGGACGCTACAATCGAGCCAAACCAATCACAACGAGTCGAGGGACCAATGAGAAAGCTGCTTGTCATGGCGGCGCTGGCGATCGCACCTGCCGCCGTTATTGCACAGGGCAGCGGTCAGCCATCCGACACGCATCCAGGGCACGCCCTGTTTAAGGGCAGTGACTATTTGCGGATGTCGCCAGACGAGCAACTGGGCTACGTTTCAGGTGTTATTGACGGCATTTTGTTCCACTCGCCGTTCGTAGACATATTCGAACACTGCTTTGAGCGTTTGCGACCGACTCCCGATCTGTTGAAAACCATCGCGGATCGCTATCTGGAGTCGGAGCCTGAACTCCAGAAGGCAGACATGCGCTTCCTCGTATTTCATGCGACGCTGCTCACCTGTCAGGGGATAAGGCAACTGCCCAACTGAGGACTACTTTCCATGGAGTGGCCGCCACGGACTGCCACTGGAGCAGCCGCCTTATCGCGGATCTTCCATGGCCGATGATGTGTCGCGAATCGAAGGCCGCTTGCTGTTGTGGAGCCGCCTCCTGAGCGTCCGGAGAATGGTGCCGACAGATGACCCCTCATGGGCCGATCACTGCCTCACGCGTTCGGCATAGATGGCCGGCCTCTTCCTTTCTGCAATCGGCTGCAGTCGGCCCAAAGGGGCGCCGATGGCTCGTCTCGACTGCTTCTCAGGGGAAGATCGGTGTCGTGGGCTCCGCGCCTTCGAGATCGGCCTTCGGAAAATGCTGCGCGACCATCTGCTCGATCTCATGTTCGCGCGATCCAGGCACGTCGGCCATGATCAGGAGCTGGCCGTCACGTATGGCGCCACGAAAGCGCTCGAGTCGTGGATTCGGTTCGTCGACGCCGATCATCGAGGCCGTCCAGGCCCCGAAGCCGGCCCCTGCCAACGTCAATGCGACGACGGCTCCGCCCGCAATGGCGAGCTCCGCGGGAGGATACACCAGCGCCACGAGGCCGAGAAGCGCGCCGGTCGCACCGCCGAGCGCCACGCCGCGTTCGAGCGCGTGCACGACGTCGCTGCTTTGCAGCAAGGATGCCTCGGGTAACCGTTCGAGTGTGACACTGTCATTCGCGAGGACATGGATATGTCGCCATGTGATTTGCGCCCGCAGCAAGTCGTCTACGATCGCCTTCGCCGTCGTCGTGTCAGGTACGAGGAAATAAAGACGTCTCATGTCGGCTCTCCATCAATCAAGCATTCCCCCAACGGGGTCGATGCTGTTTATCGTACGCCTGCCGCAGGCAATCAGAGGGCGTAGGTGACCTGCCCCGGAAGTTTCGGACCAGCTGAAACTTGAGATTTGAGGCTTGGCGACGTACCCGCATCCAGCACGGTCACTTCGATCCTCAATCGTCACGGTTGCATCGGCGCGAAGGCCTCGGCCGATGCCACTGCCTGGAAGCGCTTCGAGCGCAGCGAGTCCAGTCGCGATAGGGTTCACTGGCCGGGGCGATGGAGGCGGCCGTTTTGCATTGCATCGCAGCAAGTGACTCCTCCACTCGCGCGATCCGTATATGGGGCGCGCTTCCCCCTTGAGCTGCCTTGCACGATGCACAGGAGAGGACTACCTTTGCTTTAGAGCCGCTTACAACGCTCAGCGAAGCGGTCCTGGCAGACGTGCCGGCGCAGACAGTACGAAGTGCGGCAAGGCGGCACAACGACGCCAGGAGCTTTTTTGTTAGCGGCTCCAGCGAGTGACACGCAGTGAGGTGGCCTATGGCGCTTGCGATTGCCCTGAGCCTGATCATCGTATTGGCGGTGGGGTTTCACTTTGCCAGCCCCTGGTGGATCACGCCGATCGCCTCGAACTGGGTGCGCATGGACGACATGCTGACGATCACGATCGTCATTACCGGCGCGCTCTTCATCGCGATCAACCTGTTCATGGTGATCGCACTGGTGCGCTACCGCCACCGCAGGGGTCATCGCGCTGCTTACGAGCCGCACAACAAGCGGCTGGAATGGTGGCTGATCGGCCTGACCTCTGTCGGCGTGGCAGCGTTGCTGGCACCGGGGCTCTTCGTCTACGCGGACTACATACGGCCGCCGCCCAACGTGCTGCGGATGGAAGTGCTCGCCCAGCAATGGCAATGGCGCTTCCGGTTTGCCGGCCCCGGTGGCAAGCTGGGCACGACGGACGTGCGCTACATCAGCAACGACAACCCCTTCGGCATGAACCCCGGCGACCCCAACGGCCGTGACAACTACCTGATCGAGACGCCCGAGGTGCACCTGCCGCTCAACCGGCCGATCCAGGTCCTGACACGGTCGCGCGACGTGCTGCACGACTTCTACGTACCGCCGTTCCGTGCGCGCATGAACATAGTGCCCGGCATGGTGACCACCTTCTGGTTCACGCCGACCAAGGCAGGGCGTTACGACATCCTGTGCGCGCAGCTTTGCGGTATCGGTCACGCCAACATGCGCGGCGTGGTGGTGGTGGAAGACGAAGCATCGTTCTCGCGCTGGCTGGCGCAGCAGAGCACGTTCGCGCAGCGGCAGCAGGCCAGGGTGCAGGCCGCACCCGCCGCTGCAGGCGGCAGCGCCCACGCGCTCGCTGACCAGGGCAAGACGCTCGCAGAGGCCAAGGGCTGCTTCGCCTGCCATACCGTGGACGGCAGTCCGCGCGTGGGCCCCACCTGGAAGGGCCTGTACGGCAAGACCGAAACGATGGCCGACGGCAGCACCGCGAAGGTGGACGAAGCCTATCTGCGCGCCTTCATCCGCGACCCGAAGGCTCGCGTCGTGAAGGGCTTCTCACCCATCATGCCGACCTTCGACCTGAGCGAGCAGGAGCTGACCGCGCTGGTGACCTACATCGAAGCGCAAGGCGGCCCGGCCGCCAGCAGCGCAGCCCAACCCTAGCGGAGCAGACGCAATGCCCTACGCACACACCGACCACCTCCCGCAAAGCTTCTGGACCCGCTATGTCTGGAGCCAGGACCACAAGGTCATCGCAGTGCAGTATTCGCTGACGGCCATCTCCGTCGGCCTGGTCGGCCTTGTGTTGTCGGACCTGATGCGGTTGCAGCTCGGCTTTCCGGGCAAGTTCAGTTTCATCGACGCCAACCACTACTACCAGTTCGTCACCATGCACGGGATGATCATGGTGATCTACCTGCTGACGGCGCTGTTTCTGGGCGGCTTCGGCAACTACCTGATCCCGCTGATGCTGGGCGCCCGCGACATGGTGTTCCCGTTTCTCAACATGCTGAGCTACTGGGTCTACCTGCTGGCCGTGCTCGTGCTGATGGCGAGCTTCTTCGTGCCAGGCGGGCCGACCGGCGCGGGCTGGACGCTGTATCCACCCCAGGCCATCCTGCCGGGCACGCCGGGCGTGGAATGGGGCATCGTGTTGATGCTGGTGTCGCTGGCGATCTTCATCGTCGCGACAACGATGGGCGGCTTGAATTACGTCACCACCACGCTGCAGGCGCGCACGCGCGGCATGACGCTCATGCGCATGCCGCTTACGGTGTGGGGCATCTTCGTGGCGACCATCCTGGCGCTGCTGGCGTTTCCGGCGCTGTTCGTGTCGGCGGTGATGATGCTGCTCGACAAGACACTCGGCACCAGCTTCTTCATACCGGCCGTGGTGTCGATGGGGCAGACGCTCAAGCATGCCGGCGGCAGCCCGCTGCTGTTCCAGCACCTGTTCTGGTTCTTCGGGCATCCGGAGGTCTACATCGTCGCGCTGCCGGCCTTTGGCATCGTGTCGGACCTCATCAGCACGCACGCGCGCAAGAGCCTCTTCGGCCACAAGATGATGGTGTGGGCCATCATCATCATCGGTGCGCTGAGCTTCGTGGTCTGGGCGCACCACATGTTCATCGCCGGCATGAATCCGTACTTCGGCTTCTTCTTTGCCACCACCACGCTCATCATCGCCATCCCGACCGCCCTCAAGGTCTACAACTGGGTGCTGACGCTGTGGCGCGGCGATATCCACCTGACCGTGCCGATGCTGTTTGCCATCGGCTTCATCAGCACCTTCGTCCTGGGTGGGCTGACCGGGCTCTACCTCGGCAACGTGAGCGTGGACATTCCGCTGTCGAACACGTACTTCGTGGTGGCGCACTTCCATATGGTGATGGCCGTGTCGCCGATCCTGGTGGTGTTTGGCGGCATGTATCACTGGTATCCGAAGGTGACGGGACGCATGCTCAACGACACGCTCGGGCACGTGCACTTCTGGGTTACCTTCCTCGGCACCTATGCGATCTACTTCCCGATGCACTATCTCGGCATCCTGGGCATGCCGCGGCGGTATTACGCGTATGAGGGCTACAGCTTCATTCCACATTCGGCGCAGACGCTCAACACGTTCATCACCGTCGTTGCGCTGTTCGTTGCGACGGCGCAGTTGCTGTTCCTGTACAACCTGGCGTGGAGCCTCGTGCGCGGCAAGCGTGCCGACAGTAACCCCTGGCGGGCCACCACGCTGGAATGGCAGACGCCGCAAACGCCGCCAGTGCACGGCAACTGGGGCGCCGCACTGCCCGTCGTCTACCGCTGGGCGTACGAATACAGTCCGCCGGGGCACGAGGAAGACTTCGTCCCGCAAAACCAGCCGCCTGCGACGGCGCCTGAACCGGCCCACCCGACGCTTGAACCCGGCGAGGCACGCGAATGACCACACTGCACCGCTCCTTCGTTCCTGACGCGCCACCTGTCTTGCCGAATGCGAGCCGCATCGGCCTGATCGTCTTCATGGCGGTGGCAACGACATTGTTTTCACTGCTGCTGTTCGCCTATGCAATGCGCATGCGCGAGCCCGACTGGCAGCCGATCCCGCATCCGGCGCTGTTGTGGTGGAACACCGGCGCGCTGGTGCTGGCAAGCATTGCCATGCAGCGTGCCCGGCAACTGACCTCCTTACACCGCGCGGCGTGGCTGGTGTCCAGCGGTGTGCTGGCGGCCGTGTTCGTGATCGGACAACTGACCGCCTGGCGCATGCTGTCGGCGGCCGGGCAGACCGTCACCGCCAATCCTTCCAATAGCTTCCTCTACCTGCTCACCGGCCTGCACGGGTTGCATGTGCTGGGCGGGCTGGTGGCCTGGGCGGTGACGATCGCGCGTCTCCAGCGCGGGGACCCCTTCAGAACCCAGCGCGCCATCTCGCTGTGCGCCATCTACTGGCATTTCCTGCTGGCTGTCTGGCTCGTGCTGCTGGCGGCGATGTGGTGGATCACCCCTGGGTTGGTCGCCGCCATCTGCGGGCCGCTGTATGGAGCCGCGCCATGACCACGCCCACGCTCCCCACCGAATCCGCTGCCACCACGCCCGCCGACGCCGGACCTGACGGCTGGCGCGGCATCGTCACGGACTGGTCGGCCGACCGCGAAGCCTTCAAGGTGCCGTGGGGCAAGGCGATGATGTGGATCTTCCTGCTGTCGGACACCTTCATCTTCAGCAGCTTCCTGATCGGCTACATGACGGTGCGCATGTCGACCACGGTGCCGTGGCCTGACCCTTCCAAGGTGTTCGGGCTCACTGTGGGCGGCGTGGATGTGCCCTTGCTGCTGATCGCCATCATGACGTTCACCCTGATCACCAGCAGCGGCACCATGGCGATGGCTGTCAACTTTGGCTACCGGCGCAACGCAAAGCGCGCCGCCGCACTGTTGCTGGCGACCGCGCTGCTGGGCGCGACCTTCGTGTCGATGCAGGCCTTCGAATGGACCAAGCTGATCGTCCATGAAGGTATCCGCCCCTGGGGCAACCCGATGGGCGCGGCGCAGTTTGGCGCGTGCTTCTTCATGATCACGGGGTTCCACGGCTTTCACGTGACCTGCGGTGTGATCTACCTGCTGCTGATCGCACGCAAGATCCTGCAGCCGGGGTTCACGGAGCACGGCAACTTCCAGATCGTCGAGATTGCCGGCTTGTACTGGCACTTCGTTGACCTGGTGTGGGTGTTCATCTTTGCGCTGTTCTATTTGTGGTGAGGCAGACCATGGACCACACTGATGCCGCCCATCGGCCCGACGCCGCGCACGGCCAGCAGCATCCGATCGGCATCTACCTGAAGATCTGGGGCCTGCTGTTCGTACTGAGCACGATGTCGTACATGGTGGATTACTTCCACGTGCAGGGCCTGCTGCGCTGGACGCTGATCGTCGTGCTCATGATCGCCAAGGCCGGGCTGATCGTGTCGATTTTCATGCACATGATGTGGGAGCGGCTGGCGCTGGTGTACGCCATCCTGATACCGCCCCTGTGCCTGCTGGTGCTGCTGGTGCTGATGGCTGCCGAAGCCAATCACACCTTCGGCATGCGGGAACTCTTCTTCCACTGACCCCTGCGCCGACCGTTCCTCAGGCGACGGCCGTTGCGTCCAGCGCCAAGGTGAAATCATTCAGCAGGCCGGCTTCGTCTTCAATGCCGACCGAGACGCGCACCAGCGAATCGGCAATGCCCATCGTCGCGCGACGCTCGGGGCCTGTTTCCCAGTTGTTGTGGCGCCCGTCAGAGCGCCAGCCGCATACTTTCACGCAGCAGCGGGGTTCATGGATCTATCTGCATGGAGCGTGCCTGGAACGCACCGCTCTGAATACAAAACGACCCGACAAATGCCGGGCCGTGTTTGTTTCCTGGCTCGCTGAAAATCTCAGCGAAAAACACCTTCAAATCAGGCGTGCTTCTCACTGAATTCGTTGAGCGGCACAGGCGGCCTGAGCGGATCGAAGTCGGCCCACCGCCCTTGTTGCCAGCGGCCGGTCGCGCGTTCGATCGCCGCGCCTCCCGCATCGCGCAGCACCCGTGCGGCGTCCAACTGGCTGTCCGGCGACACGTGGACGGCCACCAGCACGCCGGAATCACGGGTTTCTTCGTTGCCGGCTTCACGCATGCGCTGCATCGCGCCGACCAATGAACCGACATACGCACTCACCCCGGCCGCGATCAGCGTCACGATAACCGGCGCCGAAAACGCTGCGAAAATCCCGACGCCGACCATGGCGCCAACTACTGCGCCAATCGTGACGCCTATCTCGGCACCCCTCGGCGCCTCCCTCGCGTTTGCGTCGGTGTTGAAATCGCCTGCGTGCTGGCCGGGCGGATTGACGAAAAACAGTGTGACGTCTTCCTCGACGAAACCGGCATTGAAGAGCCGTTGCGCCGCGTCTTCAGCGGCGGGGAATGTCGTAAAGCGTGCTGCGACGATGAGTGACATGTGGCCTCCTTCCATCGTTGACTAGCGGTTGCAGACTATGCCGCCCCACCTCACCCGCGCCGAGGCACAGGTGCATGCGGTGGCACGCGCCGGGACTATCCCGTGGTGCCGCGATCGGGTTCCATGCCGTCCACTCTGAACAGCCCGCTATGTAACACTACGCCTTTGCCGCCGTTCTGGGTGATCGCTTTCGCGCAAACCGGCCGGATACGATTGCGGCCGTTGTCGAAAGCAGCCGTTAAGGCGGATGCCAGCGCACAATGGGCGCCGAAATGATCTCCCAGCGCCTCGGCGGTAATTGCGCATTCAACCGGCTCGCCGTCGACGCGCGCCGTAGAGCGCACTGTCAGATTCGCGCCGTCGAAGACCGGCTGGTCGTCGGGAAAAGTGATGTGCATAAGGGAATCCTCATAGGCTGGCCGCAGCGGAATCGCACTCATGGCGAACCCTTCATTGCGCCAGCGAGTTGCTGCGCCATCGGGAGGTGACGTTTGATGGTCGGCAACGCGTGCGTGGCTGCGGCCTTCAATTGCGCATCGTCGATGCAGTGACACCGCATGTTTCCTTCGTCTCCCTACTTGGTCCGCAAAAATATGCCCGCACAGAAGCACCCGGAAAGCGACGCGCCGTTTGCCGGGCGGACAGGGTCTTTAGTGACCCGTCGGGTCCGTGGCAGCCATCGTTGCAGGTGGAAGTTTCAGGCGGGAGGCGCGGGTTGCGCTGGTGTCTCGCTGGAAGCAATGGCGGTGCCCGGCGCGCGTACAGTGCGCCGCGGGATGCGGCCGACGGCGTCGTACGCACCGCCCCAAGCCCAGTATCTGGCTGCCTTCAGCGAAACCGCAGACTGCTGACGTGGCCCGCCGGGCGCGACCGAACGGTAGCCGCGTGTTATACCCGCTTCGCACACCGGCCACACGAGGATCGTCCGTCGGGGTGGCGATAGCCATGCGGCGCTATCAGTCTCGCGAACTGGAGGACTAGAATGAATTATCCAAACCAATCGGGAGAGAAATTGTGCAACTTCACATGGATTCCCATCATTTCACACTCAGCCAGCCCGACTGGCGGGCAGCCGTGCTGGCAGGCGTCATCGCGGGCGCTGTGTTCCTGGCGTTAGGGGTTATCCTGATGGCACTGACGACGGGCGGAAGTCTGGTGGAGCCCCCACGCATGGTCGCCGCGATCATTCTGGGACGAGGCGCATTGCAATCGCCGCAAGCATTCTCAATTGGCATCGTGCTCGCGGCCTTTGTGGTGCATTTTGCCCTTGCCATCGGATTGGCGCTTATCCTCGGTCTGATCATGACGTCATTCAACCTTGACTCGAGCATGGGGATGGCTTCACTGGCGGGTGGCGCTTTCGCTGCAGCCGTTTACCTGATTAATTTCTACGGCATGACAGCGTTTTTTCCGTGGTTCGCAGAAGCGCGCAACGGGGCCAGCCTGTTCAGTCACATCGTCTTCGGTATCGTGACGGCGAACCTGTACATGAGACTGGAGCGCAACACATCCCGCAGGGTCAAGGTGGACGCGGGCGGCCTGTCGTAGTCCGGTGCCGTGCTGATCGACCGGTTTCCTGAGCAGATGAGACTCGCCGTGCACAACAACATGAGCACCTCGTCGAGATCGTCATGCCCGGCCACTCCGGTGAAAGCGCCGGTCGACATGTGCGAGGATGCTGCGCGATAGACGCGTCGCGCGTCCCTGAATCATCCGGTCGGAGACGCGTGAGAGCACATACGACGCGGCGAGCACCGCCAGCACCGTCGCGACGAAGAGCACAGGCACGAGCGACGTCTCCCGGCCGCTCTGCCCGAACACGCCCTCGAAAAGACCGGCGCGAGTTCATGTGCTTTCGCGAGCCACACACCAGGCGCCGCCGTCGCGAGCGCGAAGCCTGAGGCGAGCGAAAAAATCAGCCACGCTGTGCGCCACGTCACGCTGGATGCGCCCGTCAGATGCGACCGGAACGCGTACCACGCCCACATTCCAACGGTGAAGCATGGCCCTTGTACTGGCGGCCAGAAATAGCTGGACGAGTTGTTCGTCACATGACAGTCGAGCGTGCCGTGACAGTCGCCGATCGACAACACGATGACCGACAGTGCCAGCAACAAAGCTGTCGCGATCAGCAACCGCGTGCGGTTTGGACTGCGTGCTTCAGGCAGAAGCCGGTGTGCCGCGCTGCACCACGCGCATCATGCTGACGATGGCCGCCACAATCGAAAAGCCCGCTGCCACGTACAGGGCGATCGTGGGTCCATGTTGCGGCGCAACGCCGAAGATGAGCGCGACCAGTGCGGCGCCGAGCGTCTGGCCGGTGAGCCGCGCTGTGCCGAGCATGCCGCTCGCGCCGCCGCTGCGTTCGCGCGGGGCGGACGAGAGTATCGCGCGGTTGTTCGGCGACTGGAAGAGGCCAAAGCCCGCGCCGCATAGCGCCATGCGCCAGGCGATGTCGAACGGCTCGTGGTGTGCGCCGAGCGTGGCCAGCAGCAACAGGCCGCAGGTCATCACGACGAGGCCGATGCCGCCGAGTATCCCGGCGGAATAGCGGTCCGACAATATTCCCGCAAGCGGCGCCGCGAAGATGATGACGAACGGCCATGGCGTCATCAGCAGGCCGGTTTGCACCTGCGAGAAGCCGAGTGTGTCCTGCAGCATGAACGGCAACGAGACGAACGCGAGCATCTGCGCGGCAAACGAACAGATCGATGTGCCGATCGACAGTGAGAAGACCGGAATCCGCAGCAGGTCGACGGGGAGGAGCGGCGCCGGCTGCGTCAACTGCCGCCGCACGAAGAAGTAGCCGATCACCGCGGCAGCGACAAACTCTGCAATCACGAAGCTGCGATGCTCCCCGTGGCCGAGGCCGTCGACGGCAAAAATCAGCAGGCCGAACACGAACGCGTTCATGACGGCGCTCAGATAGTCGTAGGGAGAGTTGTGCGGCTTGTTGCGCGGCAACGCCCTGAAGCCGCCGATAACGGCCGCGATGCCGATCGGCACGTTGATCGCGAAGAGCCAGGGCCACGACGCGACGGCCAGCACGGCGGACGCGACCGTCGGTCCGACGGCCGACGAGACCGCCACGACCATCGCGTTGATCGAGATGCCCCGTCCGAGATGATCGGGCGGATAGATCATGCGCACGAGCGCGGTGTTGACGCTCATGATCCCGGCCGCGCCGAAGCCCTGAATCACGCGCGCGAGTGCGAGCATCGGTAACGAATTGGCGAGCGCGCAACCGAGCGACGCGACCGTGAAGAGAATGAGGCCGGAGAGGTAGACGCGCCGATAGCCGATGCGGTCGCCGAGCGAGGCGAGCGGCAGCAGTGAGATGGTGATCGCCAGCTGATAGGCGTTGATGACCCAGATCGAGCCGGCGGGGCTGGCGCGCAGATGTCTCGCGATCGTGGGCAGCGCGACATTGGCGATCGCGCTATCGAGAACGGCCAGCGTGATGCCGAGCGCGACGACGAGAATGGCGCCGTAGCGTTGCGGCAAGGGCAAGCCTTGTTCGTCGTCCATCGGTACGGATCGGGCGGATGAGGAAGCGCCCGATTGTACGGAACCGTCCTTACAGGAAGGTTGTACGCGCATCGTTCTAACTTTTCTTTGCAGGCGAGGGCGCCCGGCGCACACCGAGGTCGTTGAGGCATCAGGCAGGAAGACGATGCATCGTCTTCCTGCCTCGCTTCGATCTGAGCCTGTACCCGGAGGTCCGGTTACTTGAGCTCGTACAGACCCGTGTGCGTCGTCGAGTCGATTTCGTTCAGGTGCGTCATGAAGCGCGCAACCGCGTTGGTGGTCTCCGCGCTGACCGGCAGATTCGACACCTTCAGCGCGTGCAGACGGAAAATATAGCGATGCGTCCTGTCGCCACGCGGCGGCGCGGCGCCGCCGAAGCCGACCGTGCCGTAGTCGTTTTGCACCTGCAGCGCGCCTTGCGGCAGCAGGCTGCCGTCGGCCTTGCCGGCGTTGCGCGGCAGCGAGCGGGCGTCGGCGGGAATGTTGACGACGACCCAGTGCCAGAAGCCGCTGCCAGTCGGCGCATCGGGATCGTGGACGGTCAGCGCGAAGCTTTGGGTTTCGGGCGGCGGCGCGTCCCACTGCAGCGCCGGCGAGATGTTTTCGCCGGCGCCGCCGAATGCTTTGTCGTCGTATTCCTGCGCCTTCGACATGAAGCCGTTGGTGGGAAACTCGTCGGACCAGAGTCGGAAATCAGCCATCGGATGTCTCCTTCAAAGATGGTCTCAAGATGGGCGGACGCCCCAGGTGAACGCCGGTTTATCAATCGAGTTTAGCACCGGGCGTCGAATAATCTGCGCCGTTTCTGCGTGCAACGACGAAACCGGTCAGCCCCGCAGGTCGAGCGCATCGATGTCGCCTTGCAGCCAGTCGGCGAGACGCTGGATGACGCCGTCGACGTCCCGGTTCGCGCCGCGCAAGGCGCATTCCCACACCACGGCGACACGCCAGCCCGCCGCGTGAAGTGCGAGCTGTGCGCGTTCGTCGTTGCTGCGGTTGCGGCCGATCTTGTCGCGCCAGAACTCGGGGCGCGTCTGCGGCCATTTGAACAGATGACAGTCGTGACCGTGCCAGAAGCAGCCATGCACGAAGACCACAGCGCCATAGCGCGGCAACACGATGTCGGGGCGGCCGGGCAGATCGCGGGCATCCAGACGGAAGCGGAACCCGCGTCGATGCAGCAGGCTGCGGATCAGGATTTCCGGTTTGGTGTTGCGGCCGCGAATGCCGGACATCATCCGGCTGCGGGTGGCCGCGTCGACGACGTCGACCATCAGGCCACCAGCGCGACGTCCTGCGGCGTGTCGTCCAGTGCGCCGCTGCCGGAAAGCAGCGCTTCCACGTGTGGCGCCATGATGCGGGCGACTTCCTGCACCACCGGCATCACGACGCTGTTGCCGAACTGGCGATAAGCCTGGGTATCGCTGACCGGAATCCGAAACGTGTCCGGAAAGCCCATCAAACGCGCGCATTCGCGCGGTGTGAGCCGTCGCGGCCGCAGCCCTTTGCCCTGATGGACAAGAATCTCGCTGCCGTCCTTGTGATAGCGCGCGGACAGCGTGCGGGTGACGCTGTCCGGATACGCCATGCCAAAGCCGAAACCGTTGCCTGCTGCACGATGCTTCTCGGCGTAGTGCTGCAGATAAGCCCATAGTTTCGGCGTCAAGGTGTACTTTGGCTGGATGCGTCGCGCGGCGTGATCGAAGAAGCGGTCGCCGTCCCAAGGGAGTACCGGTTCCTTGCCGTCCGTCCGATGCAGGATCGAGCCAAGGCGCGGACCTTCTGTCGGCAGACGCAGGTCGTCCCACGAAAAATTCGACTTGCCGCGAAAGCCGACGATGATGATCCGCTCCCGATGCTGCGGCGTGAAATGTTGGCCATCGACGACCCGGTAGTGCACTTCGTAGCCGAGTTCGTCGCGCAGGGTTTGCAGGATCACGTCGAACGTGCGGCCTTTGTCGTGCGACAGCAGGTTCTTTACGTTCTCGAGCAGAAACGCCGCCGGGCGCTTCGCCGCGATAATCCGCGCGACATCGAAGAATAGCGTGCCCTGGGTGGTGCACTCGAAGCCGTGCGGCCGGCCGAGCGCGTTTTTCTTGCTGACCCCGGCAATCGAAAACGGCTGGCACGGGAAGCCGCCAAGCAGGATGTCATGAGCCGGCACGTCGTCGGCGGGAAACGAGACGATGTCGCCGATGAAGGAATGGCGGCTGCCGTAGTTCTCCAAATAGGTTTTCTTCGAGAATTCGTTCCATTCGCTCGTGAAGACGCATTCGCCGCCTTGTGCCTCGAAACCCATGCGAATGCCGCCGATGCCGGCGAACAGGTCGATGAACTGGAAACGCGAGGGGGCCGCCGCGATGCCGCCGACGCCAGTGCCGGAGTTGCCGGTTGCGAGCAGCGCGCGAAGGGCGGGTCCCAGCATGGCGGGGCAGGGTGTGTCGGCCTTTTCCCAGCGTCGGACGGTCTTGGTGTCCTTGCCGACGTGTTCGGCGATTTCTCGTTGTGTGTAGCGGGTGCGAGCCTGTCTGAGCAGCGCTAGCAGCGTGGCCTGGGTCACTATCGGTCCTTGCTGGGGATTTTTGCGGACATTATGACCTATAGCCGTCCCTTTTTAACCGGGCGGTGTAGATGTCGCGATGAAAAAAGTTCAGGTGCCGAACGGAAGAGGGCTCGGTGCGCCGATCCGGGTGAAGCCGTGAAAACTGGGGGAAGCAGCCCTGGCGACCGGGGAGCAGGACGCTCGCACCGGCCGCCAGTTGTTCGCGCTGCGCGGGAAGCATGGGCGAATGCCCATGGGATGAGAGTTTTCCAATACCGAAATGAGCCTGGAGAGACCGGGTTGTCGGAATGATTGATCGTTAGAGGAAACGTGATTTTAGGACGTAAGTGTTCGTG